>NZ_JBEPNA010000041.1:0-1380 GCF_040546025.1 Marisediminicola sp. UYEF4 | reverse complement strand
CCTGTTGCCTCATGTCAATACCTCCGCGAAGTTTGATTCATTGCCTCGGATGAAAACCTCCGCGGAGCTCACCGGGTGTGGGCCTGGTTCACGACCGGTTTCACGGTGGCGGGTTTCTTCGCCAGCGTGAGCGTTTCGAGCTGTCCGGTGAGCGCGAGGATCTGTCGGGACTGGGCTGCGGGGTGGACTCGTTTGAACTCCGCGTTCATCCTGATGATCGGCATCTTGCGCATGTCGTCGCGGGCGATGGCGCGCTGGTGCGGGGTGGTCGCGGCGTCGTACCGCTTGGTCACTTTCGCTCCGTTGCGCTGCTTGAACACGAGCTTCTGCTGCGGCAGCAGGTAGTTCGTGAATACCCGGTCGAGTTCCCAGATCTCGTTCAGCAGGGCGAGCTCTGCCGGGGTGTCGTAGCGGTGGTAGCCGACGAGCTCGCGCACGTGCGTCCAGTTCTTCTGCTCGACGTGGGCACCATCGTTGCTATGACTCGCCCGGGACCGGGTGAAGGTGATCTTGTTCGCCACGCAGTAGTCGAACAGGTGGTGGTTGATGAACTCGGACCCGTTGTCGGAATCGATGCCGATGATCGGGAACGGGAATACCCGGCGCACGTGCATGAGTGCCTCGAACACCCACTTCTCGGCCTTGTTCCTGACCGACCGGTTCACCGTCCACCCGGTCGCGATGTCCGTGACGGTCAGGGTGAAACAGAACTCGCCCGACGCGTTCCCGCCCTCGTGGCCGACCAGATCGATCTCCACAAACCCCGGGACCGCATCGTCCCAGTCGGCCCAGGTGCGGATCGGGATCTGCGACTTCAACAGCGTCCCGGGCTTGGTATGCGACCGGCCGCGGGAGAGTAGCTTCGCCCGCTCCGGCGCGAGCCGCCGATCGATCGTCGCCGCGCTCATCCGCACCAGCAGGGCCGCCTCGGCGTCGGTGAGGTCGAGCTCGTCATCGCGGCGCAGCAGCGGCACCAGCACCGGCAGCATCGGCGCGAGGCGCTTGCCTGCCGGTGCCCGAAGCACCGCCCAGCACTTCACCAGCGCCCGCGTCACGACCGGCCCGTAGGTGGGCGCCCGCCCTGCCCTGGGCTTGACCACCTTGAGCGTCAACGCGGCCCGCAACGCCGCCCGGGCGTAGTCGCGATGCCACCCGGTCAGCTCCACCAGCTCGGTCAGTATCCTGCCCTTGCCGGCCCGGTCGGCGCTCCGATACGCGAGCGCCTTCTTCATCGTCACAGCCTGCCGCTGCGTCATCGTCAGCTCCATAGAAACGGGCGTAACCCACATCCACCGCCCACGACTCGAACCACGCCGAAGCGGAGGTTTTCACATGAGGCAACGAATGGTGCTACGCGGAGGTTTCTTATGAGTCAACGCG
>NZ_JBEPNA010000040.1:0-1483 GCF_040546025.1 Marisediminicola sp. UYEF4 | reverse complement strand
CTGATATGTAGTTGCTTTTGTCAAGTGGGCAGGGTGAAGCGGCGTCCGGGATGATCGTTCCCGGGCGCCGCTTCTGCTGGTCATCGAGTCGGTGGTGTCGAACGTGTCGTTGTCGATGTTCACGGTCAGGCTGATATGCGCGGGTTGGTTACCGCAGGGCGAAGTGTTCGAGCTGGAGAGGTACCGCGGGTCTAGAAATCGAGCGTCGCAGCATCGGTTGCTGCTGCTCATAGCTGTATAGCGGGTTGCTCCACGTGTTCGCCGACACACACCGGATGATGATCAGCGGTCTGGGGTCAGTCGTCCATGACGGCCAGCGACCAGCACCAGCCGGCGAGCTCGCGGGCGATGGCGGTGTTGGCCACGACGGGCCGTTTCCTGCGGGCGGTGAACGCGACCCACTGCCGGTGCAGGCGCACGTTCCCCTCCTGGCCGCGGAGACGAGCAAGCGCTGGGGCTTTCTCCCACCGGGCCTGCATCACCGAGGTGGGAGTCGGGCGGTAGTCGCGGCGGTGTTGCCAGGCGGCCTCGACGAGCAGCCGGCGGACGTGGGAGTTGCCCGTTTTCGTGATCCCGCCCTGAACCCTGGATTGCCCGGAGGAGTACTCCGAGGGAACCAGTCCGACGAAGGAGCCGATGGTTTTGCCGGTAAACCGCCTCCAGTCGCCGATCTCGACCGCCAACGCCAACCCGGTCAGCGCGGAGACCCCACGCAGGCAACCGAGTCGGTCCACCATCGGGGTGAACGACGAGTTCGCAGCAAGGTCCTCGATCACCTTATCGAGCCGGTCACGACGGGCCACTGTTTGGGTGACGGCCTCGTAGTAGGCGTCGAACGCGGTCGTGAACGACCGGTCGCCGGAGGTTCGGTGCTCTCGCAACCACCGGTCGTGTTTGCCTGTCCAGGCGGCGCCTTCGTCGTAGACGAGTCCGTGGCGCAGCAACAGCTTCGACAGTTGGTGCCGGTTACCCATCAACACCTGCCGGGTGTCTTCGCGAGCCCGCACCACATCCCGCACCGTCTCGGCCTCCACCGTCGGGACGGTCACTACGACGATCTGCCCGAGGCGCAACAGCTTCGCTAAGTGTTCAGCATCCCGAGTATCCGTTTTCACCCGGTCGCCGACAGGGCGTTGCAGCTTCGACGGTGCGGCAACCTGGCAGCCGATTCCCGCAGCCAGCAGCTGGCGGTAGAGACTAAACCCGGTGGGCCCGGCCTCATAGGTGGCGATCTGTGGGCCCGGCAACGACGCCACCCACGCCACGATCTCGGGCGTGCTCGCCGACAGCTTCCGGTGCACGATCTCGCCGGTATCGGCATCGATCACACACCCCTGCGTTGTGCGGGCGTGCACATCCAGACCAACATAACTACGATATTCGTTCAACTGGGGCCTCCAAAGTTCGACTGTGGATAGGCCAACCTCCGCAGGCTGGTAACCCACGTCTACTCGAACGGGGGCCCCAGCCTCAAGAGGTAAGC
>NZ_JBEPNA010000039.1:0-1746 GCF_040546025.1 Marisediminicola sp. UYEF4 | reverse complement strand
CTAGGTGCGTGGGTCAGAACTTTCTGGTTAACGCGCCGAGGTGAATCCGGTGGGCAGTGCGCGGCGCTGGGAGAATCGGTTCATGTTGGTGACTGCTGGCCCGGAGGGCTTGTTCGAGGTCGAGTCGGGTGAGGCGCGGGCGCCGGGATCGGGAGTGCCGGCGGGTGCGGCCAAGGCGTTTCGCGGGTATGACCAGGGGCAGAGCTTCCTGCTGCCACCGAGTCTGGATGACTGGCTGGACGACGATGACGAGGCCCGGTTCATCTCCGAGGTCGTTGAAGATCTTCTGGATCTGACGCCGATCTACGCGTCGTACGCGTCCGTCTCGGGTGCCCCGCCGTATGACCCGCGGATGATGCTGAAGCTGCTGCTGTTCGCGTACGCGACCGGGGTGACGTCTTCGCGTGAGTTGGAGCGGCGTTGCAAGCGCGACATTGCCTTCCGGTGGCTGTCGGGCAACCAGGCGCCGGATTACCGGTCCCTGGCCCGGTTCCGTCGCCGCCACCTGGACGCGCTGCCGGGGTTGTTCCTGCAGGTGCTGCGGGTGTGTGCGGAGGCGGGGCTGGTGCGGTTGGGGCGTGTCGCGTTGGATGGCACGAAGCTGGCAGCGAACGCGTCTCGGCATAAGGCGATGAGTTATGACCGGATCGTCCCGAAGATCGATCAGCTCCAAGCCGAGGTCGATGCGCTCCTCGCTGAGGCGGAGGCTGTCGATGAGGCCGAGGATCAGCAGTTCGGTGAGGACCGGCGCGGGGATGAGGTCGCCCCGGAGCTGGCCCGCCGTGAGGGGCGCCTGGCGAAACTGCGGGCGGCGAGGGACGCGATCGAGGCCGACGCTGCTGAGAAGGCAGAAGCCGCGGCGCGGAAGAAGGCCGAGGCCGCCGGTCAGTCCGCTGAGCAGGCCGACGCGGCCGTGGCGGCTGCGGTGGACAGGGCGGTGCCGAAGCCGAAAGCGCAACGCAATTTCACCGATCCCGAGGCGCGGATGATGAAGACCAACCGCGGGTTCGATTACGCGTTCAACGCTCAGGCCGTTGTCGATGAGGCCCACCAGATCGTGCTGACCGCCGAGGTCACCCAGCAGGCCACCGATATCCAGCAGTTCGTCCCGATGACCGAGCAGACCACCCGGAACCTCGCTGCGGCAGGGATCGATCGTTCCCCGGCCGCCGTCCTCGCTGACGCGGGATACTGCTCGGAAGACAACCTCGAAGCCGCCGAGGATCTCGATGCCCAGGTCCTGATCGCGACGGGACGGCAACGTCATGGCGAAAGTTTCCCTGCTACCGGCGTCGGAGACCCGGACCCGGAAGGTGTGAGTCGGCGGGAGAGGATGGCGCACGCGCTGCGCACCGAGCAGGGCCGCGCCGGCTACGCGCGCCGCAAAGCGATCGTTGAACCAGCGTTCGGGCAGATGAAGACCCGGCAAAACGCCGGACAGCTACGATTGCGCGGACTCGCTGGCGCGCAAGGCGAATGGCTGCTCCACACGATCTGCCACAACCTGCGCAAGCTCCACCGTGCCACAGCCGCCGCTCTGGCGCCCGCATAGCCCTCCCCAGGGGTCGTCCCAGGGGTCCCAGGCGGAGCAGGAAGCCGCCAACAGCTGCCCCGAGCCCACCGCGGTGCGATCCCGACCCCGACACGTCGAAAGAAGCCACCCGTTCTCCGGCCCACGATCGTCACCGCGCGACGCCAGAGCCAACGCCGCCCGCCACGTCACCCGATTCCGACCCGCGCACCTAG
>NZ_JBEPNA010000038.1:0-1805 GCF_040546025.1 Marisediminicola sp. UYEF4 | reverse complement strand
AGTCCGGCGGTGTCCTACTCTCCCACAAGGTCCCCCTTGCAGTACCATCGGCGCTGAGAGTCTTAGCTTCCGGGTTCGGAATGTGACCGGGCGTTTCCCTCTCGCTATGGCCGCCGTAACACTTGTTGATTTACAAAGTGAACAGACAAACGATAGTTCGTTTGTACAAGTTCCCGACCGTAGATCAGGAACCACATAGTGGACGCGGGCACCCTGTGCTGTTTATAAACACAGTTTTGGTGTTATCAAGTTATCGGCTTATTAGTACGGGTCAGCTTCACGAGTCTTTAGTCCTCGCTTCCACATCCCGCCTATCAACCCAGTAGTCTAGCTGGGAGCCTCTCACCCGAAGGTATGGAAATCTCATCTTGAAGCTGGCTTCCCGCTTAGATGCTTTCAGCGGTTATCCATTCCGAACGTAGCTAATCAGCGGTGCTCCTGGCGGAACAACTGACACACCAGAGGTTCGTCCATCCCGGTCCTCTCGTACTAGGGATAGATCTTCTCAAATTTCCTGCGCGCGCAGAGGATAGGGACCGAACTGTCTCACGACGTTCTAAACCCAGCTCGCGTACCGCTTTAATGGGCGAACAGCCCAACCCTTGGGACCTACTCCAGCCCCAGGATGCGACGAGCCGACATCGAGGTGCCAAACCATGCCGTCGATATGGACTCTTGGGCAAGATCAGCCTGTTATCCCCGAGGTACCTTTTATCCGTTGAGCGACAGCGCTTCCACAAGCCACTGCCGGATCACTAGTCCCGACTTTCGTCCCTGCTCGAGTTGTCACTCTCACAGTCAAGCTCCCTTGTGCACTTACACTCGACACCTGATTACCAACCAGGTTGAGGGAACCTTTGGGCGCCTCCGTTACTTTTTGGGAGGCAACCGCCCCAGTTAAACTACCCACCAGGCACTGTCCCAGAACCGGATTACGGTTCGTAGTTAGATATCCAAAGTGACCAGAGTGGTATTTCAACGATGACTCCACCAGCACTAGCGTGCCAGCTTCACAGTCTCCCACCTATCCTACACAAGCCACTCCGAACACCAATACCAAGCTGTAGTAAAGGTCACGGGGTCTTTCCGTCCTTCTGCGCGTAACGAGCATCTTTACTCGTAGTGCAATTTCGCCGAGTTCGCGGTTGAGACAGCTGGGAAGTCGTTACGCCATTCGTGCAGGTCGGAACTTACCCGACAAGGAATTTCGCTACCTTAGGATGGTTATAGTTACCACCGCCGTTTACTGGGGCTTAAATTCTCAGCTTCGCCTTGCGGCTAACCGTTCCTCTTAACCTTCCAGCACCGGGCAGGCGTCAGTCCGTATACATCGTCTTGCGACTTGGCACGGACCTGTGTTTTTAGTAAACAGTCGCTTCCCACTGGTCTCTGCGGCCTTACAGCGCTTCAGGAGCTAAGTCCCTTCACGCCTCAGGCCCCCCTTCTCCCGAAGTTACGGGGGCATTTTGCCGAGTTCCTTAACCACGATTCTCTCGATCTCCTTGGTATTCTCTACCTGAACACCTGAGTCGGTTTGGGGTACGGGTGACTTGAACCTCGCGTCGATGCTTTTCTTGGCAGCATAGGATCACTGATTTCCCCCGTGAGGGGTACCCATCGGGTCTCAGCCTATGTGAGAGACGGATTTGCCTTTTCTCTCGGCCTACATCCTTAGACCGGGACAACCATCGCCCGGCTCAGCTACCTTCCTGCGTCACACCTGTTAATACGCTAACCGCACCAGCATAGGGTCGTGTGCTAGACCAAACGTCTCACCCCGAAGGGATCAATCAAATGGCTTCAGA
>NZ_JBEPNA010000037.1:0-2002 GCF_040546025.1 Marisediminicola sp. UYEF4 | reverse complement strand
CTGTGGATAGGCCAACCTCCGCAGGCTGGTAACCCACGTCTACTCGAACGGGGGCCCCAGCCTCAAGAGGTAAGCGCCGTACTCATATCGTCTAGAAGCACCTGAACCCCTTGACCATGTCGAGTCAAGGGGTTCAGCGGGTACATATTTGGGTCCAAGACCGGCACACCACCGCTCATGCGACGTCACAAAATACCCTTTTGATCAGGCATTTTGCTTTTGTCGGGCTGACAGGATTTGAACCTGCGACCCCCTGTAGCCCGGTCAGATTTTGAGCATCCTGCAACTACAGCAATAATTCCCGTCTTTACGAGCAAGTAGCGCGCATCCGGCTGATTCGAGTTCCGGCTATTCCCGGTCGATTCGGGTCGTATCCGTACTGCATATGTCCACCTGCTCGGTACTGGCCGCATGCTCCTCGCGAGTATCGCAGCTCTGCTGGGCATATGCGTTCTCGGGAGAACGCCCGGATATGACTGGGCAAGTCTGGGCGGACCGGAGCCGGGGTGGCCTGGGATCATCGGTTTCAGTGCTCTCAGCCTGTTCGCTATTGGCGGCGCAGTATTGATCTTCTCGCGATCATCTTCGTTCGTGAGGAGCTGCCGGCACGGCGCGCTCCGCGGGAGCATCTGTAGCGGTCCGAAGTTTGACTCGGTGAACAGTAGAGAAAAAGACGATGGCAGGCCGCCCATCTTGGTGGACCCTACCGGGCTCGAACCCATGACACCCACGGTGTAAACGTGGCGCTCTCGCCTTCAGACGACCGTCACGGTCGCGATAGTCCCGAGTTTTAGGGCGTTCCGGTCTCTCGGTTTCCGGATATTGACGGTCAATCACGGCGCATTCTGGACCTCCACCGGCAGTACACCGGCACCGACTGCAGTGCATGGGAGGCTGTACCAATGGAACCCACCCGACAAACACCGCCCGGGGAGTACCGCGTCGCCAGCCCGAATTGTTCGATCATCGTCTCGATCAGCGACGGAACCGCGACCGTCAGCGCCGTGGAGGGGGTCGATTCGCAGTGGTTTTGCGTCTCTGTCCTCCTCAAAGAGCCGATCGCGGTCGGTCGCGCCGGCGTAATGACGCGGTGCCGCAATGATGCTGGTGGCCTCGACGTGATTCAACTTGGACGGATCGAGAGCGTCGACCCGGTCTAGCGCCGTGCGGCCAAGTCACGGATCCACTGCGGTGTCGTCCGGCCGACTTGTTTGTCCGAGTTCACGCGGACACGGGCGGCGACGCGGCGCACCCGCTCCGACGGCGGGAGCGGCGCCCGCCATTTGCTGAGGAACGTCATGCATTCAGTATGTCCCGCGGGGTGGTCAATGAGAAGGGTCCTAGCTGGTCGAACTAGCCTGCAGAAGAATCCGCCTGCGAAGGTGTCAGCTCTCCATCATGTGGGAGATGTCGTGCACCTCAGATCCCTCGAATCGCTACCGTCGCCTGTTGCAACGCCTCGGTCAACGACCGCTGGTGGGCTGAGATGTGGTGCTCGGGCTGCTGCGTCAACCAAACTCGATGATGGTGACGGCGTTGCTCGAAACGCGATCCGCGGCGGTTACCGGCTTTCAAGTCACTACTGGGTGCGTGTTGTGCGCCTACGAAGACTGTTTGTCCGGGAAGCGAGGGCCTGTCTCGAGGGCGTCTCGGGGCCCGTTTTGGTCCAAGATCCGCCGATGTCAGGATGTACTCATGAATACCCTGCAAGCGATACAGGAAGCCGGACGAGTCTGGCGAGAGAACATCACCGATATTCCAGCGATCCGCAGGAAGCTCCGCGCGGAGGCCGAGGCCAAGATCGAAGCTGACGTGGCGGAACTAGTCGAGACGAGACGTGTCGCCGCGGCCAAGGCGATCCACTACGCAATAGACCACGGGGCCACTAAGACCGCCCTTCGAAAGGTTGCGCTCGTCAAGTTTTTGAGACAGTTTGATTGGTTTTCTTATGCGGCCACGGGTTCGCGGTCGCGGGTGTGATGTGCTGCTCGCGCAGCGGCGG
>NZ_JBEPNA010000036.1:0-3370 GCF_040546025.1 Marisediminicola sp. UYEF4 | reverse complement strand
GGGGCATTATTCCGATGTCCGGATTATGCCGATGTTGACGGTGGAGCCCTTGTCTTTGCTGGCCTCCGGGTGGATGTTATCGGCATAATCACAGGGCTTCGAGGAAGACCATCAAGGCATCGCCCGGCTCGTAGCGACCCGGTAGGACACCGATGGGGCGGACGCGTTCGAGTGCTTTCTCCTTCATGGCGAGGTCGGCGTGGAGATAGATCTGGGTGGTCTCGGGAGATTCGTGGCCAAGCCAGAGGGCGATGACGGTCGTATCAATCCCGGCATGTAGCAGTCGCATCGCGGCCGTATGGCGCAACACATGCGGGGTGATGGTCTTCGTTTTCAACGTCGGCGCGGTGCCGGTCGCGGCTGCAACATGGACGCTCAAACGTTGGGCCACGGCGTCGGTGCTCATCCGAGTGCCGTCCCGGGTCGGGAAGAGAACATCGGTGCTCGCCGGGGAGTGTTCGGCTTTCCAAACGGTCATCGCCGCGACGTCTTCGCGGCTGAGCGGGGTCGCGCGGTCTTTGCGTCCTTTGCCGTGGCAGACCAGATGCGCCCCGGTGCCCAGGTGAACATCTCCCCAGGTCAGAGCAGTCAGTTCGCTGACACGCATGCCGGTGCTGATCGCGATGAGGATCAACAGCCGATCGCGCCGCCCGGTGCGTTTGGAGCAATCGACCGCGTTCAGTAGCGCGGTCGTTTCGTCCTCGGAGAGGTAGCTGATATCGGTGCGGGAGTGCCGTTTGACCGGGATCGCCAGCACACGACCGAGGGACTCGGCGTGCTCGGGATGCTGCAGCGCGGCGTAGGAGAAGAACGAGTGCAACGCGGCCAGGCGTGCGTTGCGGGTGCGGATGCCATTGCTGCGGTCCTGTTCCAGGTAGCCCAAGAAGCCGCTGATCGTGGCGCTGTCCAGCACCTGGAGATCAACGGTCTCGGGGCGGTGGCCTCCGGTCGCCAGCAGCCAGGCCAGCAGTAACCGCCAGGTATCGCGGTAAGCGGCGATGGTGTGGCTGCTGGCGCCCAACGAATGGGCCAAATGGGCGGTGAAGTATTTCTCCAATGTCGGAGCCAGAGCGCTCACGATGACACCCTCACTGCGTCGCCCACGGGAGAGCGGCGCTCGGCGGCTGAGGTCAGCAGATGCGGATCTGCCTGCAAATACCAATACGTGCTCCCCGGCGACGCATGCCCCAGGTAGGTCGACAGAATCGGCAGCACCTCGGCCGCGTTGCGGTCGTGGCGGTAGGCATCGAGCATTGTGGAGACCGCGAAGGTATGGCGAAGGTCATGCAGGCGCGGCCGGCACCGGCTCGAGCGCGGCAGGATCCCGGCCTTCCCCACCAGCCGGTGGAAGACGAAAGCGACGTTCTTATAAATCAGCCGGGTGCCCGCCAATGATACGAACAGCGCATCGGAGGGCACCTGCCCCAGGATCTCGTCGCGCAGTCGGGCATAGTCGCCCAGGGCCGCGACCGTGGTCGGGTGCAGGGGAACAAGACGGGTCTTGCCGAACTTGGTGTCCGCAACCGTCAAGACCCCGTCGGCAAGATCCGCGCGGTCCGCCCGGATGGCTTCCCCCACCCGCAGGCCCGCGGCCGCCAGCAACCCGATCAGGGTGCGGTAAGTGGCCGCGACCAGCGGCGTGCGGATCTCGGACGCCGCCGCCATGACCGCATTGATCTCTGCCGGTGAATACACGAACGCCACCAGCCGCTCACCCGGTGCCGGCAGCAGACCAGCGGGCGGGACCTCGATCGTGGAATCGAACAGGTGCGCCCACCGCGCGAAGCTGCGCAACACCCCGAGCCGTGAGGCATGCCAGTTCGGTGACCTGTTCGGCAGGATCGCCCAGTCCACCATGACCTCGACTGTGATCACCGTGATGTTCTTCTGTTGCAGATACTGGTGGAACTGAGTGAGGAACAGTGCGTTTTTCTCGAGTTTGAACCCCAACGAGCGGCGTAGCCGAAGGTAGTCATCGATGAGCCGTGCCATGTCGCTCATGACAAAACCGCTGTCAGGACCGAGTCCGATCCAGGCCAGGGCCGGGCAATGCTGCCCAGGCGCACCAGGTCGACTTTCGCGTAGATCGTTGTCGAGGCCAGGCCCCGGTGGCGCAGCAACTGTCCCACCTCCTCCAGCGATGCGCCCGCGTTGATCGTTGCGGTGGCAACGGTGTGGCGCAGCCGGTGTGCACCGACTGCTCCCAACCCTGCCCGCCGCGCCGCCTGCTGGACGATGCCCTGAATCCCCGCGACACTCAACGCGGTGAACGGGGCCCGGCAGCGGAAGAACACCGCCCGCCCCGCTGCCGTGGCCGGTCGGCCGCCCCGCAGATGCTCCGCCAACGCCTGCCCGACATCCGTCGGTAGCGGCATCAGATCGATCTGGCCGCCCTTGCCCCGGACCCGGATCGTCCCGGCTCGCCAATCAAGATCCTCCAGCTCCAGCCGAGCAACATCCGCCGCCCGTAACGCCAAACGAGACAGCACCGCCAGGACCGCCCGATCTCGGCGCCGCACCACCGAATCCCCGCTCGTGGCCGCGACCATCATCGCGACCTGCTCCGCCGTCACCCCGCGCGGCAGACTCGCGTCGCGATAGCCGGCCCGGCCCGGCACCACCGAATCCAACCGGTCGGCCACCACCCCGCTGCTGAACAGGTAACGCAGCAACGACCGCAGCGCCGAAATCGTCAACTTTCCTGTGCCCGTCGGCAACTGCGGAATCGTCGCGGCCACGAACTGCGCCACAACCACAGCATCCACTGTGTCCCACTCCAACACCGACCCGCGCAGCCGCGAGGCCACGAATGGTTCCGCTAACGCGCGGTAATACTTCACCGTTGACGGCACCAACGCTCGCTCGCTGAGAAGGAAAATACCCCACCGATCCAGCAGAGCATCGACCGCACCGACCGCAACATGCTCCGGTTCCGGCGCTGACGGGACCGCACCGATCGACCGCAGAAAAGAGATCACCGGAGCCAACGTCGCCAGTGAGGACAAATCGACATGAGAAGCTATCCGCGCCACGAGAAACCGGTTGATCGCCGCCGCATTCAGCCGCGCCGGCAGCAGTGTCTCAGCGTCGCACCATCGGCTCAGATGGGCGAACAACCGCACCCGCAACTCAATCGAGGTCGACGCATACCCGGCCGCGGCCAGATACCCAGCGAAGCCCGCCGCCCACTCCTCCAACGGTCCTGAAACTGGAACTTTCATCACAACAACGGCCACTGCGTCCACCTTCGCTCAACGAAGGACCAGCGTGCACCCGCGGCGTGATTATGCCGATAACATCCACCCGGAGGCCAGCAAAGACAAGGGCTCCACCGTCAACATCGGCATAATCCGGACATCGGAATAATGCC
>NZ_JBEPNA010000035.1:0-3785 GCF_040546025.1 Marisediminicola sp. UYEF4 | reverse complement strand
ACTTAGCATCACTGGATTAGCTTGGGCGGTTCTTCGTCAGTACGGGAATATCGACCCGTTGTCCATCGACTACGCCTGTCGGCCTCGCCTTAGGTCCCGACTTACCCAGGGCGGATTAGCCTGGCCCTGGAACCCTTGTTCTTTCGGAGGACGGGTTTCTCACCCGTCTTTCGCTACTCATGCCTGCATTCTCACTCGTGTGGCGTCCACGGCTGGTTTACACCGCCGCTTCACTCGCCACACGACGCTCTCCTACCACTCCGCACGCCTGGACACCCAAAAGGGTGCCGGGCTACTATGCGAAATCTACAACTTCGGTGGTGTGCTTGAGCCCCGTTACATTGTCGGCGCGGAATCACTTGACCAGTGAGCTATTACGCACTCTTTCAAGGGTGGCTGCTTCTAAGCCAACCTCCTGGTTGTCTATGCAACTCCACATCCTTTCCCACTTAGCACACGCTTGGGGACCTTAGTTGGTAGTCTGGGTTGTTTCCCTCTCGACGATGAAGCTTATCCCCCACCGTCTCACTGCTGCGCTCTCACTTACCGGCATTCGGAGTTTGGCTGACGTCAGTAACCTTTTAGGGCCCATCGGCCATCCAGTAGCTCTACCTCCGGCAAGAAACACGCAACGCTGCACCTAAATGCATTTCGGAGAGAACCAGCTATCACGAAGTTTGATTGGCCTTTCACCCCTATCCACAGCTCATCCCCTCCATTTTCAACTGAAGTGGGTTCGGTCCTCCACGACGTCTTACCGTCGCTTCAACCTGGCCATGGATAGATCACTTCGCTTCGGGTCTAGGACATGCGACTGAATCGCCCTATTCAGACTCGCTTTCGCTACGGCTACCCCACACGGGTTAACCTCGCCACATATCACTAACTCGCAGGCTCATTCTTCAAAAGGCACGCTGTCACCCCTACTAAGGAGGCTCCAACGGTTTGTATGCAAACGGTTTCAGGTACTATTTCACTCCCCTCCCGGGGTACTTTTCACCTTTCCCTCACGGTACTTGTCCGCTATCGGTCATCTGGGAGTATTTAGGCTTATCAGGTGGTCCTGACAGATTCACACGGGATTTCTCGGGCCCCGTGATACTTGGGATACTTCTCGGACCATTACGACATTTCAACTACAGGGCTGGCACCTTCTATGGCTGGGCTTTCAATCCCATTCGTCTATATCGCGCTGTAATCCTTGCAGTACGGCAGTAACTGCTGAAAAGTCCCGCTACCCCGACCATGCAACGCCTGCCGGCTATCACACATGATCGGTTTGGCCTCTTCCGGTTTCGCTCGCCACTACTTACGGAATCGCTTTTGCTTTCTCTTCCTGTGGGTACTGAGATGTTTCACTTCCCCACGTTCCCTCTACCCGCCCTATATATTCAGGCGGGAGTCACCAGGTCGTCTTACAACGCCTGGCGGGGTTTCCCCATTCGGAAATCCTCGGATCACAGCTCTATTATCAGCTCCCCGAGGCTTATCGCAGATTTATACGTCCTTCTTCGGCTCCAGATGCCAAGGCATTCACCGTTTGCACTTAGAAACTTGATGACAAAATTACACAAAGATCCAGCAAATAAATTTGCTTGATCTAAATGAAGACATCACGCAACACCCGACCCGAAGGCCGACCATTACGAGTGTCTAAGATGCTCGCGTCCACTGTGTAGTTCTCAAAATACGGGCGGTACCCAACGGGCCAAACCACAGGCTTGTCCCGACAAGGTCCAGAGTTACAGTCCGACAACACCGAAGTGTCAGCCGGCCCGGTCCCTCAGGACCCAACAGCGTGCAAAAGACCAGAGCTGCTAACCACTCCCGTTCCAATCGAGCCGCAAGCGACACAACGTACTGAGAGGCAGAAAACCTACCTGGCCACAATGTCAATGTTCCACCCATGAGCGCCACCGAGAAACGTATGTTCTCGAAATGACTTGGCACCTTTACCGGCTGTATACAGACCGAGGTGCACATGCTCCTTAGAAAGGAGGTGATCCAGCCGCACCTTCCGGTACGGCTACCTTGTTACGACTTAGTCCTAATTACCGATCCCACCTTCGACGGCTCCCTCCAAAAGGTTGGGCCACCGGCTTCGGGTGTTACCGACTTTCATGACTTGACGGGCGGTGTGTACAAGGCCCGGGAACGTATTCACCGCAGCGTTGCTGATCTGCGATTACTAGCGACTCCGACTTCATGAGGTCGAGTTGCAGACCTCAATCCGAACTGAGACCGGCTTTTTGGGATTCGCTCCACCTTACGGTATTGCAGCCCTTTGTACCGGCCATTGTAGCATGCGTGAAGCCCAAGACATAAGGGGCATGATGATTTGACGTCATCCCCACCTTCCTCCGAGTTGACCCCGGCAGTCTCCTATGAGTTCCCACCATTACGTGCTGGCAACATAGAACGAGGGTTGCGCTCGTTGCGGGACTTAACCCAACATCTCACGACACGAGCTGACGACAACCATGCACCACCTGTATACCGACCTTGCGGGGAGAACATTTCTGAACTTTTCCGGTATATGTCAAGCCTTGGTAAGGTTCTTCGCGTTGCATCGAATTAATCCGCATGCTCCGCCGCTTGTGCGGGCCCCCGTCAATTCCTTTGAGTTTTAGCCTTGCGGCCGTACTCCCCAGGCGGGGAACTTAATGCGTTAGCTGCGGCACAGAATCCGTGGAATGGACCCTACGCCTAGTTCCCAACGTTTACGGCATGGACTACCAGGGTATCTAATCCTGTTCGCTCCCCATGCTTTCGCTCCTCAGCGTCAGTTACGGCCCAGAGATCTGCCTTCGCCATTGGTGTTCCTCCTGATATCTGCGCATTCCACCGCTACACCAGGAATTCCAATCTCCCCTACCGCACTCTAGTCTGCCCGTACCCACTGCAGGCCGGAGGTTGAGCCTCCGGATTTCACAGCAGACGCGACAAACCGCCTACGAGCTCTTTACGCCCAATAATTCCGGACAACGCTTGCACCCTACGTATTACCGCGGCTGCTGGCACGTAGTTAGCCGGTGCTTTTTCTGCAGGTACCGTCACTTTCGCTTCTTCCCTACTAAAAGAGGTTTACAACCCGAAGGCCGTCGTCCCTCACGCGGCGTTGCTGCATCAGGCTTTCGCCCATTGTGCAATATTCCCCACTGCTGCCTCCCGTAGGAGTCTGGGCCGTGTCTCAGTCCCAGTGTGGCCGGTCACCCTCTCAGGCCGGCTACCCGTCGTCGGCTTGGTGAGCCATTACCTCACCAACTACCTGATAGGCCGCGAGTCCATCCCCCACCAAAATTCTTTCCAGCTCCTCACCATGCGGCGGAAGCTCGTATCCGGTATTAGACACCGTTTCCAGTGCTTATCCCAGAGTGGAGGGCAGGTTACTCACGTGTTACTCACCCGTTCGCCACTAATCACCCCAGCAAGCTGGAGGTCATCGTTCGACTTGCATGTGTTAAGCACGCCGCCAGCGTTCGTCCTGAGCCAGGATCAAACTCTCCGTAAATGTTTGATTGCCAGACAACCGAAGTCGCCGGCACATCTAGTGCCCCAAGCCACCGGCCTGTTCTTTGACAAAACAGTGGCGGACAAGGAGCAAGTTTGAAACTGACAGAACAAATCATTACTGACTTGCTTTGTTGTTTAAATGTATTCCAAAGGAATCTCCTGCACTTCACCCGCTAGAAACGGGATCCACACACGAGGTTTTTGGCATTTGACATTGTGCACGCTGTTGAGTTCTCAAGGATCGGACGCTCCTGCACCACACCCTCACAGGG
>NZ_JBEPNA010000034.1:0-6151 GCF_040546025.1 Marisediminicola sp. UYEF4 | reverse complement strand
TGTGGATAGGCCAACCTCCGCAGGCTGGTAACCCACGTCTACTCGAACGGGGGCCCCAGCCTCAAGAGGTAAGCGCCGTACTCATATCGTCTAGCGTTCCCAATCAGGAGAGGTAGGGAGTGCCTTTTTTACTTGGCATTCGATCGTCCGGAACCGCACCATGACCGCCGCAGAGACGGAGCCGCGTTCCCCCGGGGACGGTGTCGGCAATCATTTGCTTCTCGAACGAGTAGCCGCCGGTGACGCACTCGCCTTCGGCGCTCTGTATGACGCCTTCACAGCCGAAACCTATGCAATCTGTCTGTGGAAGTTTGCAACGCCGTCGTCGGCCGACAAAGCCATGGTTAAAATATGGATCTTCATATGGAGCCACGCCGCCTCACTCAACGAACAGACGGGTTCAACGAAATCCGTCGTGCTGTCCACTGCCTGGGCCGTGACCTCGCAGCGCCGCAGAAGCCTCCTCCAGCTGCTCACCCGAAAGGCCAGCTAGGTGTTCTTCTTACGGAGGTTGCGTGCGTGGCGTGAGCTAAAGGGGACTGCCGACGATAAAGGTGAACTTTGCGGTTCCGCTACTTCGCCAGGAAGGCGAGAACGTGCCGGTTCCACTCGTCCTTGTGCGAAACGGTGAGTCCGTGCGGGGCGCCTTCGATCATTACGAGTTCGCTGCCGGAAATGGCCTCGTGAGTGCGCCTTCCACTGACCTCGAACGGCACGACGGTGTCGGAGTCGCCATGTATCACCAGCGTAGGCACAGCGATTTTTGTCAGATCGGCGCGGAAGTCTGTTGACGCGAACGCGGTTGTGCAGTCGAGCGTGCCCTTTTCCTCCCGTCAATCTGCCGGCCCCGCCCCCGATCGATATGCAGCTAACGCTTCGCGGAGACTTGGCCGGGCTCGGTTAGTTCCGGTGAGGCCTTGATCGGTGAACGTCTTTTGGGCTGAGACCCCGAGGGCGGCGAGTGCGTTCTTTTGGGCGGTGAGGTCTTGGTCGTTGGTGGATACGCGTGCGTAGCCGATGAGCATACCGGTCATGCTTCCAGAGTGTACCGTTTAGCCTAAATCCACCGGTCGACGTGAGATTCTGACGGCTCGTTAAACCGAGAATGCCCATCTGATCAGGTAAAATAGGGCTTGCCTAGAGTTCAACGTTGCCAAGCAGAGGAGCATCTCTTAGAAGCAAGTTTCCCACACCAACCGCGCCGTTTCTGCATCATTCACCGACCCGAATCTTGTGTCGCCGGGTGCATTCCCCGGATCGACCGCCCTCGCCCAGGCCCGCGCATCCGGCACCTTCACGGCAGCGCATGACGCGTTCTGGGCTGCAGCACGAAGAACCGACGGCGATGCCGGAGGCACCCGGGCGATCATCGACGTCCTGCTGCTGCACCGGTCGATGGCGGCGGAGGATGTGATCGCCGGAATCACGGCAGCGCTGTCGGTCGGGGCGGTCACCGCCGATGTTGTCGCGGTCGAAGCCCGCCGCCACCAGGCGAAACGCGACACAGGGTTCCCTTGTGACACAGCACCGGCAAGCTTGGCAATCGCGCGGAGAGCTGGCAAATTCGTCGCGTAAGCGGTCCCTCTATCGAGAAGGGGATGTTTCTTTCCGTATTTTCTATTTGTCGTCTTCAATGGCGTTCGGGGTTGGCGATGATGTTGCAGATGTCTGCCTCGTCGCAGTCGTCGGGGTCTAGCCCTTTACTGGCTTGGATGAGTGTCTTGAGTTCTGTCGCCAGGACAGCGAGCTCGAGTTGGCGGGCTTGGACGTTTTCCAGTTTGCGGACCAAGAGGAGTGATACGTGAGCGCAGGGAGCCTGGCCTGCATCGCGGAGCGAGAGAACGCTCGTGATCTCGGTGAGCGTGAGGCCGGCCGCTTGTCCGCTTTGGATGAAGTTCAACCTGCTGATCACGGTGGGGTCGTAGTCTCGATACCCGTTGAGCTGACGATGAGGAGGGGGCAAGAGCCCCTGCTTTTCATAGAAACGAATGGTTTGACGGTGCACGCCTATTACATCGGCGACTTCCCCAATGAGCATGAGCTGAGCCTAACGCTTGACCTTGAAGCGCACTTCACGGTTTACGGTAGGCGCATGGACATCATCTTGCAGTACTTCGACGGCTGCCCCAATCGGAAAGTGGCCGACGAGCGGCTCACTGCTCTCGCTGAAGTAAACCCCGGGATGGTCGTGACGCGACACATCGTAGACACGGTCGAAGAAGCTGAACGTGTCGGATTTCGCGGTTCTCCAAGCATCCTCATCAACGGCATCGACCCCTTCGCGCAGCAAGGAGACCCCATCGGGCTTTCCTGCCGCCGGTATCTCACACCTGACGGGTACGCGGGCGCACCAACCGTGGAGCAGCTGAAAACGGTACTGCTCACCACGTGACGCCCGGGCGAAATCGCGCGAAGCGCATTTTGGATCGGCGCGCCTCCCGCCTAAAAATTTATGTCCGTTCCCTGACAGAAGGACCACCATGACTGACACATATGACCTGCTCGTGATCGGTGCCGGGATGGCAGGGATCGCGGCCGCAACCAAGTGCTCCTCGCAGGGATGGCACGTCGCCATCGTCGATGCGCTCCCGTATGGGGGAACCTGCGCCCTTCGCGGATGCGACCCAAAGAAAATTCTGCGCCGCGGCGCAGAAATAGTTGAGGCCGCCCGTCTTCTCGATGGCAAAGGCATCAATGGTGATCAACTCAGCATCAACTGGGCTGACTTGATGAATCACAAACATGGCTTCACCGACCCCGTTCCACACAATGTCGAAGAGGACCTTCGCTCACGCGGCGTGACCACACTCCACGGCGTGGCGGCGTTCACAGACAACACCCACGTCGATATCGATGGCACGAGCTACGAGGCGAACAAAATCTTCGTCGCCACCGGCGCCCGGCCCCGCGAACTCGACTTCCCCGGACACGAGCACCTCATCGACAGCACCACCTTCCTGAACCTCCCCAACCTTCCACCCCGGATCGCCTTCATTGGGGGCGGCTTCGTGTCATTCGAATTCGCACACATTGCTGCACGGGCGGGAAGTTCCCCCGTAATTATCGACCGCGGCCGCACCCCGCTGAAAGAATTCGATCCCGACCTCGTCGAACTTCTCCTGGAGCGCGGCGCGACCGCCGGGGTGGCCGTCCGACGCGACACGACGATCACCAGCGTGGCGAAGACTCTCCAAGGATTCCGGATCACGATGCAGCACGCCGGCGAGACGACCACGATCGATACCGACATCGTCGTCCACGGCGCCGGGCGCACTGCCGACCTCGCACGTATGAGCCTGGATGTCGGTGACGTTGCCTGCGGCCCCCGGGGCATCAGCGTCACAGGACACCTGCAGAGCACCACGAACGATCATGTCTATGCGGCCGGCGATTCCGCCGATACTCCCGGCATGCCGCTCACGCCGGTAGCAGTGTTCGAGGCGAAGGTCGCCGCATCCAACATGCTGAAATCTGGCACGGCCGTCCCGGACTACACGGCAATACCGACCGTTGTCTTCACGATCCCGGAACTGGTCCGCATCGGAATGCTCGAGCAGGATGCCAAAGACGATGGTCTCAACGTCGGCGTGCGCTTCACCAATACCAGTGGCTGGTATTCGAACTACCGAATTGGTGAAACAGCTGGGGCAACCAAGATCCTGATCGACAAGAGCACAGACCGCATCATCGGTGCGCACCTTTTTGGTCACGACTATGCCGAAGTTGCCAACACCATCAGCCTGGCCATGAAGCACGGACTGACCACGAAACAAATCAAATCGACGACCGCCACTTACCCTTCAACCGGATCAGACTTGGCATCGATGCTCTGATCTCGGTGATGCTCCTGTGGAGCAGCTGACCGGAACTCCCGGTGGACGTTCCGCCTGCGGGCGGCAGGAAAGCTGGTTCTGCTCCGGGCTAGGGTGAAGTCGTGCAGCCGTTCCAGCCGCTTGTTCAGGAGTTAGAAACGCCGCGACTGCGGATGAGGCCTTGGCGGCTTTCAGATAGTCAGGCCGTACGAGGGCTGTGGGCTGAACGAGATCCACGATCAATTCGCGTCATTGACGCCGAGGGTCGGCCGACTGTTGACGACATTCGGGCAAGTCTTGAAAAACAACTTGAGGAGTCGGCTCATACCGGTTTGGCCCTCTTGGCCATCGAGACAAAAACTGACGGCCACTTCATTGGCTACTGCGTTTTGATCATTGGCAATGCAACCCTGGAGGAGCCGGAAATCGCCTATGAGCTGTTCCTGCACGCCCAGGGCCGCGGATACGCTACCGAGGCCGCACAAGCCATGCTTGGTGCTGCTTTAGATACCGGACGAATGCGATTCTGGGCCACGGTCCGTTCGTGGAATGTCGCTTCTTTCCGAGTTCTGGATAAGATCGGGTTCACCAACAGCGGCCGGATCGACCACGACCCGGACCGTGGTGACTCTGTCTGGATGACCGGGCCCAGACGCGACGAGGCTCTACCCACTCACTCTGTCGCGTAAGAGGTCCCTCTTGTGGGCTCCTACTTTGTCTTACTTTCGCGCAAGTGAAGCCGCGGGATTAGTCGAAATCGTTATGGGAACCTGACAGTCTGGGGGCGTGATCACGATTGTGTCTGCTCCCTCCAACCTGGGGCTTCGACCACCCCAGCCGGGAAGCGTGCCGGGCACGTCCAAGGCACCAGAAGCATTGCGAGAAGCGGGAGTGTTTCGGCGACTGATGGCAGACGGCGCTGTCGATGGAGGTGTGGTCCTTTCCGGCCGATACGTCGATGACGACACCACCCGCGCCACCGGCCACGTACGAAACGAAGCTCAGATGGTGGACCACGCGCGGCGCCTGGCCCGCCGGATCGCTGGAGTCATCGACGACGGCAGGGCGCCGTTGGTGATCGGAGGCGATTGCAGCCTTCTGCTGGCGGCCGGGCTCGCCCTCCGGCATAACGCGGGCCTCGTGCACATCGATGGACACACTGACTTCCGTCATCCCGGCAACTCGGATCACTGCGCCAGCGTTGCCGGGGAGGATCTCGCGGCGGCCGTCGGTCGACACTGGCCGGCCATCGCGGACATCGACGGCCGCGGACCATACTTCTCGCCCGCCAACACCGTTCACATCGGATGCCGCGTGAACGATCAAGAAGTCGACGAGGTCCGATCCCACCTCGGCCTCGTCCTGACGGCCCACCAATCAGTCGAGATCGGCATGACCGAGACGGCGCGAGCCGCTCGGGCCGTCTCGGGGAACGCCGGCTACTGGCTGCACATCGATGTCGACGTGCTCGATCCAAACGTGATGCCGGCGGTTGACAGCCCTGATCCTGGCGGGCTCGACCCGGAACAGCTGATCGAACTTCTCCAGGGTCTCGCCCCCGGAGCAATTGGAGCGCAGGTCACGGTATTCGACCCCGATCTCGACCCCGACGGACGCTACGCAGAGCTCCTGACCGAAATCATCGTTACGGGCATGGCGCACCTTGGGCGTCAGCTAGAGAGATGAAGGTTCCGCAATAGACCCAGTCAAGTGTCGCGTTAGGCGTTGATTGATGCGACTGCGACCGCGCGGACACTCGCGCCGGCCCGGAGGCGACTTAGCTGACTTGCACCCCGAGGAGCTGGAGCATCTCCTGGGCGTCTCGAAGGCCTTGCTCGTTGTCGTCGATGCTGTCGACCCCGGTTAGGTCAGCTAGGTGGAGCCGCCTGGAGAAGTACTCGGCTTGGACTCCTGCCCGCAAGCGTCGCAGCGAACCCAGGTGTGTACGGATCTCGGTCCCGGTCACCACGCCTACTCGCTCATATGCGTCCAACAGGGGTTGGGCGTGCCGTTCTCCGCCTGCGTACATGACCGCGGAAGCCAGGTCATACAGGGCAGGTCCCGGTACTGATCCCGCCCAGTCGATCACGCCGACATTGCCAGAGTCGTCCCGCAGGAATGCCTCGGGCTCCGGATCGGTATGGAGTAGCGCCCACGTGAGTGGCGGCAGCTTCGTGTACTCGCTGTACACGCGTGCTACGGCGTCGCGAACCCATCGGGGGTGGATCGAGTCTTGCCCGCTCTCAGCTGATATGTAGTTGCTTTTGTCAAGTGGGCAGGGTGAAGCGGCGTCCGGGATGATCGTTCCCGGGCGCCGCTTCTGCTGGTCATCGAGTCGG
>NZ_JBEPNA010000033.1:0-8027 GCF_040546025.1 Marisediminicola sp. UYEF4 | reverse complement strand
CTGGGGCCTCCAAAGTTCGACTGTGGATAGGCCAACCTCCGCAGGCTGGTAACCCACGTCTACTCGAACGGGGGCCCCAGCCTCAAGAGGTAAGCTCCGTACTCATATCGTCTAGCGCGGGATCACCGCCCGGGCGTTCAACCTGCTCTGTGAGCTCACGCTGTGCCCCGCACCCACCCGCGTTCGCGTCGTTCAGCCCTCCCCTCGAGTTCGAGCAGCCCCAGCACTGACTGCACCTGCGCGGCGGATAGGCCCGCGCGAGCGGCGATGTCGCCGACGGCCCGCGGCGACCGCGCGCTGAGGGCGTCGACCACGCGAGTGCGCTCGGCGGACTCGGCCTGCTCCGCGACCTCGGCCTTCCCGCCGGGCTGGCCGCTTCGCCGTGGTCCACCACCGTTCTCACTAGCACCGGCCCCGACGCCGACACCGGCCTCCCCGCCGCGAGACGGAGAAGCGAGAGGGGCGAGCTCCGCCATCTCGTCGGCGTTCGTTACGCAGACGGCGTCGAAATCGCGGATCAGCCTGTGGCATCCGGCCGAGGCCGCCGACGTGACGGGGCCCGGCACGGCGCCGAGAGGGCGCCCCAACGCGGCGGCGTGACCGGCCGTGTTGAGCGACCCGGACCGCCAGCCCGCCTCGAGAACGACCGTCGCGAGACTCGCCGCGGCAATCAATCGATTGCGTTGCAGGAACCTCCACTTGGTCGGCGGCGACCCGCACGGCAATTCCGACACGACCGCGCCCGCCTCGACGATCCGGGAGAGGAGCCCGTCATGACCGCTCGGATAGAAGCGGTCCACCCCGCCCGCGAGGAACGCGATCGTCTCCCCCGAACTCGCCAATGCCGCCCGGTGCGCCATCCCGTCGATCCCATAGGCCGCCCCGGAGACGATGGTGTATCCACGGTCGACGAGACCGGCAGACGCCTCCATTGCGACGTGCTCGCCGTATCCCGTCGCCGCCCTGGCCCCGACAAGAGCAATCGAGCTGCCTGCCGTGGCCAGCGTCTCCGAGCGACCGCGCAGCCAGAGCGCGAGGGGCGCGTGAGCCCCGAGGTCGTCGACGCCCACGGGCCATTCCGGATCGCCGGGTACGAGCAGCCGCACCCCGTAGCGTGACGCTTGGCGAAGTGCCACGAGCGCCGTCTGGGACGCCGCCCGAGGCTGCCACCGCTCCTGCGCCGCCACGAGATCTGCGGGGGTGAGCCCGTTGGCCTCGAGAATCCCCGCGGGATTGCGTGAGTCGTCGCCCCGGATCCCGGACCTCTCCGCGATGGCGCCCCCGATCCGGTCAATGCCCCATCGATCGATCACCGCGGTCAGTGCAGCTGGCACGCCGAGCAGCTCACCCAGCAGGCCCGCGACGCGGTCCCCCGGTTCGGCAATCCCGGTCCAGGTGGCCCGTGCGAAACGCTCGACGATCTCGTCCGCTGTGAAGTCATCCCGGCCGAGACGGCGAATGAGTGGCGCGACGACGGCCTCCTTGAGCCCGAACATGGTCATGACGAAATCGCCTTTCTGAGATACAAGGCTCGACCGAGATGGTCGGCCGTCGGTCGCTGTGCGCCATCAAGGTCGGCGAGCGTCCACGCCAAGCGCAACACCCGGTCGTAGCCGCGCATCGTGAGGCCGCCGCGTTCGAGGGCGCGGTCGATGGACACCGTCGTCGATGGACCGAGGCGCGCGTGCGGGCCGCGCAACCACGGCCCCGGCACTTGCGAGTTGAGCGCCCAGGGCGTCGCGCCGAGGCGCTCCGCGGTCGCCGCCCTGGCGGACACGACCCGACTGCGCACGGTCGCCGTGTCCACCCGCTGCTTCTCGTCCGCCATGCGCATCGTGGCGGAGGTGATTCGGGCCACGCGCAGCTGGATGTCGATGCGGTCGAGGAGGGGTCCGGAGAGCCTCGCGAGGTAGCGTCGGCGCGCGCTCGGCGCACAGACGCAGTCAGAATCGCGTGCGCCGTACTGCCCGCATGGGCAGGGGTTGGCAGCGAGAACAAGCTGGAACCGTCCAGGAAAGTGCGCGACCGAATTGGCCCGGTGGATGCTGATGAGACCCGACTCGAGGGGCTGGCGGAGCGCGTCGAGCACCGCCCGCTGGAACTCCGGTGCCTCGTCGAGGAAGAGCACGCCGTGGTTCGCCCGCGCGGCGGCACCCGGCCGGATGACGCCGCTGCCACCCCCGACGATAGAGGCGGCGGTCGCCGTGTGGTGCGGGGCCTCCAGCGGCGGACGTGTCGCGAGCGAAGCGCCGACCGGCAGGCCAGCGAGTGAGCGGACGCAGCTCACCTCGAGCGCGGCATCGGCGTCGAGGTCGGGCAGGATGCCGGGCAGACGCGTGGCGAGCATCGTCTTGCCCGCGCCGGGCGGACCCAGGAGGAACATGTGGTGGCCGCCCGCCGCCGCGACCTGAATCGCCTGGATCGCGTCGTCGTTGCCGATGATGTCGCTCAGGTCGAGGTCGTCGTCAGCCGCGCCCTCCGGCGCCGCCCGAAGGATCGGCTCGACCGGCACCGGCGTGTACTCGCCGCCATGCCAGATCGCAGCCTCGAGCAGCGAGGCGACGCCGACCACACGCACCCCGGGCACCAGCGCGGCCTCGTCGGCGTTCCCGGTCGGTACCATGACGGTCGTCGCGCCCGCACGGGCGGCGGCGAGAGTGCACGGGAGGACACCGTTGATCGGCCGCAGGCGTCCGTCGAGTCCGAGCTCGCCGAGGTGAACGACTCCCGCGACCGAGTCGGTGTTCACCAGCCGGGCCGCCGCGAGGATCGCGAGCGCGATCGCGAGGTCGAACCCCGAGCCGTGCTTGGGCAGGGCGGCGGGCGAGAGGTTGACGGTGACTTTTCGGGTGGGGAACTCGCATCCGGTGTTCGTGGCGGCGGCCCGCACCCGGTCGCGGGCCTCGCCGAGCGCCGCATCGGGCAGCCCGATGAGGACGAACCCGGGGAGGTTGCTCGAGATGTCGGCCTCAACTTCGACGATCGCACCGGTGAGGCCGAGGAGGGCCACGGCCGACGTGTGTCCGAGTGGCATCAGCACCCCCGCCCCACAACGACCGACCGCAGCAGAAGCCACATCAACACGAGGCACCACATCAGAAGACACTCCTCACATGCTCGAAGTGGATGGGACCTCCGGGGGGCGCGATGATGGCGATCGCATCGATGCGGATGCGGTGACGGACACCGGGATGTTCTCCGCACCAGGCCGACGCGAGCCGTCGGAGTCTGGCAAGCTTCTGCATCGTGATCGCCTCGAGCGGATGCCCGAACGCAATGCTCGATCGGGTCTTCACCTCGACGAAGACGGTCTCATCGCCGTCGAGCGCGACGACGTCGATCTCGCCCTGCCTGCACCGCCAGTTGCGGTCGAGGATGTCGTAGCCGGCGTCGACGAGGAACGCCGCCGCGAGAGCCTCGCCGCGCTTGCCGAGATCGTCCTTCGCCACCATGGTTGCCTCCGACACCGAGGATGCCCCGGATCGGGTTGTGCGAGCCCGTTGGCGCCGGGATCGGGGAGGGCCGATGGAGCCCGGCAGCTGGGGAGGAGAGGCGCCCGGCCGACCGACCCCCACACGCACGTCAGCCAGCGGATCCGCTGCGGGCCGGAACCTGGCGGGTTACTCCTCGAAGTACAGCGGGAAATGCGTCGCGCAGCCCGGGTTGAACCCGGCCCCACAGGCGGGGCACACGGCCGCGGCGCGGTAGGAGTCGATGTTCAGCTCCGTGCGGCAGACCCCGCAGAGGATCGCGTTCTCCTGCCATTTGTCCGTGGGCCAGCGCAGCACCGGGTGCGTCTCGGCCTCGGCGTGGCAGGAGAAGCAGGGGTAGTAGCGGTCACAGCACCGGAACCGGATCGCGACGACATCCAGCACCGTGCCATAGTGCACGCAGCGGGTCTCGCCGTCGACCGTCCGGCCGTGGACGACTGGGGTCTGAGCCATGTGCCTACTCGTCGAGCGCGAGTTCCTTGGGCAACTCGAGCTCCTTGGCCGACAGTTCCTCCACGTTGACGTCTTTGAAGGTCAGCACGCGCACGGACTTCACGAAGCGATCTGACCGGTACACATCCCAGACCCACACGTCGTTCATCGTGAGTTCGAAGTAGAAGTCGTGCTCGGTGTCCTGGCGCACGAGTTCGACCTCGTTGGCGAGATAGAACCGGCGTTCGGTCTCCACGACAAAGCGGAACTGTGACACCACATCGCGATATTCGCGGTAAAGGGCCAGTTCGACCTCACGGTCGTAGTCTTCGAATTCGTCGTCGTCCATGCTGCGCCAATCCTACTCGTCCATCTCAGGCGACTTCTTCAGCCAGGTGTGACGGTGCATCGCGGTCGCGCCGAGCGCGGCGATCGCGGCAAAATGGCCCGCGGAGCCATATCCCTTGTTGCCGGCCCAGTCGTATCCGGGCGTCGTCGCATCCGCGTCGATCATGATCCGGTCGCGGAAGACCTTGGCGACGACCGATGCTGCGGCGACCGACGCGCAGTCGCGGTCCGCCTTGACCTGCAGCCGCAACGGGAGCCGGCTCGACAGTGCCGGGTTGAGCCAGTCGAACGCGCCGTCGAGCAAGATGATCGACTCGCGAATCTTCGCGCCGCCGTTGTGCAGCCGGGTCAGAGCACGCTTGCCCGCGAGGCCGAGGGCGGCGGTGAGTCCGAGGGTATCGACCTCGAGCGCCGACGCGAGGCCCACCGAGGAGTGCCGTGCCCACGCCGCAGTGAGAGGCGCGAGTTCCTCGCGCCTCTTCTGGCTGAGCAGCTTCGAATCGCGCAGGCCGGGCGGGAACGGCCCGCAGGCGAGGTCGACGACGGCGAGACCGACAGCGACGGGGCCGGCAATCGCTCCCCGACCCACCTCGTCACAGCCGATGACGTAACGGTGACCCTTCGCATGGAGGCCTTCCTCGATCTCGAGGGTCGGGTCCGACACCGCCATCATCATGGGGGTCTAGTCCGGTTCCACTCCGACGCCGCGGAACGTGTCGGGGTAGTTGTCAATCCAGGACCAGTGCGCCGACGGCCACGTGATCACGAAGGCGCGGCCGACGAGGTTGTCGATCGGCACGAAGCCGCCGCTCGGCGTCTCGGTGTTGTAGCGGGAGTCCTTGGAGCTATAGCGGTTGTCACCCATCACCCAGAGCGATCCCTCCGGGACAACCTGCGAGAAGTCGTCCCCCGACACTTTCGACACACCCTCGGGCAGGTTGAGATACGGCTCGTCGAGCGGCGCACCGTTGACCTCCATCTGGCCGACCGGGTTGCAGCACGTGACGGTATCGCCGGGGAGTCCGACCACGCGCTTGATGAGGTGATCGTTGCTGTCGGAGGCACTCAGCCCGATCGTCGTGAGGAACCAGTCGATGGCTCCGACGACAGGGTTCACCTCGGTCTCCTGCTGTGGCGGAAGCCATCCGCCCGGGTCGCGAAACACGACCACGTCACCGCGCTGCAGCGGCACAACATCCGGCACGAGCTGGTTGACGATGATGCGGTCGTTGACCTGCAGCGTGTTCGTCATGGAGCTCGACGGGATGTAGAAGGAGCGGATCAGGAACGTCTTGATGCCTACCGAAATGATGATCGCGGCGACGAAAATAATGACGATGTCTCGAACGAACAGCTTGATGCTGCGCGATCGTCGAGTGCGGTCCTGTGCCGTGCGCGGGGGGCGCGGCGAAGGATCTGTTTGTTCCATTAAACCCCTGAGCTCCCCACCATGTTACGTGGTGGGGAGCTCAGGAAAGACTGCCGGTGAGGGCTGGCGCTTAGCGCTTTTCCTTGATCTTGGCCTTCTTGCCACGGAGGTCGCGCAGGTAGTACAGCTTCGCGCGACGCACGGCGCCGCGGGTGACGACCTCGATGTGGTCGATGACCGGGGAGTGCACGGGGAAGGTGCGCTCGACGCCGACCTGGAAGCTGACCTTGCGGACGCAGAACGTCTCGCGGACGCCTTCGCCCGAGCGGCCGATGACGACACCCTGGAAGACCTGGATGCGGGAACGTGTGCCTTCAACGATGTTGACGTGCACCTTGACGGTGTCTCCGGCGCGGAATTCGGGGATGTCGTTGCGCAGTGAGACCGCGTCGACGTGGTCGAGGATGTGCATGAATATTCGCTCTCTGTAACCGCCACGGGTCGATCACGTTCTGGATGCTGCATGAAGGAGTGGGTGTGCCTATGATTCGCTGGCCCCCCTGTGGCAGGGCCGTGCGAACGCACAATCGACAATTCTGTCACAGTCGAGCCTGCTGCCGCCACTCCCGGGCGACCGCGAAAGTTCAGCGCTCGGCGGGATCGATTCGGATGACGTCGCCGTCGGTGGGAGCGGCTCGGGTCGCGCGGTACTCGCCCTGCGGTAGTGCGACATGATCGAGGCTCGCGAAAACCGTCTCCACCCGTCGCCTCGCCGCAATCATGAGCTGCCAGACCGCGACGGCGAACACCGCGAGCGAGGCCAGAGCGAGAAGCCCGCCGGTGAGCCCTGCGGCAAGCTCCGCCGACCGCGCAACGAAGATGCCGTAGACGATCGCGATCAGGTACCAAGAGCCAAGCGAGATGACATCCGTCCAGGACAGGGTCTTGGTCGTCCTCACGGACTTCCGTGCCCAGGTCACACCCAGCACAACGATCATCGACACGGTGAGCGCCGGCCAGGCGAGGAACACCAGCAGGTCCTGCGTTCCCAGACCGGACGGGGAGATGCCCCTGGCGATCATGATCCAACTGGGCAGCACAATGATCGCCGCGAGTTGGACCCAGTAGAAGGCCCGTCGTAACCACATTGTTCAAGCGTACAGACGGTTCGCGCAAGAATGGCTGGATGATTGAGCTACGAACCCCCGCCGAGATCACCGAGATGCGCGCGGCGGGATCCTTCGTCGCTGACGTGCTCACCGAGCTGACCGCAGCATCCGCTGTCGGTGTCAACCTTCTCGATCTCGATGCGATCGCCCACCGAGCGATCCGGGCGAGGGGCGCGGAGAGCTGCTACATCGACTACCATCCGTCATTCGGGGCGAGCCCGTTCGGGAAGGTGCTGTGCACTTCGGTGAACGATGCGGCGCTGCACGGCCTGCCCTACGACTACAACCTGGCCGATGGCGACCTTCTGAGCCTCGACTTCGCGGTGAGCGTGGACGGCTGGGTCGCTGATTCCGCCGTGACGATCATTGTCGGCACGCCCAGAGTCGAGGATCTGCGTCTCGTTGAGGTGACCCAGGCAGCACTCGACGCTGGCATCGCCGCCGCCGTGCCCGGAAACCGGATCGGCGATATCTCTGCGGCCATCGGTGCGGTCGGACGCGCGGCAGGGTTCACGATCAACACCGACTTCGGTGGGCACGGCGTCGGACGCACGATGCACGGCGACCCGCACGTTCCCAACGACGGACGACCGGGTCGCGGGTTTCCCCTACGCGCGGGTCTCGTGTTCGCGATCGAGCCGTGGCTCATGCACACGAGCGACCGAGTGTTCACGGATCCGGATGGCTGGACCTTGCGAAGCATGGATGGATCCAGAGCAGCTCACGTCGAACACACTGTCGCTGTGACCGACGACGGACCGCTCATCCTGACCGCGCGCGGCTAACTGACCGCGCGCGGCTAAGGCAGTTCTCGGCACATCCCGGCGAGGCCGCCCGTCGTCGGCCAATCCGGCGCCTCCCCGCCAAGCCGCCCGTTCGGGACGGCGCAACTCGCCTGTTGCCGGGTTCTCCTGTTGTCCCGTCTGCTTTCGGCTTCTCCTGTTGGCGGGTCTGCAATTGGGTTCCCCTGGCGGGCTCGACTTCGCACGAAGTCGTCCTCATGGTGCGCCCGACTTTGGCCCGCGATGGCCTCGCCCTCTCCGCCGGGGGCCAGTGCGTGGGTCAGCTCGCTCTCTTCTTCTTCGTGATGGCGGCGATGGCGGGTGTTCTGCTGGGGAGCAGAATGAGGGTTTGGGTGGGGTCGATGTTTTTTGGTGGTTGGAGCCAGTAGCTGTTGTTGATGTTGATGATTTCCCAGTGGTTGTCGTGGAGGAGGAG
>NZ_JBEPNA010000032.1:0-10584 GCF_040546025.1 Marisediminicola sp. UYEF4 | reverse complement strand
ACAGTGCAGGTCATCGACAACGTCCCCTGGTTCACCCCACCCGCCAGCATCGACCCGACACGCACACCCAGACGCGGCGGCAAACTGCCCACACCGACACTGACGTAACCCAGGTGCAGGGCAGGGCAGGGCAGGGCAGGGCAGGGCAGCGCGTGGCGCGGGGCCGAGGAACGCAGGTTCGACACGGTCGCCGCGCGACCCGCGCGACCCGCGCGACCCGCGCGACCCGCGCGACCCTCGCGACCCTCGCGACCCTCGCGACCCTCGCGATCAGCAAAATCGCCTACCTGCCCGCAACCAATGCCGTCGGCCGACCTGCACACCAAGGCCGCCGCATCCATCCCTGCCGCCTTTTCCTGCAGCGACACCGACCGCATCCCGCGGGCCTCACCCGACCGTCCGCGCCGGGCAGGTGTCGACGCGATCGCGACGCGATCTGCTCAACCAGCCGGAGCTACGCCGCCTTCTCCTCATGCGCCACGAACCGCACAGCCATGGCCTTGTAGCCGGGCGTGTTCGACTCGCGCGCCACGAGCTCGCGGTGCATGAGCGCGTTCGCCTCCGGGAAGTACGCCGCGACACATCCGCGGGGCGTCGGGTAGGCCACAAGCCGGAACTTGTCGGCCCGCCGCTCCGACCCCTGGAACGTGCTGATGACGTCGACCATGTCGCCATCGGCGAACCCCATATCGATCGCGTCATCCTTGTTGATCAGGATCACCCGGCGTCCACCGGAGATACCTCGGTAGCGGTCATCCAGCCCGTAGAACGTGGTGTTGTACTGGTCGTGGCTGCGCATCGTCTGAAGGATCAGGTGACCGGCCGGCGGGGTCAGGTACTCGAGCGGGCTCACCGTGAATCGCGCCAGACCGATGTCCGTGGCGAAGCTGCGGGTGTCGCGCGGCGGGTTCGGCAGCACGAAGCCGTTCTTCGTCTTGAGCCGCTTGTTGAAGTCCTCAAACCCGGGCAGCACTCGCGCGATGTGGTCGCGGATGACGTCGTAATCCTCGGCCATGCCCTTCCAGTTGACGGGGTGGTCGTCGCCGAGCGTAGCCCTGGCCATGCGGGCCACGATCACCGGCTCTGCGAGGAGGTGCTCGGAGACAGGCGTGAGCCGACCCTGCGTCGTGCGCACGACCGACATCGAGTCCTCGACCGAGAGAACCTGGCGTCCGCCGGGATGCTTGTCGTCGGTGTCGGTGCGGCCCAGCGTCGGCAGGATGAGTGAGGTGCGTCCGTGCATGACGTGCGACCGGTTCGGCTTGGTGGATACCGAGACGGTCAGGCCGACGCGTTGCATCGCTCCCTCGAGCGCCACGGTGTCGGAGCACGCGAGGGCGAAGTTGCCGCCCATCGACACGAAGACGTCCACCTCGTCGTTCTCGAATGCTTCGACGGTGTCGACCGAGTCGAGGCCGTGCTCGCGCGGCGAGATGATGCCGAATTCCTTGTCGAGGGCATCGAGCATCCACTCCTTCGGCTTCTCCCAGACACCCATCGTGCGGTCACCCTGCACGTTGGAGTGCCCGCGCACGGGGCAGGCCCCGGCGCCCGGCTTGCCAAAGTTGCCCTGAAGCAGCAGGAGGTTGATGATCTCCTTCAGCGTGTTGACCGAATGTGGCTGCTGGGTGAGGCCCAGCGCCCAGCAGATGATGGTTGCCTTCGACTTCACCATCATCTGGGCGACCTTCGCGATCTCGAGCCGGGAAAGACCCGTGGCCGCCTCGGTCTCGTCCCAATCGATGGTCTTCCGCGCGGCGCGGTAGGCGTCGATGCCGTCGGTGTTCGCGGCGACGAACTCGTGGTCAACTACGGAGCCCGGAACGCGCTCCTCCTCCTCGAGCAGGAGGTGGCCGAGGGCCTGGAATAGGGCCAGGTCGGCGCCGACCTTGATCTGGAGGAATTCGTCGGCGAGGTTCGTGCCGTTTCCGAGCACTCCCGAGGCGGTCTGCGGATCCTTGAAGTTGAACAGCCCGGCCTCGGGCAGCGGATTCACTGCGACGATCTTGCCGCCGTTGTCCTTGCACTCGGCGAGGGCGGACAGCATGCGCGGATGGTTCGTGCCCGGGTTCTGCCCGATGACGAAGATCAGTTCCGCCTGGTGGATGTCCTCCAGGGAGACGGTGCCCTTTCCGATGCCGATGGTCGGGTTGAGCGCGGAGCCCGAGGACTCGTGGCACATGTTCGAGCAGTCGGGCAGATTGTTGGTGCCGATCGACCGGGCGAACAGCTGGTACATGAATGCCGCCTCGTTGGCGGTGCGGCCCGAGGTGTAGAAGACCGTGCGCTCCGGCACGGTCGCGCGGATGGACTCGCCGATCAGCTCGAAGGCGTCGTCCCAGGAGATCTGCGAATAGTGGGTCTCACCAGGGCGGATGACGACGGGGTGGGTGATGCGACCCTGGTTGCCGAGCCAGTACTCGGTCTTCTCGGCCAGCTCGGCGATCGAGTGCTTCGCCCAGAATTCGGGAGTGACGGTGCGAAGCGTCGCCTCCTCGGCGACGGCTTTTGCGCCATTCTCGCAGAACTCCGCGGTCTTGCGGTGCCCCTGCGACTCGGGCCACGCGCATCCGGGACAGTCGGTGCCGTCACGCTGGTTCAGGCGCAGCAGAGAGCGGGCGGTGCGCACCACACCCGCCTGGGCGATGCCGCGATCGAGGGCGACGAGCACCGCTTCGACGCCTGCTGCGGACTTTTTGGGCTTCTTGATGGTGAGGTTGTCTTCGTTGATGTCCTCGACCGGCGCTCCACGTGTCATACCCCCATCTTGCCCCGAAATATGCAAAGTAATCGACCGAAAATGCAAATGCATGTTTCTTGAGGGGAAAGGAGAAGCTACTGTGGCAAGCGCGGCCGATCGGCCGACGGGGGACCCCAGAAGCCCAGCAGTGGCGGATGCGCCGCTGCGCTCTGGCGTGCCGCGTTCGTCTCAATGAGGAGATAAACACTATGAGTTGGCTTGACCGCGACCACACCATCGCCCCTCCGGGGTTCAACCGCTGGCTCATTCCTCCCGCCGCCCTGGCGGTGCACCTGTGCATCGGCCAGGCCTACGCCACGAGCGTGTACAAGACCGCCCTCGTCGAGCACTTCGATGTGAGCCTGACCCAGATCGGGTTCATCTTCTCGATCGCGATCGTGATGCTGGGCCTCTCCGCTGCCATCATGGGCACCTGGGTCGACCGCAGTGGTCCCCGCAAGGCCATGTTCGTCGCGGCACTGTTCTGGTCGAGCGGGTTCCTCATCGGCTCGATGGGAATCTTCTCCAGCCAGCTCTGGCTCGTGTACCTCGGCTACGGCTTCATCGGCGGCATCGGCCTCGGCATCGGCTACATCTCGCCCGTGTCGACGCTGATCAAGTGGTTCCCCGACCGCCCGGGACTCGCCACCGGCATGGCGATCATGGGCTTCGGCGGCGGTGCGCTCATCGCGAGCCCCGTCTCGACCGCCCTCATGGCCTTCTACGACCCCAACTCGGGAGTCGAGGGCTGGGTCGCAAGCGGCGACGCGGTCGCCAAGCTCTTCCTCACACTCGCCGTCATCTACCTCGCGTACATGATGTTCGGTGCGTTCACCATCAAGGTGCCGGCCACGGACTGGAAGCCGGCTGGCTTCGACGCCAGCAAGGTCAAGGCAAAGGCGCTCGTCACGAGCAACAACGTCTCGGCCGCGAACTCGATCAAGACCAAGCAGTTCTGGCTCGTCTGGATCGTTCTGTTCTGCAACGTGACCGCCGGAATCGGCATCCTCGAGCAGGCCGCCCCGATGATCCAGGACTTCTTCCGCCAGCCCGACGGAACGTCCCTCGTGACCGCCGTGGTCGCCGGCGGCTTCGTGGGTCTGCTCTCGATCGCCAACATGGGCGGCCGGTTCGTCTGGTCGTCCACCTCGGACGTCACCGGCCGCAAGCGCATCTACATGGTGTACCTGGGCGTCGGAACCGTCGCGTACGTGTTGCTCGCGCTCCTCGGCTCCAGCACGACCGCGCTCTACGTCGTGCTCGCGTTCATCATCATCTCGTTCTACGGTGGCGGGTTCGCCACCGTGCCGGCCTATCTGCGCGACCTGTTCGGCACGTTCCAGGTGGGCGCCATCCACGGCCGTCTGCTCACCGCGTGGTCGGCTGCCGGCATCGCGGGTCCGCTCATCGTCAATGGGTTCCTGGATGCCCAGGGCATCCCCGGTGAACTGACCGCCCAGGCCTACCAGCCGGCGCTGCTCACCATGGCCGCGCTGCTCGTGGTCGGCTTCATTGCCAACCTCATGGTGAAGCCAGTCGCTGACCGCTTCCACGAATCCGTCGTGACCCGCCCCGAAGACCTCGAGCTCGCAGGAGACAGAAAATGACCAAGGCACGAATCGCGATCGTCTGGGCGCTCGTCGGCGTTCCGCTGGCCTACGGGGTCTTCATGACCCTGACGAGGGTTGCGGCGCTGTTCGGCTAGAGCCCACCGTGTGACGCGAAGGCGGCCAGCTCATGCTGGCCGCCTTCGTCGTTGCCAGGGGCAGCTGTGGCACGCTAGGAACTCGCTGCGGCGGGTCCGAGCGTCGCGCCGCTGGACTCCCCCGCCGCCGCTCCCTTGAGCTCCACGAATATCGTGTGGGTGGGGGTATCGCCGATGTTCTCACCAAAGTGCCGCTGGGCCGGGAGCCACATCGCCTGCCCGGCTGTCAGGGCGACCTCGCGCTCCTGATCGCCGCTCGCGAGCCTGCGCCGAAAGTCGGACAGCGTGATCATGACGCTGTTCGGATGATCGTGGGGTGTCGTCGTGGTGCCGGGTCTGTCGCTGTAGTCGAGCACGCGAACGAACTCGTTTTCGAACACGATGCGGTAATGGAGCGGGTTCGTCTCAACAGGGTCGTCGGTGATCATGCGGCCGAGAGTACTCCCCGCCTCCCCCTGCGGGGCAGGGCTATCAACCGGAGTTGCGCCGGGTGCCCCTTTCGGCGGCAACGAGTTGCCGTGCGGCCGGCGCCGTCTGCTCTCCGAATCGCCGCAGTTCGGAGGCATCGTCGCTCGACAGGATGAACGTGTCGATGCCGTAGTCGAGCGCGAGCTCGGCGAGCGAGTCGGGGTGGGCAGCGCCGGGCGAGATATTCAGCAGGCGCCGTATCGCGGCAGGATCGCGCCCGGCATCCGTCGGCGAGAGTTCCGACCATCCGCAGCATCCGCGGTCGGTAGGCGCCGAGCCAGATGGGAATCGGATGCGCCGGCGCCGGGGGAGCGGCGCTCGCCTCCCATCGCAACGATGGCATCCCAGAAGGCGCCCGTGCCGAGGGCCAGCGCGAATCGCCCGGCGCTGAGCAGGTCGAGGGATGCCGCGGCGCGCGCCAGTACGGCTGGCGGACGGAGCGGCAGGTTGTGCACGTTGGCAGAGATCTCGATGCGCTCCGTGCACGCCGCAACGTACGACATGAGCGTCCAGACGTCGAGGAACGCCGGCTGGTACGGGTGATCCTGAAAACTCACGAGGTCGAGCCCGGCCGTCTCGCTCGCCACGGCGAGCGCGACGACCCCACGAGGATCGGCGGCGGCCGGCGTGATGAACGATCCGAACTGGAGCGTGGCGCCGTAGTCGTTCACGCGGGTTCCTTTCTTCGCGACCAGTTAACCGCGAGTAGCCCGCTTGAGCGAACACGGTCATCGCGATGTGCTCCCGGCCCGGTTGCAGCCTGTGAGGTGGGACCGAATGCATCACTGCGGTTGCGGCTGCTGCCCAGAACTGTTAACCCTGACAAAGGAGCTTTACAACGTGGTGAGAGGCAGAACCGACCGATGACTCGCGAGAATCCCGGAACAGAAGGCGCCGTGAACGACGCCAATGAGAGCGACATCGAGGTCGGTGCGCCGAAGTCGTGGGCGGCCGGCGTGCCCGGGGTGTACCACTCGTTGAAGCCCGCGGTCGAGCAGATGGGGGTCACGCGCACGGCGAAGACCCTGCTCGCACTCAACCAGAGGGACGGCTTCGACTGCCCGAGCTGCGCCTGGCCCGATCCCGACCACCGCAAGACCTTCGAGTTCTGCGAGAACGGCGCGAAGGCCGTGACGTGGGAGGCCACTCCGCTCGTCATCGGCTCCGGCTTCTGGGCGGAGCATCCGATCTCCGATCTGCTCACGCGAAGCGAATACTGGCTGGGAATGCAGGGCCGGCTCACCGAGCCGGTCTACAAGGCCGCCGACGACGACCACTACCGCCCGATCAGTTGGGAGCGGGCCTTCCAGATCATCGCCGACAAGCTCAACTCCCTCGACTCGCCAAACGAGGCGGCGTTCTACACGAGCGGACGCACCTCGAACGAGGCCGCCTTCAGCTACCAGCTGTTCGCGCGTGCCTTTGGCACGAACAACCTGCCCGACTGCTCGAACATGTGCCACGAGTCCTCCGGCTGGGCAATGGGCGAGACCATCGGCGTCGGCAAGGCCACCATCGTCTACGACGACTTCGGCAAGGCCGACCTGATCATCGTGATGGGACAGAACCCGGGCACGAACCATCCCCGCATGCTCACCGCACTCGAGGAGGCGAAGGAGAACGGGGCGCAGATCGTCGCCGTGAACCCGATGCCGGAGGCCGGGCTGCAGCGCTACAAGAACCCGCAGCGGGTCAAGGGCATCATCGGCCGTGGCACCACGCTCGCGGACCAGTTCCTCAAGGTCAGGCTGGGCGGCGACATGGCGCTGCTGCAGGCGCTCTCGAAGCGGGTGCTGGATGCCGAGGCCAAGGCCCCCGGAACCGTGCTCGACCACGAGTTCCTCGAACGCCACTGCCAGGGCCTCGATGACCTCCGCGACCATCTCGCCCGGCTCGACGACACCGCGGTGCTCGAGGCGACCGGACTGCGGGCATCCGAGATCGACGAACTCGCCGGCCGGTACCTGAAGGCCGAGCGAGTGATCATCACCTGGGCGATGGGAATCACCCAGCAGAAGAAGGCCGTGGGCACGATCAAGGAGATCATCAACCTGCTGCTGCTGCGCGGCAATATCGGCAAGCCGGGCGCCGGCGCCTCGCCGATCCGCGGCCACAGCAACGTGCAGGGCGACCGCACGATGGGCGTCTGGGAGCAGATGGCGCCCGCCTTCCTCGATGCGATCGAGCGGGAGTTCGGATTCGACCCGCCGCGCGAGCACGGGCTCGACGCGGTGCAGACGATCGAGGGGATGCGGGACGGCGCAGTCAAGGTGTTCTTCGCTGTCGGCGGCAACCTGGTGGCCGCGATCTCCGACACGACCGCCGCCGAGGCCGCGATGCGCGGCAACGAGATGACCGTGCAGGTCTCGACCAAGCTCAACCGCTCGCACGCCGTGGTCGGCCGGGAAGCGCTCATCCTTCCCACCCAGGGCCGCACCGAGATCGACCGGCAGGCCTCGGGCGAGCAGTTCGTCTCGGTCGAGGACACGGTCTGCGCCGTGCATCCGTCGTGGGGAAAGATCGAGCCGGTCTCGCCCACGCTCCTCTCCGAGGTTGCGATCATCAGCAGGCTCGCCCGTGCCACCCTCGGCGACAGGGTGGCCGTCGACTGGGCCGGGTTCGAGCGCGACTACGACGTCATCCGCGACCACGTTTCGCGGGTCGTGGATGGATGCGACGGCTACAACGAGAAGATCCGTCGCGAGGGCGGGTTCGTACTGCCGAACGGGCCACGCGACTCGCGCACGTTCCCCACCGCGACCGGCAAGGCGATGCTGACCGTGAACGATCTCGAGAGCATCGGGCGTCCGGCGGGCACCCTGATCCTGCAGAGCCTTCGCTCACACGACCAGTTCAACACCACGATCTACGGCCACAACGACCGTTACCGCGGGGTCACGGGCGGCCGTCATGTGGTCTTCGTGAGCCCGGAGGACCTCGCCGAGCTCGGTCTCGCAGACGGCCAGCGTGTCGACGTTCGCACGGTCTCCGACGACGGCGTGGATCGCGTGCTCCGCGGCTTCCGCATCGTGTCGTACGAGACGGCGCGGGGATGCGCGGCGGCGTACTACCCGGAGGCGAATGTGCTCGTGCCGCTCGACCACGTCGCCGACGGCAGCAACACGCCCGTGTCGAAGGCGGTGATCGTGCGGCTCGATCCGGTGGCCGCCGAGCGCGACGAGATCACGGAGGACGTCTTCTCCGCCTCAAGGGGCTGAGCGGCGAGCGGAGGAGTGTCAGGCGTAGGTGCGCAGTAGCCGCCACTGCCGCCGGTAGTCGTCGTGCAGCACATCGAACATGAGCGTCTCGTGCCCGGGTTCGTCGCTCGTGCCCTGGAAGCGCCACCCGACGCCGTGCCGCGGGGGGTGGGTGACGAAACCGAGCACCTCCTCCGGGGTGGGGCCGAACGGAGTCGGTGTGTCCGTCACCCTGAATCGTCGTCCCCGCCAGACGAGCCGCTCCGGAACGCCGTCCGGCGAGAGCCAGATCGCGACCGCCTCCTCGACCATCGTCATTGTCCGTCTCCTCCACAGCACATTCGAACTTATGTTCGAATGTCTACTGTAAGGGGTGGCGGGGCGACACGCCAGAGCGGAGCGTGACTAGGGCGAATCCTCGTCGGATGAGGTGTCAGGACGGGATGCCGTGAGTTCTGCAAGCCGCTCGCGGGCGCTCTCCTCGACCTCCGACGGCACCTCTTCCTCGTCGAGGAACTCCCCCTCGTACGAATCCAGTTCCTCGTCCACCAGCTCGACAACCTGTCGGCGAGGCACGGTGGGGAACTGTTCGAGCAGTCTCTCGAGCACGTGTTCCATTGACTGGTCGTCGTCTGAATCATCCACGGGTCGAGTCTGTTCGCTGAGCGGCGCTCTCGTCAACACCGTGCGGCGCGGCGCGGGTGGGGCGTCAGGCCACCTCGGAGCGTCTGGACTCGGAATCCTTCGCGCGGCCCGGGCTACGCAGCTCGAGCAGCTCCATCAGGATCGCACCGAGGTCGGTGAGAGCGGCGACCTCGTCGTCGCTCCACTCGCGCGGCTTCGCGTCGATCGCGCAGAGGGACCCGACCGCCTCCCCCGAGCTCGTGATCAGGGGCACGCCGGCGTACGCCGCGACATCCATCTCGCTGACCGCGAGGTTGTGGGCGACGAGCGGATGCTCCGTCGCGTCGTTGATCACGACCGGCTGCCTGAACGTCGCGGTGAACTGGCAGAACGAGTGCGAGAGCGGGGTCTGCCGCATGGTTGCCCACGGTTCGCGCAGCCCTACCTGGCTCTTGAAGAACTGTCGGTTGCCATCCACCAAGGAGATGAGCGCGACCGGCACATCGACAATGTGCGAGACGAGCCGGGTGAAGCGGTCGTAGATCTCCTCGGGCGGGGTGTCGAGCACGCCGAGGTTCCGCAGCGCGTCGAGCCGCGGCGGATGGGCGAGGAGCGTGGGCGGTGCGGCCGTCAGCGCCCCCGGCGACATCACGTGGTCGGAGACAGCCGCGAGCAGATCGGGTGTGACGATCGGTTTGCTCAGAACGGCACGGGTTCCCATGCGCATCGCCTCGCCGGCCACGAGCTGACTGTCGGCGAGCGCGAGCGTGGGTATCGTCGCGGTGTCCGGAAAAAAGCTGAGCCGTGAGAGCAGCATCATCGCGCCAGTGAGGGTCAGGTCGACGAGGACGAGGTCGGGAGCCTCCCGACGCGTGAGCGGCAGCGCAGTGATGGCGTCGTCCGACGGAATCACCCGGTATCCGCCCTGCACGAGCGTCTCCGAGAGGAAGAGCGCCTCGGCGGGGTCGCTCGCGACGAGAAGAATCTTGGCAGCCATGACCCCAGAGTAGGCCCGGTTCGTCGTCACGGGGCGGCGGGATTCACGGCGAGCGCCACGGCGTCCTGAAGACGCCGGTCGGCGACGATGCGGAAGTGCCCCGCGACGTCGAGGCGGATGTTGGTGGCTCCCGGCAGCTCGGAGCCGGCAGGGATGTGCGGGTCGAAGCTCCCGAAGATCGAGGTGATGCGCGAGTTCACCCCGCGGTTGGCTGCAAGCATGAGCGTCGTCGCGTCCCGGGGCGAGAACGCCCGAAGACTCGGAGCAAGCATCAGGCGGGCATAGACCGATCCGGAGAACGGGGTGGCGATCGCGACCATGCGCGCGACACGGCCGTCCGGGTCGCTCCGCAGCATGAGGTACTTGCCGATGAGGCCGCCCTTGCTGTGGGCGAGGATCGTGACATCGCGCAGGTCATGCTCGCGGAGGTAGTCCGCAACAATCGGCGCACTCGCGACGACGCTCCGCGCATTGCGGCCGAGGCTCGTGACGACGTGCACCGGATGCCCGTCCTCGCTCAGCCGGTCCGCGAGGGGTCGAAGAAACTGCCAGGTCTCGTAGATTCCCGGCAGGATGAGAATGGGTGACTTTGCCGCATCCGCGAGGAGATACTCGGACGGATCGGCGCGGAACAGCGTGTCCCGAATCTGCCAGTACGACACGTAGAGGTAGTCGAGGGCCCAGAACCAGCCCTTGGCCAGTATGCCCCCCACGGGGAACGGCCACGGAGCTACCATCGCCTCAGGATAGGCGAGGCCCCTGTTGCCTCATGTCAATACCTCCGCGAAGTTTGATTCATTGCCTCGGATGAAAACCTCCGCGGAGCTCACCGGGTGTGGGCCTGGTTCACGAC
>NZ_JBEPNA010000031.1:0-12565 GCF_040546025.1 Marisediminicola sp. UYEF4 | reverse complement strand
GGCAACCCCGCTCGGCAACCCCGCTCGGCAACCCCGCTCGGCAACCCCGCTCGGCAACCCCGCTCGGCAACCCCGCTCGGCAACCCCGCTCGGCAGCCCCGGCGATCAAACGCCCCAGGCTCTACTCCGCGGAGCCGGCGCGCTCCAGCACCAGTTCGCGTACGCGGGCGGCATCCGCCTGGCCCTTCATGGCCTTCATGACGGCACCGATCACGGCGCCGGCCGCCTGCAGCTTGCCGTCGCGGATCTTCTCGAGCACGTCGGGCTGCGAGGCGAGCGCGGTGTCGATCGCGGCGATGAGCGCGGTGTCGTCCGAGACGACGGCCAGCCCGCGCGACGCGACGACCTCGGCCGGCGTGCCCTCGCCCGCGATGACACCCTCGAGCACCTGGCGTGCGAGGCGATCGGTGAGGGTGCCGGCGTCGACGAGCTTGACGAGCGCGGCGACCTGATGTGCGGTCACGAGCGACGATGCATCCACGCCTTGCTCGTTCGCGGTGCGGCTGATCTCGCCCATCCACCACTTGCGGGCGGACTGCGGCGACGCGCCTTCCGCCACGGTGTCGACGAGCTCGACGAGCAGGCCCGCGTTGACGACCGACTGGAAGTCGATGTCGCTGAAGCCCCAGTCGACCTTGAGGCGGCGGCGCATCAGCAGCGGAGACTCCGGCAGCGCAGCCCGCAACTCCTCGATCAGCGCGAGGGACGGCTCGACCGGCAGCAGGTCGGGCTCGGGGAAGTAGCGGTAGTCGTCGGCGTCGCTCTTCGGGCGGCCGGCCGAGGTCGTGCCGGTGTCCTCGTGCCAGTGGCGGGTCTCCTGCGTGATCGTGCCGCCCTTGGCGAGGATCGCCGCCTGGCGCTGGATCTCGTAGCGGATGGCGCGCTCGACGCTCCGCAGGCTGTTGACGTTCTTCGTCTCGGTGCGGGTGCCCAGCTTGCCGGAGCCGCGCGGGGTCAGCGAGATGTTCGCGTCGCAGCGCAGGTTGCCGCGCTCCATGCGGGCGTCCGAGATGTCGAGCGAGCGCACGATGTCGCGGATCGTCGACACGTACGCCTTGGCGAGCTCCGGGGCATCCTTCTCGGCGCCGTAGATGATGTTCGTGACGATCTCCACGAGCGGTACGCCGGCGCGGTTGTAGTCCACAAGCGAGTATTCGGCGCCCTGGATGCGGCCTGTTGAGCCGCCGACGTGGGTGAGCTTGCCGGCATCCTCCTCCATGTGCGCGCGCTCGATCGAGATCTGGAACACGCGGCCGTCGTCGAGCTCGACCTCCACATTGCCGTCGAATGCGATCGGCTCGTCGAATTGGCTGATCTGGTAGTTCTTGGCGAGGTCGGGGTAGAAGTAGTTCTTGCGGGCGAACCTCGAGCTCGGCGCGATCGAGCAGCCGAGCGCGAGCCCGAGGCTGATCGAGTACTTGATCGCCTGCTCGTTCACCACGGGAAGGGAACCGGGCAGCCCGAGGTCGACCGGTGTGATGTTCGTGTTTGGTTCGCCGCCGAAGAAGTTCGGGGCATCGGAGAACATCTTCGTCTTGGTGTTGAGCTCGATGTGCACCTCGAAGCCGAGCACCGGCTCGAACATTTCGATGGCCAAGGCGTAGTCCATCAGTTCAACCTTGGCCATCAGACCACTCCTCCACGTGCCGCGTTCATTTCGGTGAATTCGAGCCGCGGAGCCTGGCTGATGAGGGTGTGCCCCCACGTGTCCTCGAGCAGCGCCTCGAGGGCACCGCCCACGGAGTAGAGTCGCGCATCCTGACGCGCGGGTGCCATGATCTGCAGCCCGGTTGGCAGGCCGTCCTCGGGCGCGAGGCCCATCGGGAGGCCCATGCCGGGCACCCCGGCGAGGTTCGCCGGGATCGTCGTGATGTCGTTGAGGTACATCGCGAGGGGGTCGTTGAGCTTCTCACCCAGCTTGAACGCGGTTGTCGGCGCTGAGGGGCTGACGAGCACGTCGACCTGCTCGAAGGCGGCGGCGAAGTCGCGCTGGATGAGCGTGCGCACCTTCTGCGCGCTGCCGTAGTACGCGTCGTAGTAGCCGGCACTGAGGGCGTAGGTGCCGAGGATGATCCGGCGCTTGACCTCGTCGCCGAACCCGGCCTCGCGGGTCGCCGACATGACATCCTCGACGGTGCCGCCGCCGGGCGGGTTGACCCGAAGTCCGAAGCGGACGGAGTCGTACTTGGCGAGGTTGCTGGATGCCTCGGCGGGCAGGATCAGGTAGTACGCGGCGATCGCGTATTCGAAGTTCGGGGCGGAGACCTCGACGATCTCGGCACCCGCGGCGGCCATGATGTCGAGCGACTCGGCGAAGCGGCTGCGCACGCCGGCCTGGAAGCCGTCGCCGTTGAGCTCCTTGACCACGCCGACCCTCACGCCTGCGAGGGAGCGCGAGGTGCGGCCCGCGCGAGCAGCATCCGCGAAGCAGGGCCAGACGTCCGTGAGCGAGGTCGAGTCGCGGGGGTCGTGCCCGCCGATCACGTCGTGCAGCAGTGCGGCGTCGAGCACGGTGCGGCTGACCGGGCCGACCTGGTCGAGGGAGCTCGCGAGCGCGATCGCCCCGTAGCGCGAGACTCCGCCGTAGGTGGGCTTCACGCCGACCGAGCCGGTGACGGCCGCGGGCTGGCGGATCGAGCCGCCGGTGTCGGAGCCGAGCGCGAGGGGCGCCTCGAACGCGGCGACCGCGGCGGCCGAGCCGCCGCCGGATCCGCCGGGGATGCGGTCGAGGTCCCACGGGTTGTGGGTCGGGCCGTACGCGGAATGCTCGGTGGAGGAACCCATCGCGAACTCGTCCATGTTCGTCTTGCCAAGCGGCACGAGGTGCGCCTGGCGGAGTTTGCGCACGACGGTCGCGTCGTAGGGCGGCACCCACCCCTCGAGAATTCTCGAGCCGGCGGTGGAGGGCATGTCGATCGTGCAGAGCACGTCCTTGATGGCGATCGGCACGCCGGCGAGTGGGCCGAGCCGCTCGCCGTCGAGGCGGCGGGAGTCGACGTCGGCCGCGGTCGACAGGGCCGCATCCGAAATGTGCAGGAAGGCGTGCACGTCACCGTCGACCGCGGCAATGCGGTCGAGGTGGGCCTGGGTGACCTCGACGCTCGAGATCTCCTTGGCGGCGAGCTTTTGGCCGAGCTCGGCGGCCGACATACGTGTGAGCGGCATTACTGCTCCTCCCCCAGGATCGCGGAGACCTTGAAGCGCGAACCGTCGTGCTCGGGCGCACCGGCGAGGGCCTCCTGGGTGGTCAGCGTCTCGCCGGGGACGTCCGGGCGGAAGACGTTCGACAGCGGGATCGGATGACTTGTGGCCGGAACATCCTCCCCTGCGACCTGCGACACCTTGGCGATCGAGTCGACGATCGTGCCGAGCTCGCCCGTGAGCTTCTCGATCTCCTGCGGCGTGAGGGCGATCCTGGCGAGGTGCGCCAGGTGGGCGACCTGGTCGGTCGTGATTTCAGACATGCGACTCCGTGCACTGGTCGGCGCCCGTGAAGGCTTCGGGGGATGCCGTCAAGTCTATTCGGCCCGGGCAAGCCCCGATCGCTCGGGGGTCTCAGCGGCTCAGCGGCCGCCGGCGAGGAGGGTGCCGCGCGTGGCTTTGTCGGCCCCGGTCACGAGGTCGCCGCGGTCAAGGCCGACGAGCGACATGTTGCGCATGGCCTCGGTTCCGATGTCGAAGTAGCCGAGGTGGCCGGTGGCCGTGGCGAGCGCGCGGCCCGTGATCGGGTCGATTCCTCCGGCGACGCTCATCGTCTGGGCGCCGAACGAGGGAGCCCCGGGGTCACTGCCGAAGAAGGCGCTGTTGGTGACCGGATCCCACGCGGCCTCGCCGACGAAGACACGGTCGGAGGGCATCCGGATGTCGTCGACCGATTGCGCGGCACTGCCCGGGGATCCGATCAGGACGAGCGCGTCGACCTCCATCGCACCGTCCGCAAGTGCCATCAGCGTCGCGGTCGAGCCGTAGGAGTGGGTGAGCAGCGTCAGGTACGGCCCGTCGCCCGGGCGCGTTGCCTTGACCCCGTCGACGGCGCTGCTGATCGATTTGGCGCCCTCTCGAGCGAGGTCGAGCGACGCGATGTCGAGGATGCCGGGGGTCTCGTAGCCGATCCAGGCGACCGTGGCGACGGACTTGCCTCGCAGCGACGTGTCCGTGCGGCCGAGATTGGCGACCCACTCGGCCTGCTCCTTGTAGAGGTCCTCGGCGATGACGGCCCATTCGACGATGAGGCGGTCGGTGGAGAAGAACATTCCCGGAACGAAGTAGCTCACGTAGTCGGCCGTCTCGAGGTCGCCGATGACGACGGCGGCACGCCCCGGCCAGACGGTGTCGAGCTGCAGGAGGTGGCGAGCGGGCTGACCCACCCGCGTGACGAGGGACTTGCGGATCTCGCCGAGCATGTGCAGACGCTGCGCCGCGTCGACCTGCTTGGCCCGCCCCAGGTCGGGCATGGTGCGCTCGGCCTCGGCGATCGACTCGCTCAGCACGACGCGGTTGGCCTCGTCGCGCAAAGCCATCGGGAGCCCGTCGAGGTTTCCGGCCAGTTCCGGGGCGCCAGCGAGGAACGCGTCGCGCGAGGACTCCGAGGCCAGCGACCACCACCCCGCCACGGACTTGGCTGACGGCGGATTGACGAGAAGCTGTGCGACCGACTCGGGGTTGGCGCTCACGAAGGCGGCGATGTCGGTGGCCTGCAGCAAGCTGAGCTGGTCGAGCAGGGCACGACCGCCAAGCCTCGGGAGGAGCTCGATATTCACCGAACCGGAGGCGGGCCGAAGGCCGCGAACGGGCGCGAATAGAGCGGATGCCGAGTCGACGGGCGAGGTGCCGCCGAGATAGACGTATCCCGTGGTCTCCGACGCGGGGAGCACGTACGGATGCGACGTCGCGGCGGGCGGCGCGGCCGGCACCGAACGGGTGAGGGTCGAGTTCACGGCGGCGGAGCTTTCGGGCACCGCTGATGCCCCGGTGGCCCCGCTGAGGGCAACCGAGGTGACGAGAATTGCTGCGACGCCAAACAGCATTCGGGCGAACCTCTTTAGTGGGCGCCGGAAACAGGGTGTTGCCGGGCCGGATGATCTGATCCACCCCCATGTTAGGGGCGACCGATCGTTCTGCCTAGGAGCCGAGGAAGACTTGACAAGATGTTTACATAACCTGAAAAATCATCCTTCCAGCGCGGACGGTCCCTTGGTCACGAGCACGGCGAACTGGGCGGCATCGATGATGCGAAGGCCGAGGGCCTCGGCCTTCGCGAGCTTCGATCCTGCGCCCGGTCCTGCCGCGACAAAGTCGGTTTTTTTGCTCACGCTGCTCGCGGCCTTGCCCCCGGCGGCGATGATCGCTTCGAGCGCCCCCTCTCGGGTGAAGCCCTCGAGAGAACCTGTCGCAACGACGGTCAGCCCGTCGAGCACGCCTCCGCCGGCCGAGTCCGCGCCGGGGCCAGGATGGCCGGGGATCGAGAACGGCACGCCGGCCGCTGCCCAGCGCTCGATGATCTCCACGTGCCAGTCGATCGCGAACCAGTCGATGAGCGAGTCGGCGATGAGGCCGCCGACCCCGTCGACCGCGGCGAGCTCATCGCGAGTGGCACCGCGGATGGCCGCGACCGACCCGAAATAGGCGGCGAGCGCCCGTGCGGCGACAGGTCCGACGTGCCGGATGCTGAGCGCGACAAGGAAGCGCCAGAGGTCCTTTGATTTGGCGAGCTCGAGCTCCGCGATGAGCTTGACGGCGGCCGTCGAGGGAACATACTCAGCGTCGCCCGCAAAGGGCCGCGCCGCAACATCGGCGGAATCCGGAACAAAGGAAGGGTCAGGGTTCTTGCCGCTGAGGCGCCTCTTGCGGCGAAATGGGGTCTCCTGGCGCGGGGTGCCGTCGTCGTTGAGCTTGACGAGGCCCGTCTCGGAATCGCGAACGAGCACCCGGATAGGGAAGATGTCGCGCAGCTGCAGCTCGAACAGGCCAGCCTCGGTGACCAGCGGCGGGTCCTTCGGCTCGAGCGGTTGGGTGAGCGCCGCCGCACCGACCTCGCCGAGGCCCTCGATGTCCAGGCCACCGCGGCTGCCGATGTGCTCGACCCGTCCGCGCACCTGGGCGGGACAGCTGCGCGCGTTCGGGCAGCGCAGGTCGATGTCGCCCTCCTTCATCGCGCGCAGCGGGGTGCCGCACTCCGGGCACTCGGTCGGCATGACGAATTCGCGCTCGGTGCCGTCGCGCAGCTCGACGACGGGCCCGAGAACCTCGGGAATCACATCGCCCGCCTTGCGGAGCACGACGGTGTCGCCGATGAGCACTCCCTTGGCCTTGACCACGTCCTGGTTGTGCAGTGTCGCCTGCCGCACCTCACTGCCGGCCACCCGCACCTTCTGCATCACCGCGAACGGGGTGACCCGCCCGGTGCGGCCGACGCTGACGACGATGTCGAGCAGCTTGGTGTTGACCTGTTCCGGCGGGTATTTGTAGGCGATCGCCCAGCGGGGGGCACGGCTCGTCGCGCCGAGCTCCTGGTGCAGGGCAAGCTCGTCGACCTTGATGACGATGCCGTCGATCTCGTGCTCGACGCTGTCGCGGTGCACACCCATGTACTCGATGAACTCGGCAACCTCGCCGCTGGAGGGAAGCACCCTGAAGTGGGTGCTCGTCGGCAGGCCCCACGTCGCAAGCAGCTCGTAGACCTGAGACTGCGCGTCGACGGGCGGGTTAGGCCAGGCCCCGATGCCGTGGACGAGCATGCTCAGGCGGCCGAGTCTCCTGCGCATCCGCTCGACCTGCGGCGGAGTTTTGCCCTCCTCCTTCTGTCGCAGGCTGCCGGATGCCGCGTTGCGCGGGTTCGCGAAGATGCGATCCCCGGCTGCGGACTGCTCCGCGTTGAGATCACGGAACGCCGCGACCGGGAAGAACACCTCGCCGCGAACCTCGACGAGCGGCGGATGCCCGGAGCCCGCGAGCCGGCGGGGGATGCCCGGCACCCAGGCGACGTTCTCGGTGACGTCCTCGCCGACGACGCCGTCCCCGCGCGTCGCCGCCGTGACCAGTACGCCGTTCTCGTAGCGCAGGTTGATCGCGAGCCCGTCGATCTTGAGCTCGCAGAGGTAGTGGACCGCGCGGCCGGAGTCGCGCTCGACCTTCGCAGCCCAGGCGTCGAACTCCTCGATCGAGAAGACGTTGTCGAGGCTCAGCATGCGGTCGGCATGGCGGACCGGGGCGAAGAGGGTCGTCTCGGCGCGGCCGCCGATCGTCTGGGTGGGCGAGTCCTGGCTCTGCAGCTCGGGGAACAGCCGCTCGAGCTCCTGCAGGCGCCGGAGCATCGCGTCATACTCGTCGTCGCTCACCAGCACGGCGTCGCGCTCATAGTAGGCATCGCGCAGCTCGAGAATGCGACCGGTCAGCGCCTCGGCCTCGGTCTTCGCCGCGTCGAACTCCGCCTCGGTGTCTGCCACCCCCTCAGCTTAGGCAGTGGCGGGGACGGGCACTGCGCTGACGGTGCGGTCTATCGTGCACTGTCCGAGCACGCGGGTGCCGACGTACAGCACCGCGGTTTGTCCGGGAGCGACGCCGTTCAACGGGACCGTCGGCCGGATGACGAGCTCGACCTGGCCCTCGGACCCTCCGGCGAGGGGGATGAGGCGCGCCACGGCGACGACCGGCTCGGAGTGGGCGCGGATCTGCACGAAACAGTCGAACGGGTCCGCGGCATCCGCGATGATTCCGGACTCGACGGGACCGAGGCCGGCCCAGCTCAGCTTGCTGCCGGCGACCTCGGCGATGTCGAGCGCCTCGCGCGGGCCGACGACGACCTCGTTGCTCGCGGGCTTGACCTCGAGCACGAAGCGGGGGCGTCCGTCGGCGCTCGGCACACCGAGGTTGAGTCCCTTGCGCTGACCGACCGTGAAGGCGTGCGCGCCCTCGTGGCTTCCGACGACGTCGCCGGTCCGGTCGCGGATGACCCCCTGCTCGGCACCGACGCGATCGGCGAGCCAGCCCCGGGTGTCGCCGTCGGGGATGAAGCAGATGTCGTGCGAGTCGGGCTTGGTTGCAACGGAGAATCCCCGGGCGGCGGCCTCCGCGCGCACCTCGGCCTTGGACGGCGTCGCCCCGAGCGGGAACATGCTGTGGGCGAGCTGCTCCGAGGTCAGAACGCCGAGCACGTAGGACTGGTCCTTGGCCCAGTCGGCGGCGCGATGCAGCTCGCGATTGCCATCGGCATCCGTCTGGATGTTCGCGTAGTGGCCCGTCGCGACCGCATCGAAGCCGAGGTCGAGCGCCTTCTCGAGCAGGGCGGCGAACTTGATGCGCTCGTTGCACCGCATGCACGGGTTGGGGGTGCGGCCGGCGGTGTACTCGGCGATGAAGTCGTCGACGACGTCGAGCTTGAACCTCTCGGAGAAGTCCCACACGTAGTACGGGATGCCGATGATGTTCGCGGCCCGCTGGGCATCCATCGAGTCTTCGATCGTGCAGCAGCCGCGGGCTCCGGTGCGGAGGGTGCCGGGCATCCGGCTCAGGGCGAGGTGCACACCGACGACCTCGTGCCCGGCCTCGACGGCTCGCGCCGCGGCGACCGCCGAGTCGACGCCGCCACTCATCGCTGCCAGAACCTTCATGGGTGCAATGGTACGCGCCGGTCCCTGCGGGAAAGTCAGGGCAGCCCCCCGGCTCAGGGCAGCGGCGGGCTGGAGAGCCGCACCGTCACGACAGACTCACCCGGCACGCTGAGGTCGGCCCCGAGCACCAGGAACCACGCTCGCTCCGGATCCTCGCTGCTGGTCAACGCCACGGCGTAGTCGGTCGGGGCCTGCGCGCGGTCGACCAGCAGCCAGCCGGCGTCGGCGAGCTGCGTCGCGACGAGAGCCGCCTGCTCTTCCGCCCTCACCGTCGGCTCGAGGGTGATGGTGTTGAGCACGCCCCAGTAGCTGCCCTCGCTCTCGGTGTTCTGGATCTCCTGCGAATACGTGTCGTCGCCGAGCAGCCCGACGACCGCGACGAGGCCGGTGATCCGCCCCGCGACGCGCTCGGTCTCGACTTGAATGTTCGCGGTCGCGTACTCCGCCGGGTAGACCGGCAGCAGCGAGGGATCCGGCGCGCCGGTTCCCGGCGAGCTCGGTGCGATCGGGACGGATGCCGAGGGCCCGGGCGACTCGCCCGCGACGCATCCGGTGAGCAGCACCGCGAGCGCGGCACCGATCGCCACGCCCGCCATCCGTCTACTCATTCACGTCACGGTCCGCGAAGCCGGCCCGGCGTGCACGCTCATACGCGACCGGCAGCGCCGCGAGGAACGCGTCGACATCGGCCTCCGTGCTGCTGTGGCCCAGCGTCACACGCAACGCACCGCGCGCATCCGCTGGGCTCACCCCCATGGCCCGCAGCACGTGCGAGACCTCGGGAATGCCGGCCCGGCAGGCGGAACCGGTGCTGACCGAGACGCCGGCGACGTCGAGCAGGAAGAGCAGCGAATCGCCCTCGCATCCCGGGAACGTGAAATGCGCGTTGTTGTCGAGCCGGTCGATCGGGTCGCCGCGCAGCACGGAATCCGGCACCGCCGCGCGGACGCCGTCGATGACGCGGTCGCGCAATGGCGCGAGGGACGCCAGCGGATGCTGCGCGGCCACCCCGAACGCGATTGCCGCCGGCGCATCCTGGGTGCCGGACCGCACATCGCGCTGCTGCCCGCCACCGTGAATGAGGGGCACAACGGTCGCGGACCGGGCGAGCACGAGCGCGCCGATGCCGAGCGGCCCGCCGATCTTGTGAGCCGAAACGCTGAGCGCCGCGAGGCCGCTCGTTGAAAAGTCGATCGTCAGGCGATGATAGCTCGACACCGCGTCGGCATGCACCGGGACGCCGTGCGCCGCGGCGATGGCGACCACCTGCTCGATCGGCTGGAGGGTGCCGACCTCGTTGTTGGCCATCAGCAGGCTCACAAGGGCGATGTCGTCGTGAGCGGCGAACGCGTCGGCGACGGCGTCGACCGAGACCCGGCCGAGCGAGTCGAGCGGCAGCCACTCGAGGATCGCGCCCTCGTAACGTTCAAGCCACTCGACCGTGTCGATCGTGGCGTGATGCTCGCCGAGCGGAACGAGGATGCGCGGGCGGTGGTGGCCCGCCGCATTGCGCGCCCAGTAGAGGCCCTTGATCGCCAGATTGATCGACTCGGTGCCGCCGCTCGTGAAGACGACCTCGATCGGATCGCACCCGAGCGAGGCCGCGACGGCCTCGCGGGCCTCCTCGAGCAGACGCTTGGCGTTCTGGCCCTGACTATGGATCGAGGAGGGATTGCCCACGATGCCGAGGGCCGAGGTGTAGGCCGCGATCGACGCGCCGAGCATCGGCGTTGTCGCCGCATGATCGAGGTAGACAACCATGACAAATCTCCAGAAAGTGGGCGGCGCGGTGGGGCTTCGCGCACTGGCTACTCTAGGACGCATGCCTGAACCCGACATGTTGCGCGACCTCGGGGTCCGCGCCAGCTCCGAGGGCGGTCACGTGCGGGTCTGGTCAGGGAGCGCGACCGCGATCGAGGCCTGCATCTTTGCCCCGAACGATCCAAGCTGGTTGGCCGAGAAGCTGCATCTGACGCGCGACGAGCACGGTGTCTGGTCGGGATCGTCGAGCCGGCTCGTTCCGGGTGCGCGCTACTCGCTGCGCGCCTCCGGCCCCACCGGTCCGCAGCACTCCTTCGACCCGAACCTGCATCTCATCGATCCCTACGCGCGCGGGCTCGCCCGCACGGGCTCCGGCCACTGGCACTCGATCGTGCCGGACGACGCATTCGACTGGGCGGGCGCGCGCAAGCCGAACACGCCCCTCGACCACACCGTGATCTACGAGGCCCACGCGAAGGGGCTCAGCAAGCTCAATCCGTCGATCCCGGAGCGGCTGCGCGGCACCTATGCCGGCCTCGCCCACGAGAGCAACATCGCCTACCTCAAGGACCTCGGGGTAACGGCCATCGAACTCCTGCCGGTGCAGCAGTTTGTGAGCGAGCAGCGGCTCGTCAAGCAGGGCCTGCGCAATTACTGGGGCTACAACACCCTGAACTTCTTCACGCCGCATGCGGCCTACGCCTCGCGCGCCGCCCAGGTGAACGGCGCTTCTGCGGTGCTGCGCGAGTTCAAGGGCATGGTGAAGCTCCTGCACGAGGCCGGACTCGAGGTCATCCTCGACGTCGTCTACAACCACACCGCCGAGGAGGGTCCGAAGGGGCCCACGACGAGTTTCCGCGGGCTCGACAACGCCAACTACTACCGGCAGATGGCCGACGGCGACTACATCGACGTGACCGGGTGCGGCAACACCATCAACTTCGCCCTGCCTGCCGCGCAGCGGCTCGTGCTCGACTCGCTGCGGTACTGGGCGAACGAGGTGCAGATCGACGGGTTCCGTTTCGATCTGGCGCCGGCACTCGGGCGCGACGACAACGTGATGTTCAGCGCCGATCATCCGCTGCTCCATGCGATCATCGACGACCCTGCCCTGCAGGGCGTCAAGATGATCGCCGAGCCGTGGGACGTGGGGATGGGCGGATGGCAGGTGGGCAAGTTCCCGAACGGATGGGCGGAGTGGAACGACGGCTACCGGGACCGGATGCGCGACTTCTGGCTCACCGACGTGTCGAGCGAGCGCCTGCACGGCGTCGCGGGGCAGGGGATCGGCAGCATGGCGCGGAGGCTGGCCGGGTCGGCGCACGTGTTCTCGCACGAGCGCGGCCCGCTCGCCTCGGTCAACTTCATTACCGCTCACGACGGCTTCACCATCGCCGACCTCACCTCGTACAACCAGAAGCACAACCTCGGCAACGGCGAGAACAATCGCGACGGCACCGACAACAACCACTCCTTCAACCACGGGATCGAGGGTCCGACCGGCGACCCGGCCGTGCTGGACGCCCGGCGCCGCGCGATGCGCAACCTCCTCGGCACCCTGCTGCTCTCTGCGGGCGTTCCGATGATCACGGCGGGCGACGAGTTCGGGCGCAGCCAGCACGGCAACAACAACGCCTACTGCCACGACAGCAGCCTCACCTGGCTGCCGTGGAAGCAGGACCAGTGGCAGAAGGAGCTCCTCGACGTCTCGCGTCGCCTGTTGCGCCTGCGCCGGGAGAACCCGGCGCTGCGCCCCGTGAGGTTCGGAGTCTTCGGCGAGGAGACGCCGTCGTCGACCCAGATGGACTGGTTCAACGCGCACGGCGCCACGATGTCAAGCGAGAACTGGGACTCCCCCACCGCGAGAACCCTGCAATACCTCGCGGCCTCGACGCCGGAGTTCGAGGACTTCAATCGCATCCTGCTCATCGTTCACGGCCTCGAGACGCCGATGACGGTGACCCTCCCGACGCACACCGGTGTCTCGGCGTACACGCTGCTGTGGGACAGCGCGAACGATGCGGCCGAAGGAATCGACCTCTCCCCGGGGGCGGAACGCGTGGTCGCGGGCACGTCGATGCAACTGTTCCGGGCGCACAACTGATATGTAGTTGCTTTTGTCAAGTGGGCAGGGTGAAGCGGCGTCCGGGATGATCGTTCCCGGGCGCCGCTTCTGCTGGTCATCGAGTCGGTGG
>NZ_JBEPNA010000030.1:0-15074 GCF_040546025.1 Marisediminicola sp. UYEF4 | reverse complement strand
CACCGACACCCCGAATCCGTTCATGGACACAGTCGACACCCGACCACCGACATTGGTCCGACAATCCCGTTGTCGCCGTGAAACCAGCGGAGAACTGGTAACGCGACCCTGCTGGGGAGGACACGACGAGACGGCCCCAAGCCACCGAAATCGGTGTGATAGAGAACGGAGCGGACCCCTACCTGAGCGCGGTCGCCACGTACACCGAGTTAGACGACTGACCGCCGGTCAGCGCGTTATCGAAGGCCACCACATGGGAGGCGGAGTTTCCGAAGACCTCCGCGAGCACAGCCTCGAAGGCGGCATCCGGCGGGTCATCCGACCACAGAGCGAACACGCCACCCGGCGCGAGGCGCCCGCCGACACGGCGCAGCCCCTCCGCGGTGTAGAAGTCCGCATGGGAGCCGTTGAGCAGATGCCGCGGCGAATGGTCGATGTCGACGATGATCGCGTCGTAGCGCTCGGGAGCCGCGGATGCCGGATCCCGGCGCATGAGGTCGAAGAAGTCGTCATGCACGAGCGTCGTTCTGGGATCGGACATGAGCACCACCGGAAGGAGCCGGCGCTGGTGCCAGTCGATCACGGCATCCAACGCCTCGACGACGACGACGGATGCGACACGGGGGTCCTCGAGTGCGGCCTGCGCGGTGTAGCCGAGCCCGAGACCGCCGACCATCACCCGCAAATTCTCCCCCTCGACCGCGGCGAGGCCGAGCGTAGTCAGGGCGATCTCCGCAACGGTGAACAGGCTCGACATGAGGAACTCCTCGCCGAGCTTCACCTCGAAGACGTCGACGTCGAGGACCGGCTCCCGGCGGCGGCGCAGGCTGATCTCGCCCATCGGCGTCTGCTGCCACGCCAGTTCGGCGAATCGTGCACTCATAGCGAAGGTCTCCCGGGTCGTGGCCAACCTACCAGCGGCGCTCTTCAGCTCACACGCAGACCGTCAACCTCGACCGCGATCATGGCGTTGCTCCGTCCTTCCGCGCGCGGCTGGGCGGCACCCGCGGCGGCTCCCCCGGCATCTTCGGGTAGTCGGGCGGGAACGGCAGCTCGCCGAGGCCGGCGTCCAGATCCCGCTGCCACCAGCCCAGCAGTTCGTCGATGCGGCCGGGAGCCTCCGCGAAGCGGACCCACGGATCTCCCGTTGCGCGCAACCGATCGGGCACCGTCAGCACCGTGAACCGGGTCGGATCTGCGCCCTCCAGCTCGTCCCACTCGAGCGGGCACGACACCGGGGCGTGCCCGAGTGCCCGTGGGCTGTACGCACCCGCCATCGTGCGATCCCGGTTGGCCTGGTTGAAGTCGGCGAAGACGCGGGCGCCGCGCTCCTCCTTCCACCAGGCGGTCGTGACCTTGTTCGGCATCCGCCTCTCGAGCTCGCGGGACGCGGCGATCACCGCATGACGCACATCGAGAAACTCACGCACCGGCTCGATGGGCGCGAACACGTGCAGCCCGCGGTTGCCGGATGTCTTGACAAAGGCGGTGAGGCCCGCCTCCGCGAGCACCGCGCGCAGTTCGAGCGCGGCCGGGATCGCGTCGTCGAAGTCGATCCCCGGCTGCGGATCGAGGTCGACCCGCAACTGGTCGGGATCGTCGGTGTTGCCGGCCCTCGACGGCCACGGATGGAACACGACGGTGTTCATCTGCACCGCCCAGACCGCTGCGGCGGGCTCGTGAATCACGAGCTGCGGATGCGTGCGTCCGCTCGGGTAGACAACCGTCACCTCGTGCACGTAGTCCGGTGCCCCCTTCGGCGGGTTCTTCGAGAAGAACTGCTCGCCCTCGATGGCACCGGGGAAGCGCTGCAGCGAGAGTGGCCGATCACCGTTCGCCGCGACGAACGCGTCGCCCACGTCGACGATGTACCTGGCGAGGTCGAGCTTGGTGATGCCGACGTCCGGCCAGAGGATGCGGGCCGGGCTCGAGATGCGCACGTCGCGGTCGCCGTGCGGCCCGGGGACCGTGATCATTTCGGCGTCGCGTGCCATGCGAACACCGTACTCGCGGGCCGGCGCCACCGGCAGGGGTGGCGGCGCCGAGCCGTTTCCGTCGTGGGGCGTGCGTCAGATGGCGCGCAGCGCCGTGAGGAACGATACCGGGTCGATGGGTGCGCCGCGGTGACGGACCTCGAAGTGCAGGTGACAGCCCGTCGATAACCCCGTCGTCCCGACGCGCGCGATCAGCTGGCCGGCCGTGACGATCTGCCCGCGGGAGACGAGCAGTCCCCCGTCAGCGATGTGCGCGTACGCCGTGGTCAGATCGAACCCGTGGCTGATCGAGAGGTAGTTGCCGTACCCGCCGTTCCACCCCGAGTAGGTCACGGTGCCGGAGGATGCAGCGTAAATGGGGTCCCCGCATCGAGCGGCGAAGTCGGATCCGGCGTGGAAGGTGTTGACTCCGGTGATCGGATGCACGCGCCAGCCGTAGGAGCTGCTGGTGGTCCCGCTGGTCGGCCGCACCCAGGTGAGTGCCGCGGCGACCTCGGTGGCTGGGGGCGCGGTTGGGTCAGTCGGCGTGATCTGAATCGGCGGGGTGAGCGAGGCGGCGACTGACTCGCCGGCGGAAATGGCCGCGGCAAGCGCCGCGGCCTTGGCCGCGGCCTCGGCGGCGGCAGCTGCCGCCTTGGCTGCTGCCGCAGCGGCATCCGCGGCAGCCTTCGCCGCGGCATCCGCAGCGGCCTTCTCAGCCGCGATCCTCTCCTGCTCGGCCGCGAGTCGCAGTTTCTCCAGATAAGCAGCTTCAATGAGCGCAGCGGCGGGACTCATCTGGGAGCTCGGCCGAACGGTCGGCTGCGGTGTGCCAGCGGCCTGCCACTCCTTGTAGTTGACGGGGCGGTTGACGGTGGGTCCGGCGTACCAGATCGTCGCGCTGCCGGAGAACTGATAGAACTGGTCCCCCGCGATCCGCACGCTCGCGCGCGGCGTCGGCAGTGCCTCGGCCGCCCACTGTGGATAGCTGATCGGGCTGCCGGCACCGAGCTGGAGGTTGGTCATCTTCGCGATCTCCGGCGACCAGGACAGCTTCGCGAATCCTGCGTTCGAGATCCGCTCGAAGGGGCGGTAGCCCGACGCCTTCCAGTCGTCAGGGGCGAGCCTGTGCACGACGCCATCCTCGCCCTTGGTGAAGAGTTCGGAGGAGGAGCCCCACTGGTGGTAGGTGCTGCCCTTGATCCAGCCGGCCACGCGAGCCTTCGGAGCGCCGGCAGTCTGCCACTGGGCGAAGGTCAGACGGTCCCACTGCCACGCGGCTTCGCCGCCGGGCCAGAAGGTCACCGCGTAGATCGACGTCGACCACGGGTACTTCACGTAGTCAGTCCAAGTCGGCACCGGAATCTGCCGCTCGTAGAACGTGCTCCACCGCTCAAAACTCAGCGGCACGGGCTTGTTGTTGACGTCGAGCTCGTACACCACCGGCGAGTAGGCGTTCTTGTATACCGGCGGCAACGCGACAGGGGCGACCGGCTCGGACGGAGTGTCGGGGCTGACCGGTTGGGTAACTACGGGCGTGTCTTCGACCGCGCTGGCCGCGGTCGGAGCAAGCCCGAGCGAGCCGGCAACGATGGCAGCAACGAGGAAGCGCGAGATCGTGAGCACAGGAATCCGTTCATATGAGGAGCGGGTCTCACCCTATGTCGGCCCTTCCGAGCTTGACAGCCACCTCTTGGGGGGGTCGAATCTCGCGCGGAGAGCAAATATCAAGCGGCGCCTGCGATGTTGACCATCCAGGTCACGCCGAATTTGTCGACGCACATGCCGAAGCTGTCTCCCCACGGCGCCTTCTCGAGCGGCATCGCGGCGGTGCCGCCTTCGACGAGCTTGTTCCAGTAGCCGCGCAGCTCGTCCTCGTCCTCTCCGCTGAGCGACACAGAGACATTCCCGCCGGCCTGATACTCCATGGTGTTGGGGGTGTCGGCCGCCATCAGCACCATGCCGCCGGCTGCCTCGAGCTGGGAGTGCATTGTTTTGTCCTGCTCGGCCGGGTCGTCGCTGACCTGGTACTCGGCGAACGTGCTGCGGGTGAGATCGCCGCCGAAGACCGACTGGTAGAACTCCATCGCCTCCTTGGCATTGTCACGGAATCCGATGTACGGGTTGAGTCGGGTGGGCATTTCTGGCCTCCGTCGTTTCGTGCGACCCCCAGGGCGACGAGGCGGTCGCCTCGTCCACGAAGACGCTCGCCGTGGTGATGATCGTGTCGGGGACGCTACTAGCATTCGCCACGGAACAAAACCTTCTTCCCTCCACCAAAGACACTCGCGCCGCCTACGCTGAGCCCATGATGCGGCCGATCGTGACCCTGACCATGAATTCCGCGCTCGACGTGAGCACCTCCACCGAGAAGGTGGTGAGTGAGCACAAGATGCGCTGCGGCACCACGCGCATCGACCCGGGCGGCGGCGGCGTCAACGTGGCGCGGGTCGTCCGCCGGCTCGGCGGGCAGGCGCTCGCGATCTACACCGCCGGCGGTGCGACGGGCGGCGCGTTCCGGCAGCTGATCGAGGCCGAGAGGGTGCCCACCCTCGCGGTTCCGATCGCGGGGAGTACCCGCGAGAGCTTCACCATCGACGAGACCTCGACGGCCAAGCAGTTCCGATTCGTGCTCGAGGGTCCCGAGCTCACCGAGCCGGAATGGCAGGCGTGCCTGGACGTTCTCGAGCAGTGGCTCCCGATCGGCGGCTTCGTCGTGGCGAGTGGCAGCCTCCCGCCGGGGGTGCCCGACGACTTCTACGCGCGAGTCGCCCGCCTGGCCCGCCAGCACGAGGCGCACTGCATAGTCGACGCATCCGGTCCCGCCCTCTCCGAGGCCCTCGCCGAGGGCGTCTTCCTCGTCAAGCCGAGCGGGCGGGAGCTCGCCACGCACTTGGGCAGGACCCTCGACACCGAGGAGAGCCAGGTCGAGGCGGCGTCCGAACTTGTCACGGCCGGCTCCGCCGAGTTCGTCGCCCTGACCCTCGGCGGAGCGGGAGCGGTGCTCGCGTCGAAGGACGGCGTGATGCGTCTGCAGGTGCCGCCGGTCGAGGTGCACAGCACCGTCGGGGCGGGTGACAGCTTTTTGGCGGCGTTCGTTCTGCGCCTCGCGCAGGGACGGGGGGCGGATGCCGCGTTCCGGGCCGCCGTCGCAGCCGGGTCGGCGACCGCGATGACGCCCGCGACCGAGCTCTGCCACCGCGCCGACGTCGAGCGCCTCGAGGCGGAGCTCGGGGCGAGCGCGGTCTAGCTACTCCACCCCGACCAGCGCGAGCCAGTCACGCAGCCGCTGCTCGTCGGCGACCGCGGATCGCAGCCCAATGTAGCCGTCCGGGCGCACCGCGGCGCGGCCCCGTCCGCGCCAGTTGGAGATTCAGTGGGTGTGCACGAGTGGCCCGAGATCGCCGAACGTGCCGGCCCAGACCGGGTCGCACCGCAGCGGCGGGCGGATGCCGGGAGGCGCGGTGAGCTCGTGCAGCAGGGCCTGCACTACGGGGGCACCGAGAACCGCGGCGAGCCCCCGCCCGACGGAGGCGACGGGCTCGGTTCCGGATTCGGCCCCGCATTCATGCCCTGCCCACCGGCTGGGGAGTGAGCGTGGGCTGCGTCGCTTCAAGACGGTCACGGCGACCCGGCGCCGGGCCCGAGTGCAGGAGTGAGAGAAGGTGCCCGGCCGCAGTGCTGCTGCCGGGCATCCTCTCCGCGGCGGCTAGTTGCGGGCGAAGTAGCTGACGCAGTCACCCTGGTTGGTGAACACCGGTGCGGAGCTGGTCTCCCAGCCACCCTTCTTGCACGCCTCGCGACCGTCGAGAACGGTCTGCATGGCGAACGTGTAGCGTGTGCCGGCGAAGTTGATGGCGTTCAGCACGCCGTCTCCCTTGACTCCGGAGCCGAGCGAGAAGCCGAAGGCAGTGACATTGGCGTCGGGGAACACCTCGCGCCACTGGTCGAGAGTGCCGTGGTAGGCGCTGCCGGAACCGCCCGTCGTAGACGGCGCCGCAGCCTTCACGAACGACGCGGCAGCGTTGTTCAGCCACCAGTCGTTTCCGTAGGACCCGGGCTCCCCAACGAGGATGCCGTCGGTCGTGCCGTCTCCGTCGAAGTCGACGAGGAGCTGGTAACCGGGCGTGCCGCCGAGCGAGGTGTTGGTGAACTCGAGGGTCGGCTCGCCGACGGTGGCCAGCCTGGTCGACGTCCCGATGTATTCGGCGACCTTGTCGGTCGACGTCGCACCGTCGGTGTAGACCCGCAGGCCGCTGCCGACCAGCTCGTAGTGGCCCGTTGCCCGGGTGTCCGAGAGGGACGCCTCGAAGTCGTCGGGCACGTAGAGCACGGCGGATGCGGCGTTGGCCGGCGCGGCGACGGCAAGGGCGATGCCGACCGCGAGCACGCCCGCGAGGGCGAGGGACTTCTTCTTCATTGAGTGATCCTGTCTTCCCACCACCGGGAGACTGGCGGCGGCGCCGCCAGCCGTGGTGAGTTCATCTCAGCGTACGAAGAGGGTCCGACATTCGCTACGCCGCGAAGACCGTCGTCACGGCTGTCACGAGCTGGTGCACCCCGAGAATCACGAACAGCACGGCGCAGAGCCCGAGGGCGAGGTTGGTCCAGATTTTGTTTCGCCACTCGCGTGCTATCTCCTTGCCGTTCAGCAGTCCCAGCAGCGTCACGGCGAGGAAAGGCATGAACAGCGAGCCGAGGATCCCATAGGCGAGGATCAGCCCGATCGGCTGGCCGAGCAGGAGCAGGAGCATCGGCGGGAAGGTCAGCCAGAGCAGGTAGAACTTGAAGTACTTGCCGCCGACGCGCGTGTCGGGGTGGCCGGACCCCTTGCCGCGCATGTTGCCCCAGAAGTCGGCGAACATCAGGCCGACGCCGTTCCACACGCCGATGATCGACGAGAAGGAGGCCGCCCAGAATCCCACGAGGAACCCGGTGCCCACGACCACGCCATACTTCTCGTTCAGCACGGCGGAGAGGTCGACGAGGCCCTTGTCGCCGGCGGCGAGGGTGACCCCGGCGGTGCTGACGACCTCGGCTCCGACGACGAGCATCGAGATCACGAAGATGCCGGTCATCACGTAGGCCATCCGGTTGTCGATCCGCATGACCTTCATCCAGCGCGGCGTCGACCAGCCCTTCTCCCTCAGCCAGTACCCGTAGGCGGCCAGGGTGATCGTTCCCCCGACGCCGCCAGCGAGGGCGAGCGTGTAGAGCACTCCGCCCTCGGGGATCAACGGCACGAGGCCGCGGAGCATCGCAGGGAAGTCGGGAACCGCGATGACGGCAAGGCCAACCACCGTGATGAACATGAGCCCGACGAGCACCGCGGTGATCCTCTCGAAGATCGCGTAACGGCCGAACCAGACCATCGTGAGCCCGGCGAGGCCCATGATCACGGCCCAGACTGGCAGCGGAAGCTGCGGGAACAGTGCGGCGAGCGGCAGGGCGGCGGACGACATGGCGGTCGCTCCGTAGACGAAGCCCCACAGCATGATGTACGGGCCGAAGTACCAGGTGGTCCACTTGCCGAGCGAGCGCCAGCCTTCGAAGATGGTCTTGCCTGTCGCGAGCGTGTAGCGGCCGGCACCCTCGACGAGCACGATCTTGAGGATGACCCCGAGGATCACGGCCCAGAGCAGTGCGTAGCCGAACTTCGAGCCCGCGACGAGGGTGGCGACCATGTCGGCCGCCCCGACGCCGGTCGCCGCGACGACGAGCCCCGGCCCGACGATCTTCCATTTCGGTGGCGCACCGTCGGTGGTGACGAGGTCGACCGGGACGGGCCCCGTCTCGTCGCGTGCGTTCGTGTTCGAAGCCATGGGCCACCTGTTCCAAGGTAGGGGACTGATCGGCCCCGCTTGGTCAGAGCGGCCAGCTGCGCATCCGGGCACAGGACCGCATGCCGAAAGCTCGCGCCCCCGCACGGGGGCCAATCTACGCCACATGCGGATATTCGCTCATTCCCTGTCCGCCGAGAACGGATCCGATGACCACTAAGAGAGGATGTCCTTGGTGGCGAACCGGCTGTAGGCGAGCGCCCCGAATACCGCGATGTAGGCGCCCTGCACGAGCGCGTTCGCGCCGAACGAAGTGAAGTCGAGCGGCTGGCTGAGCAGCTCGGCGAATCCCAGCCAGTAGTGGCTGAACAGCCAGGGGTGCAGCCAGGACAGCTGCGGCAGCACATCGAGGATCTGGGCGACGACCGACACGACAATCGTCGCTGCCATCGCGCCGACCGGCACATCCGTGAGGGTCGAGATGAACAGCCCGATCGCCGAGAGGCCGAGCAACGACACGGTCACATAGCTCGCCACGAGCAGCGACCTCAGCAGCGACTCGGGCACGCTGATGACGTCGCCGGAGAGCAGCGTCACCGGGCCGACGGGGAAGAGCGCGACCCCGATCAGGATGCCGGCGAGCATGAGTGTCAACGTCGCGACGAGGGAGAAGGCCGCGGCACCGATGTACTTGACCAGCAGCAGCCGCACCCGGCCGGCCGGGGCGACGAGCAGGTAGCGCAGGGTTCCCTGGCCGGCCTCGCCGGCAATCGTGTCGCCGGCGACGACACCGATCGTCAGCGGCAGGAACAGCGGAATCGCGACGACCATGGCGGTGAAGCCCGTGAACAGCCCGTTCTGGGTGACCCGATCGAGGAAGGGCGGGCCCTCCCCCGGCGCGAGTGCCTCGGACGAGAGGCGCACCGCGATGGCCAGCAGGATCGGGATCAGTGCGACGGCGACGAGCATCGCCCAGGTGCGGCGGCGGCGGAACAGCACCGACAGCTCCGATCCGAGCAGGTCGAAGCCGAGGCCCCGGCGGGCATCGGTGCGGGGCGGGCGCTTCACCGCAAGATCACTGGACGACATCGAAGCCCTCCCCTGTCAGTGCCACAAATCTCTCTTCCAGGCTCGGCTCTTCGATCGTGAATCCGCGGATGCGAACCCCCGCGGCGACGAGGGCGAGCACAATCAGTTCCGGCTCGTCCACTCTGCCCACGAGGGGCGCGGTCACCCACGGGTCCTCGTCCGCGATCGCCGAAGAGATCGCGGCGGCCAGCCCGAGCCCGGTGAGCACTCGCTCGGCCGTGTCTGCATCCGGGGTCCGCACCCGCACGCGCGCCTCGCCCACTTCGCGCAGTTCCGCGAGGGTGCCCTGGGCAACGATCCTGCCGGCGCTCATCACGGCGGCGTGGGTGCACATCTGCTCGACCTCGGCGAGAAGGTGGCTCGAGACGAACACGGTGGTCCCCTCGGCCGCGAGCGAGCGGACGAGGCTGCGCACCTCACGGGTCCCCTGCGGGTCGAGGCCGTTGGTGGGCTCGTCCAGCACGAGCAGGTCGCGCGGCTGCAGCAGCGCGTTCGCGATGCCGAGCCGCTGCTTCATGCCGAGCGAATACGCGCCGACCTTCTTGCCGGCGGCGTGGCTGAGGCCGACCCGCTCGAGGGCGGATGCGACGCGAGCGTTGCGGGTGCGCCGCGAGGCGTGCGGGTCGGCGGTGTCGAGCCGGCGCAGGTTCGCGTCGCCAGACAGGAACGGGTAGAACGCGGGTCCCTCGACGAGGGCGCCAACGCGCGGGAGCACCTCGTGCAGTCTGGCGGGCATGCTCTCGCCGAGCACGCGGATCTCGCCGCTGCTGGCCTGGGTCAGGCCTAGGAGCATCCGGATGCTCGTGGTCTTGCCCGAGCCGTTGGGGCCGAGAAAACCGAACACGGCGCCACTCGGCACGGCGAGGTTGATTCCGCCGACCGCGACCTGCTGGCCGAACCGCTTGGTGAGGCCCACCGTCTCGATCGCGAGGCTTCCGACCGGCAGACCCCCGGTCGCGCGACTCCCGGGATGGAGACCGGGTGCCGGCGCGACCGGGCTGGCCTGCGTCACTGGGCGGAGGCGGCGGCTTGCAACTGCTCCACCGGGACGGATCCCGCGAGAACGCGGCCGTCGGTGGTGAGCAGCACGTTGACGAGCGAGGTCGACAGCAGTCGTCCACCCTCGACCTCCGTCGCGAGTTCCGCGACGAGCGGGTTGTCGCTCAGCTCGGCGGGCACCGACTCTGCCGCGATCTCGACGATCGTGCTCCAGGCCTCACCGGTGACGACGGGCGCCGCGCCCACGAGCTCGCCGAACTCGCCACGCGCATCCGTCGCATCCTTCATCGACGGGATCTCCTGCTCCTCGACCGTCGCGCCAGCTGGCGGCGTGAACTCGAACAGGTCGGCGGAGGGAGTGGAGAAGTCGATCGACGTGAAGCCGACCTCGAAGGCCGGAGCTTCTTGGCCGGCCGCACGCACGACGAACTGGAGCGGCAGTCCGGTCTCGGAGTCGACGGAGATCGCGATCGACTCGACGAGGGTCTCGGTGGACTTCGGGGTCAGGACGAGCTCGTAGACGGGACGTCCGGCGACCTCGCCGTCGGCGCCGACCGAGACGGTCGTGCTCGGGTCGATCTCGGCGAGGAAGCGGTCAGCGACCTGCGCGGGCGTCGACAGGTCGGACGGAGCGAGCACCTTGAGGGCGGCGAGCTTCTCCTCGACCGTCGCCTCGAGATCGGAGGGGATCTCGGCGTGAGTCGCGGTGTTGGTCTCCGAGTCGTACAGCCAGGCATCGCTGCCGTTGCTGACGATGTTGCGCTCGGCGAGCGGGTCCTTGATTTGCACGCGCACGTTGGTCGGCCCGTCGACGTAGACGCGGGCGGTCTGCGAACCGCTGAACAGTTCGAGCGCAGAAGTGAGAGCGCCGGTGGTCGCCGCGCCGGGCACGAAGTCTTCCATGCCTTCGGGGATCGACTCGGACATCTGGTCGACCATGCCGGGGGAAAGTCCGGCACTGAGGTCCATGTTCGGCAGCCCGAGGTCGGCGGTCTTCTCGACCGTCCCGGAGAACGAGGTGACGGTGCTGTCGCTCACCATGAGCAGGACCTGCTCCGGCGTCTTGTCGGGCAGGTCGACGGCCGCACCGGCCTGAAGAGGCAGCGCGATGACGCCCGCGACGACGACCGCCGGCACGACTACGGCGGGAAGCCATTTGAGCGAATTACGCGACACGAACATCGACTTGGTTCCATGCGGATTCATGCTCCGACTCTAAGCCTCGGAACTGGGCGTTTCCCTCGTGCGGGGCGTCGGTTGGGCGACGTTCCGGAGGTGCTAGGCGAGCACCGGAATCGGCCCCGTGGCAGTGTATTCGCCGTGCGCCCCGAAGGTGCCGACGGATGCCGCGGTGCCGGAGGACACGATGGAAATCGGGGCCGTCGCGGTGGCGACAATTGGCAGCGATGCGGTCGTGGTGATGACCGAGATCGACTCCGTCGTCATCGGGATGATCGGGATCGACTTCGTGAGCGGAGGCAGGCGCCTACCGCGGCGCACGACGACGATCGTGGCGACCGAGAGCGGAAAGCTGATCAGGCTCGGGGCCATCACCCAGAACGACTCGCTGAGCGCGCCGAAAACACCCCAGAGCAGGTAGCTGACCGCTGACAACCACTGCGTCGTCTCGGACACACCCGCGAGCTTCTGGGCGTTGTTTCGGTTCTGCCAGGTGATGCGCGCCTGCGGCACCCACATGAAAACGGCGAAGAGAGTCGCAACGAATCCCAGCACGTTGATGATCAGCTCAGTGGTGTCCATTCCGGTCACATCGTGCTTTCTAACCGGTCCGAGGGAGAGCCCCAATTGGACTAGAACTGCGAGGACACCAGCGATGCCGGAGTCATCATAAGTTCAGAATATGTCTCGCGTCCAGTCGCCACTCGAAACTAATCTGAGACGCGTGAAAGCGATTCTTCAGGACGGGTACGGAGGGCCGGATTCGCTGCGTTTCGAGGAGGTCGATACGCCCCGTGTGGCGCCTGACGGAGTGCTCGTGCGGGTGCACGCCGCATCGGTGCATCCGGATGTCTGGCACGTCGTTTACGGACTCCCGTACCTCCTGCGCCTCATGGGCTCCGGGCTGCGGAAGCCGAAGAACCGCGTTCCGGGAACGGACCTTGCGGGAACGGTGGAATCAGTCGGGCGCGACGTGACGGAGTTCTCACCGGGCGACGAGGTGTTCGGGGAGACGCTCACGACGCACCAGTGGTCGAACGGCGGCGCCTTCGCCGAGTACGCGTCGGTGCCCGCGGCTGCGCTGAGGATCAAGCCGGCGAATGTCACGTTCGAGCAGGCCGCCGCTGTGCCGACCGCGGCGTTGATCGCTCTGCGCAGCGTGCGCGACGAGGGGCAGGTTCGTCCGGGGCAAAGGGTGCTGGTCAACGGCGCTGGCGGCGGGGTCGGCAGCCTCGCCGTGCAGATCGCCGTCGCGTTCGGGGCGCAGGTGACCGCGGTGGACAGCACAGCCAAGCTCGACCTTCTGCGAGCTCTCGGCGCGCAGGACGTCATCGACTACACCCGCGAGGACTTCACCCTCCGAGCCACGCGCTTCGACCTCATTGTGGACATTCCGGGAAACCACTCGCTCTCCGAGATCCGCCGGGCACTGATTCGGAAGGGGACCTACGTGCTCATCGGGCACGATGGTTTCGGCCGCCCCGGACGCCGCTGGATCGGCAGCATCGGCAAATTTGTCGCCCTGCTCGTTGCGGGCCCGTTCCTCAGCCAGAGGGTCAACCCCCGGGCCGCGAGCACGACCGACGATCCGCTCGGAGTGCTCAAGGCGCTCGTGGAGGCCGCCGCGATCACCCCGATCGTCGACCGCGCGTTCCCGCTGGCCGAGGCGGCCGACGCGATTCGCTATCTGGAACAGGGCACCGCACGGGGGCGGATCGTCGTCACGATGTGACTGCCGGCACCGCGCCCCGGTCGCCGTGCACGGTCTGCCACGCTGAACCGCCGGTTGAGCAGGTCGCGCAGCGATCGTGGCGAAACCCGAAGCCGCCACTGAGGTTGAGCGACACCCAGCGGACCTGCGCGAAAGGTGAGTCGCGTTCCCATAATCGATCCGCAACCAGGAATCGCAGTGGACGGCAGGCGTCAAACGGATCCCTCCGCTCCGCGTTCTTCCTAAGTCTTCCCCCTGGGCAGCACGACCTGTCAGATGCAGCGCGCGGTCCCGAGAGATTCTGACGCGCTGGTATATTACATCTTGTGTAATATGCTTTCTTGCATGGCCTCCGTTTTAGCTCACACTTCGTTCTGGATTCTCACCGCTTTAGCTTCGGGCAGGCGTCACGGGTACGAGATTTTGCGGGAGACTGCTGACGCGTCTCAGGGACGCGTGTCGTTGAAGGTTGCAACCCTGTATGCGGCGCTCGACCGGCTCGAAGCGGACGGCCTGATTCGCCCAGACGGCGAGGAGATAGTCTCTGGCCGCGCCCGGCGTTATTTCGTGATCACGGATGACGGGGCCACACGGTTGTCAGCGGAGGTTGAGCTGATGGAGAGGTCGACGAGAGCCGCGCGGGCGCAGCTTTCGATTCACAAGTTTGCGGTGGCGCCGGATGCAGGTGCCGCGTGATGAGCCGCGGCCGGGCGGACCGGTTTCAGCGGTTGTTGCGCTGGTACCCAGCCTCGTGGCGGCAAGCGAACGGTGACATCTTCGTGGGCAGTTTGCGTGACCAAGCTGACGATGAGCGACGATCGGCCCCATCCGTTGCCGACGGTTTCTCTGCATTGGTCAATGGCGTAGCTCTGCGCCTTGATGCTCGCGTTTCGTTCTGGGCCGCCTTGTTGGCGATGGGGCTGGGAGCCTGCGCATGGATACTCCTGCTGATCGGGTGGAGCGGAGCATCCGGGCCCGGGGGTGAGGTTGGGATGGTCCTGGCCGGCATAGCCCCTGCCCTCACTCTGCTGGGAGTGATCGCTCTCTTCAGAGTACGACGATTGATCGCCCCACCCCGCGCACTCGTCGTTCTCCTGACCCTTCTCGCGGCGCTGGTCTTGGCAGCGTTGACACAGCTGTCGTGGGCGCAAGGGTTCCGTCTGGCCGACGCAAACCAACCCCAGACCGGCCTGGCCGGCGCTTGGGGTTTGCTCTTCGTCATCGCCTGGGCCGTTGGCGCGGCAGGAATCGGGCTGCTCGTCGACGGTGCGTTCGGTGGGGCCGGAATGCCGTCGGTTGCCCGCGTTCCTCTGGCGGCAATCGCTGGCATTCTGATTGCCCCAGCCGTCGGTATCGGCCTCATCCATCCGGCCACGTCTACCGTCATCGCAGCAGGCGTCGCGCTGGTGGCTCTCGGCACTCTCAACGGGCAACGCAGCCGGACCTCACCCCTACCAACCAGGGCGATCCGCGCGCGTTCGTCCGACGTTCGCGGCGCAGTTCGCCTTCTGGCATCCCTCAGCGCAGGAGTCGGTGTCGTGGGAGTTGTTTACGCACTCACCGGTGCAGGTTGGTCGGATGGTGCCGCCGACGAAACCATCGCTATGGCTCATGGGATCACGGTCCTTCTCGCCTCCGCCATCCCGCTCCTGGCGGCATTCGCGCTCAGCGCTCCCCCTCGCCACGGCACAGCGGCGGTCTGGGGTCCGACTAGCCTGATCGTGCTCGAGATCACTGCCGTCGCAGTCGCCTACCAGGACGCGCCAGCAGGCCAAGAAATGGCTACGTGGCTGGGACTGTCTGCGGCTCTCGGCGGCGGAGCCATCGCATGGTGGACCATCCCGCGCCTACGCGGCCCCCTTGGTCCCCGCATCGCCGTCGGCCTGGCTTTCGGGGGAGGGTATGCAGCGCTCTTCGGTACAACGGTGATACCGCTGCTCGCCTTCACAGTTCCCGTCGTGGCCCTCGTGCTCGCTTTCACCCGAGCACGACCCACAGAACCGAAGATTCTCTCGGCAGGGCAAACACCGCTGCCGACACAAACCGCGTGACCCGAGCGCCGATCCCCACAGCATTGAATCGAACCGTCATCAGCGCGGTGTCGCATAACCTCGGTGTCTGAAAGCCGGAAGGTCGCGCAGCGACCGCGTCGCTGGTCGAGCAGGTCGCGCTGCGACCGTGTCGAAACCCTGCCGCTGCGGGATCTTAGAACGGTGGTGTTCCCTCGTCCTCGGCGGAAGCTCTGGCATCGAGGGCGCGTGTGAGGTTGTCGTTGACTCCGGCCTGGATGATCGTGGCGGGTTCGGTGATGTACTTCCGCCCGGTGGGTGAGGTCCATTCCAG
>NZ_JBEPNA010000029.1:0-15576 GCF_040546025.1 Marisediminicola sp. UYEF4 | reverse complement strand
ACGGCACCGGGGCACTGGAATGGACCTCACCCACCGGGCGGAAGTACATCACCGAACCCGCCACGATCATCCAGGCCGGAGTCAACGACAACCTCCAACGCGCCCTCAACACGACAGCACGCGACGAAGACCGAGAGAACGAGAAGGACGACGACGAACCGCCACCATTCTGAGAACCAAGGCAGCGCTCTGAGAATCGAGCGGGCTCGAGGCGGCTCGGCTTAGGACTTGTGCACGCGGTCGACCATCGGCATTCGGCGGTGCCGGCGCCTTTACTCGAAGGCCACGCCGGCCTTGTCAAGGCGTTTGCGGATCACGGCCACGGCATCCGGGCTCTCGTCGACGAGCACGAACCGGCGCCGCAGGCTCGCGGCCGCCGCGCCCGTCGTGCCGCTGCCGGCGAAGAAGTCGAGCACCCAATCGCCCTCGCGAGTGGAGGCCTGGATCATGCGCCGCAGAATGCCCTCCGGTTTCTGGGTCGGGTAGCCGGTCTTCTCCTTGCCCGTCGGGCTAACGATCGTGTGCCACCAGACATCCGTCGGCAGCTTGCCCTTCGCGACCTTCTCCGGCGTCACCAGCCCGGGAGCCATGTACGGCTCGCGGTCGACCTCTGCCGAATCGAAGTGGTACTTCGCGGGGTTGCGCACGTAGACGAGGATCGTGTCGTGCTTGGCGGGCCAGCGACTCTTGCTCTTGGCGCCGTAGTCGTAGGCCCAGATGATCTCGTTGAGAAAGCACTCCCGGCCGAACAGGGCGTCGAGCAGCACCTTCGCGTAGTGCGCCTCGCGGTAGTCGAGATGCAGGTAGAGCGTGCCGTTGTCGGACAGCAGGCGCCAGGCCTCGGCCAGACGTGGCTCGAGAAACGACCAGTAGTCCTCGAAGCGGTCGTCGTAGCTCATCAGATCACCGCGGATGCGATCGTACTGCTGCCCCTTGAAGCCCGTGATCGCGCCGGTGGCCGACCGCACGCTCGTGGTCGACTGGCGGGACTGGCTGCGCCCGGTGTTGAAGGGCGGATCCAGGTAGACGGCGGTGAACGCACCGTCGGGCAGGGCCGAGACGACGGCGAGGTTGTCGCCCTGGATCACCCGGTTGGCGGATGTCGGGGTCCAGGGTGCGGGCATGGTTCATTCTCTCGCACTCGCGTTGCCGCATCGGGCGCACGAACGTACGCTGGATCGATGACTGAACTTCGGAATCTCGTGGCCGAGAACCAGTACCTCTTCAGCGTCGGCGGCGAGGAGGTGGGTCTTGCCGACTACCGCGTGATCGGCGATGAGATCCACATCACCCACACCGAGATCACACCCCGGCTGCGCGGCTCGGGCCTGGGGGCGCGAATGGTTCGAGCGTTGCTCGACAGCATCCGCTCCGACACCGACTACCGGGTCATCGCCGACTGCGGCTTCGTGCGCGATTTCCTGCGCCGCAATCCCGAGTACGCGGAGCTTCAGACCCGCCGGACAAGCTCTTCCTAGGGAACGCGCTGCAGCCAGTCCTCCGTGCCGAACTTCTCGACGACGAGCAGCGACGCCTTCTCGAGCTCGTCCGGCGTGACGCTGCTCGGGGTCGAACCGTAGAGTCCGGTGAACGTGGCCACCATCTGGTCGATGATCGCCGAGCGGCTCAGGCCGGTCTGGCTGCGCAGCGGGTCCACGCGCTTCGCGGCGCTCTTGGTGCCCTTGTCGCTCATCTTCTCGCGGCCGATGCGCAGCACCTGCACCATCTTGTCGCCGTCCATGTCGTAGCTCATCGTGACGTGGTGCAGCACGGCGCCGGTGCCGAGCCGCTTCTGCGCGGCACCACCGATCTTGCCGCTGGGACTCGTGATGTCATTCAGCGGCTGGTACGAGGCGTCGATCCCGAGGTTCTTGAGTGCGATGATGACCCACTCGTCGAGGTACGCGTAGGAATCGGCGAAGGTCATTCCCTGGACGAGATCCGACGGCGCGTAGATCGAGTAGGTGATCGCGGTGCCGGCCTCCATGAACATGGCCCCGCCCCCGCTGATCCGGCGCACGACCGAGAAGCCGTGCTTGTCGGCGTTCACTAGGTCGACCTCGTTCTTCACCGATTGGAAGCTGCCGATGACGACGGCGGGGGCATCCCACTCCCACAGCCGCAGGGTCGGCTCGCGGCGACCGGCGCCGACCTCCTCAGCCAGCACCTGGTCGAGCGCCATCTGCATCAGCGGCGAGTAGGCCGTGCCGTGGATGACCTGCCAGTTATAGTCGCCCCAGTTCGTTGCCCGCGCCAGCGACCGGCGCACGGCGACGGCCACCGACTCCGGCGAGAACCCGAGCAGCAGCGCGTCGTCAGGAAGCGCGGCGCGCACCGCCGCGGCGATGCGCTTGGCGTCGCTCGTCTCCGGCAGGCCGTTCACAGCCGCGTTGATCGCCTCGAGCGCGCTGTCGGGCTCGAGGAAGAAGTCTCCGGCGAGCCGGAAGTTCGCGATCGCGCCCTGTTCGACATCGAGATCGACGACGACGAGCTTGCCGCCGGGAACCTTGAACTCACCGTGCATTGTCGTGCCTTTCGTTGTCGCCCAGCCTAAGCGCCCCGGAGGGTCCGTCTTCCGGGACGAATTCGCTGTGCCCGTGCGCGCGCATCCTGTCACGCAACCGGGCGGCGGCCTCGTCGAGGTCCGCCGGCCGGGCTGCCCGGTCGATCCCGGCGGGGTGGAACTCGTACGGCGACCACGAGGGCCACACATGGATGTGCACGTGCGGAACCATGTAGCCCTCGATCATGAGGCCGGCACGGTCGCTTCCCCACTCCTCGCGCTGCGCCTCGCCGATCTTGTGCGCGATCGTCATCAGGTGCGCCATTGTCTGCTCGCCGACGTCCAGCCAGCGGTCGACCTCGATGCGCGGCACCACGAGCACGTGCCCCGGCGAGCGCGGCTCGATCGTGAGGAACGCGACGGCGACCTCGTCGCGCCAGATGAACCGCGCCGGCAGCTCCCCGCGAATGATTCTGCTGAAGATCGAGGTCATCGCGCTCTCACAGCCAGCGTTTCGCCTTGAACACCGAGTAGAGCACCCCGCCCATCGCGACCATCGCCACCACCGCGAGGGGGTACCCGAATCTCCAGTGCAACTCGGGCATGACATCGAAATTCATCCCATAGATCGTGCCGATGAGCGTCGGGGCGAAGAGGATCGCGGCCCACGACGAGATCTTCTTTGTCTGTTCAGTCTGCGCGAGGGTCGTCTCGGACAACTTTCTGGTCTCCTCGTTCTGGGCGAGGCTCGCCTCGGTCAACCGGCGCATCTCGTCATTCTGCTGCTGGCTCACCAGGGTGGTGTTGACCGCGAGAGCGTTCTGCAGCAACAGGCGGAAGGCGTCGGCGCGCTCCGTCACCTTGAGGGCGTGGTCGAGAACATCCCGCAGCAAGCGCTGGAGCTCGAGGTCGAGCAGATACTTGTCCGAGCCTCGAAGCAGGCTTTCGAGCATCGCGACGAGCGGGAACGACGCCCGCTGGAACTCGGTGACCTCGCGATGGAGCTCGTAGATGCGGCGTGACACCTCGGCGTCGTTCCCGAAGAGCTGGTCCTCGATCTCGTCGATGTCGTTCTCGAGGCCGGCAAGCACCGGGCCGTACTCGTCGACGACCTGGTCGAGCACCGCGTAGAGCACCGACTCGGGGCCGAGCGCCAGCAGTTCGGGGTTCTCCTCGAGGCGCCGCCGCACCCGCTTCAGGTCGGGTGACTCGGCGTGCCGAATGGTGACCACGAATCCGGGACCGAGGAATACATGCAACTCGCCGAACTCCACCTTCTCCTCCGCGTCGAGGTATCGAGCCGGTCGCAAGACGACGAACAGAGTGTCGCCATAGCGCTCGAGCTTCGCTCGCTGGTGACCGGCCAGCGCATCGTCCACCGCCAAGAAGTGCAACCCGAACTCGGTGGCGACGCCCCTGATCTCCTCGGCATCCGGGCGGTAGAGCCCGATCCAGGCCATGCCCTTGCGCTCCCGCAGCACCTCGAAGGTCTCCTCGACGCTGCGCGGGTTCTCGGTGCGGTGGCCATCCACATAAACAGCGTTGTCGACGAGCGGCACATTGACCTCCAGAAGCAGGGAACGACGACGACCAGACTACGTTCAAGATCGACGAACTACGGTTGCATCATGCCCGCAACCAACTGGACCACCGCCGACCTTCCCGAACTCGCCGGCCACAGCGTCATCGTCACTGGCGGCAACAGCGGGATTGGCTTCGAGGCAGCCAAGGCGCTGGCTGGGCGCGGCGCGCGAGTCGTCCTCGCCGTGCGGGATCCCAAGCGCGGCGCGGATGCCGCGGGCGCGATCGCCGGATCGGTCGAGGTGCGCAGGCTCGACCTCGCCGACCTCGCCTCCGTGCGCGAGTTCGCTCAGGACTGGAGCGGAGACATCCACGCGCTCATCAACAACGCCGGCATCATGGCACCCCCGCTCTCCCGCACCAAGGACGGATTCGAGTCGCAGTTCGGCACGAACCACCTCGGCCACTTCGCGCTCACCAACCTGCTGTTGCCGCGCATCACCGGCCGGGTCGTTACGGTCGCGAGCCTCGCCCACCGCGGAGGCAAGATCGACAACGTCGACCCGAACTGGAGCACCCGCACCTACCGACGGTGGGAGGCGTACGGCCAGTCCAAGCTCGCGAACCTGCTGTTCACGCTCGAGTTGCAGCGGCGCCTCAGCGAGGACGGCTCCCCCGTGATCGCAACGGCCGCTCATCCCGGGTGGGCAGCGACGAACCTGCAGAAGTCCGACAACCGCTTCGGCGCGGCTCTCGCGAAGCTCGGCAACCGGCTCCTCTCGCAGGATGCCGCGGGCGGCGCCCTGCCGACGCTGTTCGCCGCGACGGCGGACGTGCCCGGCGGCAGCTACGTCGGGCCGGCCGGCCGAGGCGAGCTGAAGGGCACGCCGGTTCTCGTGAAGCGATCCGCCGCGGCATCCGACCCCGCCGTCGCGGCGCGGCTCTGGAGCCTCTCCGAGGAGCTGACCCAGGTCACCTACCCCGAGCGAAGTGGCCGTCGAGCCACTTCAACAGATCAGCCGTGACCTCGGGATAGTTCGTCTCGTTGTAGATCTCGTGCCGCGCGTCGGTGTAGATGATCAGCTCGACATCAGTGAGCCGCGAACGTATCACGTAGGCCTGGGCAAGCAGTTCCGCGCTCGCCGTGCCGCCGAACGGGTCATCGCTGCCGACCTGGATGAGCAGCGGGATGTCGTGCTTCAGCTGCTTCGCCGGCTTGCCGAGCAGGCCTAGTGCGTCGCGCAGCCCGAAGAGCTTGATGGCATCGGCGGTGAACGCGAGCTCGTCGGCGAGGAACGCCGCCGAGACCTTCTCGTCGCGGCTCAGCCACTCGTAGCCCGTGTCGCCGAGGTGCGAGTGTTTGGCGTTGAGGTCGCCGCCCTTCATGTGCACGAAGGTGCGGTAGGCGGTTCCCGACAGCACGACTGCGTCGTACTCGTGCGAGTGGTCGTTGATGATCTTCTGAACGATGATCGACCCCCAGCTGTGCCCGAACAGGACGAGGGGGACATCGGGGTTCTCGCCGCGGATGATGGCGCTGAGGTCGCGCACCGCCTCCACGGTCGCCTTCATGCCGCCCGGGCCCAACCGGCCGAGACGGGAGTGGTCGCCGCCGTGCTGGCCGAGGCCGGTCTTCCCGTGCCCGCGGTGATCGTCGGCGTAGACCGTGTAGCCGTCGCCTACGAGCGCTTGGGCGAGCCGCTCGTAGCGCGCGGCGTACTCGCCGAGCCCGTGCGCGATCTGCACGATGCCGCGCGGCTTGCCGGTTTTCCACACGTAGTAGTGAACCGTGACGCCGTGGGCGTCGGTGAAGGTGTGGTCCTGCCGCGCCGCAGTGAACTGGATCACCGTGTGTCCTCCTCGAACGCCTCCATTGTATTGGCGCGAGTGCACCGGCGCGCGGACGCAGGGCGGGTGACGGCGCGCGCCTAACCTGCCACGATCGCGGGCTCCTCCGACACGGCCGTCACTGCCGGCAACGCGATCTTGACGGTCGTCCCGTGCGGCTCGGCGTCGGTGATGGTGACGTACCCACCCAGGCGGTCGACGAGCGACTGCACGATCGAGAGGCCGAGACCCGTTCCCGGCATACCCTTCAGCGTCGCTGCCGGCGACCGGTAGAACCGCTCGAAGACGTGCTCCACGTCCTCCGACGGAATGCCGGGGCCGCTGTCGGTCACGACGACCTCGACGTGGTCGCCGCGCAGCGACGACGACAGCTCCACGGAGCCGTGCTCCGGCGTGAACTTGAGGGCGTTCGACAGCACGTTGGAGACGATCCGCGAGAGGTCACGCACGTCGCAGAGAACCTCGGGGTCCGCGAGGTCGACGCTCACCGTGACGGTCTGGTTGCGGCCGAGCGCCGCGTCGCCCTGCTGGCCGATGCAGGCGCGCAGCACGCTGTTCACATCGACGGCCGCGACCGGGCGGATGGAGTTCTGGGTCGTCATGCTGGAGATCTCGAGGAGGTTCTCGACGAGGTCGGTGAGGCGCCGGGCGTTGCGGAGGATGATGCGAACATAGGCCTGGTCGTCGCCCGTCGTCGTCTCCTCGAGCTCCTCCGCGAAGCCGAGGATGCTCGTGATCGGGGTGCGCAGCTCGTGGCTCACCGACGATGCGAAGTTGTCCTTCTGGCGGCTCAGGTCGCGAAGCCGCTCCGCGACATCCTGCTCCTGCCGCAGGGCGTCGATGGTGGCGCGCTCCGCCTCGCGCCTGGCCGTCACGTCGATCAGCTGTGCCGTTGCGACGGCCGCGCCGTCCTCGCCGCCGAACCTCGTCACGAAGACCTCGATGAGGTGCCCGCTCTGAAGCTCGATGTCGCCGCTGAACTGCTCGCCAGCATCCGTCAGCACCTTCGCGACGACCTCGACGAAAGGGCTGCCTCCGCGGATCGGGACGAGCATCTCGGTGCGCGTCGGCTGGGCGAGCTCGGGCCAGTCGAGGAGCTGGGCGGCGACGGAGTTGCCCTCGACCGCCCTGATCGAGTCGGTGTCGTGCTGCGCGAGGATCACGAATCCCACCTGCGCGCCGACGAATCCGCCGCGCAGGAGCTGCTCCCTCGCCTCCACCTCGAGCGCGAGGTTCTCGCGCTCGCGGCGGGCGGTCGAGAGGAAGAGCATCGTCGCCGCCTGGGAGATGAGATAGACCTGCAGAAGTTCGGTGCTGGTCAGGAAACCGTTGAATCCTTCATGGACGAACGGTCCGCCTCCCACCGAGGTGAGCACGGTCACGCAGACGCCGGTGATGAGGATCTCCACCGCGACAAACTTCACTCCGAACCGGAAGGTGGCCCAGCCGAGCACGGGGAAGGTGAGGAAGGCGAGAGACAGAATCTGGCCCGGCGAGAACACAAGGAACACGACTGCGGCGAGGACCGCCAGCTGGATGAGCCGCTCGGCGCCGCGGCCTACGCGCAGCGACGAGGCACTGGCAAGCACCGTCGGCACGATCACGATCACAGCGGAAGCGTGGGAGACCGCGAGCGCCACACCGCTCGCCAGGAAGTCGCCGCCGAGCAGCATCCACACCATTCCCCCGGCCAGCAGCCCGAAGACGGTAGCGCCTGCGAGGACGGCGCCGAGCAGGCGGGCGACGTCGGGCATGCCCTCGAGCCTGGCTGCGCGCCCGCCGCGGGTGATGAGCGCGGAAACCAGCCAGGCCTCGCAGGCGTTTGCCACACCGAACAGCACCGCGACCTCGAGCGGCCGGCCGGCGACGTAGTTCGATGCCGTCGTGACGAGCGCGATCGCGATCGCCATCCGCCAGGCGGGACCCTTCGCGAACAGCATCGCGGCCACGCCCAACCCCGCCGCCGGCCACCACGCGGCGAAGTTCGACCCCGGCGGGGTGAGGAAGACGGCGGCGAGGCCGAGCACGTACATGAGAAACAGGGTGAAGATGTGCGCGAGCAGGCGCGAGCTTCCGCGTGCAGCGCGCACCGACGACACGATGTTTTGTCCAGCCATGATGCTCCCCCTCGACGGCCCCCGAAGATGACAAGATTGGTCCGCGTTACTCGTAAACTTAGTGGCGCACAAAGGGGGACGGTGGCAATGGCGCGAATTCTCGTGGTCGAAGATGATCCGGACGTGCTGACCCTCGTGATGCACAAGCTGCGGCGGGCCGGTCACGACGTGACGTCGGCGATGGACGGTGAGGCCGGTCTGGCCTCCGTTCGCGCGGAGCATCCGGAGCTCGTGATCCTCGACTGGATGATGCCGAGGATGACCGGGCTCGAGGTCTGCCACGCCGTGCGCGAGGATCCCGCGGTGTCGAGGACCCGCATCCTGATGCTGACGGCGAAGGCACAGGAGGAGGATGTCGAGCGCGCGTTCGCGTCGGGCGCCGACGATTACATCCTCAAGCCGTTCAACTCGAAAGAGCTCCTCGCACGCATCGACGCGCTGCTCGCGCGGGAGTAGCACATTTGCTTAGCTAGGCTAATTTGTTAGGCTAAGCAATCATGACCGACGAGCCCGACACCCATGACCTGAGCTCCGAGCTGCGGGCCTCCGTAATCCGGCTCGCCCGGCGCTTGCGGGCCGAAAAGGCCGATGACGGGCTCACCGACGGGCAGACGACCGTTCTGGGCGTGCTCGCGGTGCGCGGCGCCCAGACCCTCAGCCAGCTCGGCGAGATCGAGCGGGTCACCCTCCCGTCGATGAACCGCACCGTGAATGCCCTCGTCGCGGCGGGCTACGTCGATCGGCACCCGTCGACGGACGACCGGCGCAAGGTGCTGCTGGCGTTGAGCGCCAACGGCACAGACATCGTGCGGGAGACCAGGCGGCGGCGCGACGAATGGCTCTGCGGACGACTCGAGACACTGACACCGGCGCAGCGCAGTTCGCTCTCCGAGGCGGCCGCAGTGCTGCAGGGACTCGCCGAGAGTTGAGCGCAATGTTCCGCTCGCTGAGCGGGTTCAACTATCGCGTCTGGGCCGCCGGCGCTCTCGTGTCGAACGTCGGCACCTGGATGCAACGCACCGCGCAGGACTGGCTCGTGCTCACCCAGCTGACGGATAACGACGCCGTCGCAGTCGGCATCGTGATGGCCCTCCAGTTCGGCCCCCAGCTGATCCTGCTCCCGCTGACCGGACTCGTCGCCGATCGATTCGACCAGCGTCGAATCCTCATGACGACGCAGGCGCTGATGGGGGTGCTCGGCCTCGCCCTCGGGGTTCTGACCATCACCGGCGCCGTCGAGCTCTGGCACGTGTACGTCTTCGCGGCCCTGCTCGGCTGTGTCGCGGCGTTCGACGCTCCGGCCCGGCAGACCTTCGTCTCGCAACTGGTCGGCCGCAGCAACCTCTCCAACGCCGTGGCGCTGAACTCGGCGTCATTCAGCGCGGCGCGGATGATCGGGCCGGCCGTCGCGGGCCTGCTCACGGTGCTCGTAGGTGCTGGTCCGGTGTTCCTCATCAACGCCGCGTCCTTCGCGGCGGTGCTCCTCTCGCTCACCTTCCTGCGCGTGCGGGAGCTCCGGCCGGCGCCACGGGCGGTGCGTGAGCGCGGCAACCTCGTCGGCGGCTTCCGTTACGTCGCCCGGCGGCCCGACATCCTCGTGATCCTCGTCATGGTCTTCCTCATCGGCACCTTCGGGCTCAACTTCGGCATCTACATCGCGACAATGGCGCGGGTGGAGTACGCGGCCGGGGCGGCCGAGTTCGGCGTGCTCTCATCGGTGATGGCCGTGGGGTCGGTCACCGGTGCGCTCCTGTCGGCGCGCCGGGAGACTCCGCGCCTGCGGTTCCTGCTCGCGTCGGCGGGCGTGTTCGGAATCGGATGCCTCGTCGCGGCGATCGTGCCGACGCTGTGGTCGTTCGGGCTCGCCCTCGTGCTCGTCGGGGTCGCCGCGCAGACCTTCATGACCACGGCCAACGGCATGGTGCAGCTCTCGACCGATCCCGCCGTGCGGGGCCGGGTGATGGCGATCTACATGGCCATCTTCATGGGCGGCACCCCGATCGGAGCGCCCGTCGTCGGCCTCGTCGCGAACGAACTGGGGCCGAGGTTCTCGCTCGGTGTCGGTGCGGCATCCGGATTCGCGGCGGCGATCGTCGGCCTCGTCTGGATGGTCCGACACCAGCACCTGCGGACCTGGCGCGCGGGCTGGCGGGTCGGTGTCACGCACGACGGCGGGAGGCGCGCCAGCGACGTCGTCGTCATCGACGAGGCCGCGGTGCAGCGCTCCTGATCGACGCGTCAGCTCTCGCGGGTGATCTCGACCTTGACGAAGAGCTGTGATGTGAACGGGCCGGCGTAGACGCCACGCAGCGGCGGCACGTCGTTGTAGTCGCGTCCGCGGCCGACCGTCACGTGCCGGTCGCCGATGTCGATGAGGTTCGTCGGGTCGTAGCCGCGCCACTCGCCGCAGAACCACTCGACCCACGCGTGCGACTCCCCGGCGACGGTCTCGCCGATCGCGGCATCCGGTTTCGGGTGCAGGTAGCCCGACACGTACCGCGCGGGGATCCCGACCGAGCGAAGCGCCCCGATCGCGAGGTGCGCGATGTCCTGGCAGACACCCTTGCGGTGGGCCCAGGCTTCCTTTGCGGTGGTCGTCACCGCCGTGACGCCCTGCATGTACTCGACGGCGTTGCCGATCGCGACGCAGATGCGCTCGGCGGCCTCGCAGGGGCTCACGCAGTCGTCGGCGATCGCCCGCGCGAGCGCGATGACCTCCTCTGGCGGGTCGGTGCGCGGCGTCTGCCCGCGCTGTTCGACGAACTCGGTCGCGCGCTCGGCGGCGACGGCGAGGTCATCCCAGCTGATGGTGTGCGCCGAGTGCACCTTGGGCCGCACCTCCACGAGGCTCGTCGCGGTGAGGGCGAGCTCCCGGTGCGGGGTGAGGATCTCGAACGTCGACACCCGGCTGCCCCAGTAGTCGACGTAGTTATGACTCGCCGACATCGGACGGATCTCAAGGTTCGAGTACAGCACGAGCTGCCCGTCGGCGCTCGTGGGCAGCATCCGCGCCTCGTTGTACGACGCGGTGACCTCGCCGCCATAGTGGAAGCCGGTCGTGTGGGTGATGCGCAGGCGGTTCACGAGTTCTCACTCACCCAGTTCGGTGCGGCGTTCGATGGGAAATAGCGTTGCCGGATGGCCTCGGATGCGGCGCTCGTGGCGAGCTGCACGCTGTCCATGTGGTGAGGCAGGTCGTCGAGGATCTCCACGATCGGCCGGTACTCCAGCTGGCTGCGGATCTGGCCGAGCAGCCGCTGCGCCTGGTCGCTCGTGCCCGACCTGTCGGCGCGCGGGTCGATGTCACGCATGCACGCCTCGGCCCGGCGCACCGAGAAGAGGATCGAGCGGGGGAACAACCGGTCGAGCAGCAGGAACTCGGCCGCGTTCTTGGCACTCGGCACGCCGCGGTAGGTGCGCAGGTAGGCCTCATAGGCGCCACAGGAGCGCAGGATCGTGGTCCACGACGGGCCGCTCGCCTCGGTCAGCGACCGCGTGGCGAGCAGCCTGGCGGTCATGTCGGCGCGCTCGATGCTGCGGCCGAGGGTGAAGAACTGCCAGGCCTCGTCACGGCTCGTGGCCGACTCGATGATGCCCACCGCGAGGGCGGAGCGCTCGCGAACCCAACCGAAGAACTCGTGCACCTTGTCGCCGGCGACCTTGCGCGGCATCCGGGCCCTCGTCGTGTTGAGGCACTCCCAGAGCTCGCTCGAGACGATCTCGCGGGCGCGCCGGGCGTTCTCCCGTGCGGCGCCGAGCGAGTAGGCGATGGATGCCGGCTCGGAGCGGTCGACCGCGAGCAGCGCGAGCACGTCGGCGCGCGAGATCTCGCGGTCCTCGGGAACCTCGGCTCCCATCACGCTGAGCAGCGACCGGCAGGCGAGGTTCTCCTCGATCCACGGGTCCTCGAGCAGCAGCTGCAGGTGCACATCGAGGATGCGCGCCGTGCCGTCGCTGCGTTCGATGTAGCGGCCGATCCAGAAGAGGCTCTCGGCGATCCGGCTTAGCATGATGACTCCTCGCTGGACTGCTGCTGTTGCTGCTCCTGCTGCCCCTGATCGCGCGGCCGGTCCATCAGCGGGTGATCCTGTGGGTGGTCCTGCGCGGCATGCTCGGCAAGCATGTCCGCGGTGATGATCGTGATCGACTCGGTCGGCGCCGCCTGGTCCGCGACGAGGCCCTGGATGCTGTGCCGCGATACCTGCAGAGGCTCCCGGCCGACCACCCAGGTGTCTTTCGACCCGCCGCCCTGGCTGCTGTTGACGACCAGTTGCCCCTCGGGGAGAGCCACGCGGGTGAGCCCTCCAGGGAGCACCCAGACGTCGCTGCCGTCGTTGACGGCGAACGGGCGCAGGTCGGCGTGGCGGGCGCGGAGGCCGTCGTCGACGAGCGTCGGGATCGTCGAGAGCTGCACCACCGGCTGCGCGATCCAGCCTCGGGGGTCGGCGATGAGTCGCTTGCGCAGCGCCTCGAGCTCGGCGCGCGAGGCATCCGGTCCCACGACCAGCCCCTTGCCGCCCGAGCCGTCGACGGGCTTCACGACGAGCTGGTCGAGCCGGTCGAGCACCTCCTCGAGCGCTCCCGGGTCCTCGAGCCGCCAGGTGTCGACGTTCGGCAGGATCGGGTCTTCGCCGAGGTAGTAGCGGGTGAGGTCGGGCAGGTAGGTGTAGACGAGCTTGTCGTCGGCGACGCCGTTGCCGATCGCGTTGGCGATCGTGACGTTGCCGAGTCGGGCGGCCAGCAGCAGCCCGGGCGAGCCGAGCATCGAGTCGGCGCGGAACTGCAGCGGGTCGAGGAACTCGTCGTCGACGCGGCGGTAGATCACGTCGACGCGCGTCGGGCCCGACGTCGTGCGCATCCAGACCTTGCCGCCGGAACAGAACAGGTCGCGGCCCTCGACGAGCTCGATGCCCATGAGCCGGGCGAGCAGGGTGTGCTCGAAGTATGCCGAGTTATAGACGCCGGGCGTGAGCACGACGATCGTCGGATCGTCGACACCCTCCGGGGCGCTCGCGCGCAGGGCGTGGAGCAGCTTGTTGGGGTAGTCCCCGACCGGGCGCACCCTCATGCTCACGAACAGCTCGGGCAGCGTCTGCGCCATGACCCGGCGGTTGGAGATCACGTAGCTGACGCCGCTCGGCACCCGCACGTTGTCTTCGAGCACGCGCCAGGCGCCGGCCTCGTCACGGATGAGGTCGATGCCGGAGACCTGGATGCGCACTCCGTTGGCGGGGTCGATGCCGGCGGCCTGGCGGTGGAAGTGGCTCGACGAGCTGATGAGCCCCGCGGGGATGATGCCGTCGCGCACGGCGTTCTGCGGGCCGTAGATGTCGGCGAGGAACGCCTCGAGGGCGAGCACGCGCTGCTTGACCCCGGCCTCGACGTTGGCCCACTCGGCCTGGTCGATGACCCGCGGAACGGCATCCAGCGGGAAGGGACGCTCCTCGCCGGCGAAGTCGAACGTGACGCCCTGGGCGAGGTACGAGCTCGCGAGCGCCTCAGCGCGGCCCCGCAACTCGTCCTGCGTCATATGCGAGAGCGCGGTGTGGATCTCCCGATAGGCCGCGCGAGCAGAATCGGACGTTTCGAACATTTCGTCGAATGGATGCGCGCCCTTGCGCATCTTCGCCGCCGCGGTCGCGGCCGCGTAGCCGTCAAAGAGGTCTCCCATTTGCCCACTCTATTGGGCACGTGTTGCGGGAGTGTTTCGATTGCGCCGCTATCCGGCGTCGGCACCGGGGCCTCCGCGGCCGCCACGCGGACCTAGTCTTGACCCATGAGGATCAGCGCATTTTCTGACGTCTGCCTCCGGGTGATGATGCTGCTCGCCGCGCCCACCGATCTCGGCCTCACGACGGCGCGGGTGATCGCTGAACAGGTGGGCACGCCCTACAACCACGTGAGCAAGGCCGTCATCCGGCTTCGGGAACTCGGCCTCGTCGAGGTGGTTCGCGGCCGCAGCGGCGGTGTGCGCCTGAGCGCCCAGGGCCGCCAGGCCACGGTGGGCTGGCTGCTGCGCCGCCTCGACACCCGAACGGATGTCGCCGCCTGCGAGACCCCCCACGGCCCGTGCCCTCTCCTGGCCGGATGCGGGCTGCGAAGCGCTCTCGGCCGCGCCCGAGAAGCGTTCTACGCCGAGCTCGATCCGCTCGTCATCGCGAGCCTGCCGCACGGCAGCCTCGCGGGACCGGTTCTCGTGGGACTCACCACCCGCCCACGCTGACCACGGTCAAATACTTGCTTATTGAATGCTAGATTTAGAGCTTCCCTACGGAAGAAGGCGCACGAATGCTCTCAGCATCCTCGACCCCGATCATCGAAGCCACCCTGCCGCTTGTCGGCGAGCGAATGCCCGCGATCGCGCGCAATTTCTATAGCCGCATGCTCACCGCGCACCCGGAGCTGTTCGACGGGCTGTTCAGCCGCTCGAACCAGAAGAATGGCTCCCAGCAACAGGCCCTCGCGGGGAGCATCGCCGCGTTCGCAACCCACCTGGTCGCGAACCCGGGCACGACCCCTGAGGCGCTCCTGAGCCGCATCGCCCACAAGCACGTGTCCCTCGACATCCGTCCCGAACAGTACGACGTGGTCTACAAGTACCTCTTCGAGGGAATCGCCGACGAGCTCAGCGACGTCATCACGGCCGAGATCGCTGACGCCTGGACAGAGGTGTACTGGCTCATGGCCCACGCCCTGATCAAGCTGGAGAACGGCCTGTATGCGGGCCTGGCGAGCAAGAACGCCCTCGCCCCGTGGATCGTCACCGACAAGACGGCCGCGGGAACCGAGTCGATGACCTTCACCCTCGTGCCCGCCGACGGCACGCCCGTGTCGAAGTCGCTCCCGGGGCAGTACGTCAGCGTGAGCGTGATGATGCCCGATGGCATCCGCCAGGTTCGCCAGTACTCGCTGTCGGCGGGAACCGGTACCGATGTGCGGGTCTTCACGACCAAGCTCGATGCCGACGGTGAGGTCTCGCCCATTCTGCACCGCGACGTGCAGGTCGGCGACACGCTCGTCCTGTCGCACCCGTGCGGCGACGTGACCCTCGCCGACGGCGACGGCGCCCTCATCCTCGCCTCGGCCGGAATCGGCTGCACACCGAGCGCGTCCATTCTGCGCTCACTCGTCGAAAGGAATTCCCAGCGCGCCGTCACGGTGCTCCACGCCGAGAGCACCTCGGAGCGCTGGGCCATGCGCGAGCAGATGGTCGACGACGTCGACCAGCTCGACTTCGCCGCCCTCGAGCTCTGGCTCGAGAACCCGGTGGAGGGCGCCGACGACGGCGCCCACACCGGCTTCATGTCACTCGACAACGTCGAGATCCCCGCCGGCGCCACGCTCTACCTGTGCGGGCCCCTCCCGTTCATGCGCGTCATCCGCAACCAGGCGCTCAATTCGGGGGTTCCCGCGGCGAACATCCACTACGAGGTCTTCGGACCGGACCTCTGGCTCGCCTCCGCGTAAGCGCGGGCGCACTTCACTGGGAAGAACAGCTGATATGTAGTTGCTTTTGTCAAGTGGGCAGGGTGAAGCGGCGTCCGGGATGATCGTTCCCGGGCGCCGCTTCTGCTGGTCATCGAGTCG
>NZ_JBEPNA010000028.1:0-17247 GCF_040546025.1 Marisediminicola sp. UYEF4 | reverse complement strand
ACTCGATGACCAGCAGAAGCGGCGCCCGGGAACGATCATCCCGGACGCCGCTTCACCCTGCCCACTTGACAAAAGCAACTACATATCAGCTGTTCATCGCAGTCTCCCGGAGGTGTTTGTTGATCCGTGCCGCAGCGTTCTGCAGTGCGGTGTTGTCAGTGTGAAGGTACGCACGCGTGGTCTCAACGGACGTATGCCCGAGGATGTCGCTCACGACATGGATCGGGACGCCGGCATTCGAGAACCAGGTTGCACCCGCATGCCGCAGGTCATGACGGCGCAACCCCCGCAACCCCAGCGATGCAACCAGCTCGTCCCAACCGGTTGCGTCACGCAACGTTGCAGTCGTGATGACACCGCCGCGTGGCCCGCGCAACAACGGCAGGCTGCGCGCCCGCCGCATCGTGAGCCTGCGCAGCACAGGCTCAAGCGGCTCAATGATCGGCACCTGGCGAGCTCGACGACCCTTCGGAGGCTTGATGCTGAGGCCGCCGGCACCGGGGAAGCACTGGCGTTCGATCGCGACGATCCTGTTCGTCCAATCGATGTCGCCGACGACGAGCCCGGCGACTTCTGAAGTGCGTGCGGCAAGAAAGGCGCTGAGCATGACGTGGTCGCCGTAGCTCTGGTGGGCCTCGGCACACGCGGCAGCGATCAGTCCGACATCGGTGAGTGAAGGAATGGGTGTTTGGAGCTGCGGTGCCTCCCGCATCCTATACCGTCGATGAGCCCGGTCTCTCACCGGATTTCGGGTGATGATTTCGTCGCGAACGGCCTCGTCGAGAACTCGTGTGAGTGCAGCGATCGTGTTCTTGAGTGTCGAGCGAGAGTGCTCGATCTCCCAGCGGTCGATGCTTCGGTCCACGATTCCGGTCGTGATGTCCCGAATGCATAGACGCCCAAGCGCCGGTAGAGCTCGGAGCCAAAGTCCCGCACGGTATCCGGAGGCAGTGGAGGTCATGTCCACGCCGCGGAGGAACCGATCTCCGATCTGATTTGCGTAGTCCGTCAGTGTGATGAACGGGTCGAGGTCTGCGCCGGCGTGGGACCTTAGCGCTCTGAAGAACTCGTATGCGGACGCTTTGTTGTCGACGGTGATCGATCGACTTTTGCGAACACCTGAGATCGGGTCAGTCCACCTTGCTCGTGCGCGAATACGTTTTCCGCAGGGCAAGGTGTCGGTGTTGATGTGGACTCCGAGTGGAGGGATGGCGGCAAAGGAACGTTTCATCCCTTGAGCCTCGTCGTAGCCTTCCTAACTCATTACAGATAGGCTTCATGTGTAGAGAGTTGGGAGGTGGATGATGGCGGCGGACCTCGGACCCGTGTTCACGCTCGGCGACGCTCGCACCGCAGGCCTGCGGAAAGATCAGGTTTACGACCTTCTCGCGAAGGGTGAGATCGAACGCGTAGGTCGCGGCGTGTATCTGCGTCCTGACAAGATCGACACTGCCTTTGCTTCGCTCGCCGCAGCAACGGCCGTGCGTGAAGAGGCGACGTTGTGTCTAACGAGTGCGCTCGTGCACCACGACCTGAGCGACGCCATCCCGTTCGAGTCCGATATCGCCCTACCGCGTGGTGTCCATCATCCCGTTGGGCTCGCTCACGTTGCCTGGCACAGCTTCGACCCGACAACCTTTCACATCGGACGCGACCACATCGATGCCGGAAATGGACTTAGGTTCTCCATCTACTCAGCCGAGAGAACGATCGTGGACTGCTTCCGGCTCATGCATCAAGAAGGCAGCGACGTCGCCTACGACGCACTCCGACGGTGGTTGCGCCGCCGCGGGAACTCGCCGGCGGCCCTGTTGAAGGTTGCCTCGTCTTTCCCAAAGGCGCAGCCGCGGATCCGCCAGGCGCTCGAGGCGCTCCTATGACTCCGCCAACGCCGACACGAGATACGCCTGCTGGGCAGGCGTACAACGATCTGCGCAATCTCGCCCGCCGTGAGGGACGCGATCCTGCTGAGTACTTCACGTTGTACGCGCTCGAAGGTTTTCTCGCCCGGTTGGCCGTCTCTGAGCATGCCGGAGAGTTCGTACTCAAGGGCGGTGTGCTTATGGCGGCATTCGCTGCGCGCCGACCGACCCGCGATATCGACTTCGCAGCGACTGGATTCGCCAACGACATAGCCGATGTCGAGCAACGGGTGCGCAGCATCATCGAGGTACATCTCGAAGACGGATTGGAGTTCGATCCGGACTCAGCAGTGGGAGAGCCAATCCGGGACGACGCCGATTACAACGGTGTCCGCGTCAAGATCACCGCGCAACTCGCGACCGCGCGGGTAGCTCTGCACGTCGACGTGAACTTTGGTGATCCGATCTGGCCGGCCCCAACCGAAGCGGTGCTCCCGCTGCTGCTCGGCGGAACACTTCGCCTGAGAGGCTATCCCGACCACATGGTGCTTGCCGAGAAGATCGTCACCGCACTCGAACGAGGTGAGCAGAACACCCGCTGGCGCGACTTCACCGACATCGCGGCCATCGCGAGGTCCAGGATCATCCGCGGAGCAGACCTGCGCGAGGCGATCGTCACCGTCGCCCGCTACCGTCACGTCGACATCGAACCCCTTGGACCACTGATGGCGGGGATGCCGGCGCTGGCACAACGCAAGTGGGAGACCTGGCGTAAAAAGCAACGACTCGAACAGTCGACGCCGGAGAGCTTCGCCGAACTTCTTCAGGCATGCATACTCTTCGCCGAACCTGCCCTGACAAATAACGTGGCCTATCTGAGATGGGACCCGAACTCTCAGTCCTGGGGAAAAGCCGTTGACTGACGCCGAGATCGACGTCTTGAGGTCTCGGATAACGAGACTGGAGCAGGGCCTCGCGGAGGCTCGCAGCGAGCTCGGAGAACTTGAGCGCGCGAGAGACGCGATGGCAAAGGTCTTGGTGGCTGTACCTGCTCGTGCTGGCCTGCTGCCTGCGGTGACGGCAGCATCGTCGAGTGCCGAAAAGCTCGCCCTGTTCCGTGCTCGCTTCGTCGGCAGGAATGATGTCCACGCGGTGCGATGGACCAGCGCGCGCACGGGAAAGTCAGGTTGGGCCCCCGCGGTACGCGGCGGCTTTTACACCGGATCCGAGACCGCTGCGGACTATCTGCCACTCGAAGATCGAACCGTGGAGCGGCATCTTCGAGGCGCTTCTCAACCCGGAGAGCGCGAGTTTCATGTCGGCCTCTACCCGATGGTTGAGGGCGACCAGTGCCGTCTACTGGTCTGCGACTTCGACGACGCGCAGTGGCGGCACGACGCCACAGCATTCGTTGCGGAGTGCGAGCGCGCCAGGATCGACGTGCTCACCGAAGTGTCGCGATCCGGTGAGGGTGCGCATGTCTGGATCTTTTTCGAGGACCTTGTTCCGGCGGCGACAGCACGCACGGCAGGGATGCGCCTTCTGCGCGCCGCCATGGCGCGCCGACCGACGATGGATTTTCAGAGTTACGATCGCTTCTTTCCGTCACAAGACACCCTGCCGGAACGATCCACTGGGCGGGCGCGCCTGGGCAATCTCATCGCGCTACCGCTGCAGGGCGACTGCCGCCGACGCGGGACGACCGTGTTCGTCGATCCCGGGACCTGGGATCCGTACGAGGATCAGTTCGCGGCCCTGGCAATGACGACGCCCGTACCCGTCGAACGGGTCGCTGAACTCGGTTCGACGAGCCTCGCGGAGTCGCGCGTGGGGCCGGCGGAGTCGCTCGGTGCACGGCCGCGGCGATCAAATATCAAGGCGGTCGCGCGCACGATAGCGGGACGAAAGCTGGGGCTACGCCGCGATGCTTTTCTGCACATCCCGACGGAAGTCCTTCCGGGGATTTTGATCACCGAACTCAAGCACATGGCGTCCTTGCCCAATCCGGAGTTCTACCGCAGACAGGCTCAGCGGTTCAGTACCTTCGGCACGCCGCGTCTGGTCACAAGCTTCGAGCATGACGAGCACGAACTGCGCCTGCCTCGGGGACTCGCCGACGAAGCCGAAGCGCTCCTCGCGGACGCAGGCTTCCAGACAACGACCGAGACAGTGGCTACGGCGCCGGCGTGTCTAGAGGTGACCTTTGCGGGTCAACTCCGAGACGAGCAACTGCGCGCGGTCGATGCGCTCCTCGCGCACGACACCGGAGTGCTCGTCGCTCCTCCAGGCGCAGGCAAGACGGTCATGGCCTGCGCCCTTATCGCCGAACGCGCGACGCCAACGGCGATCCTCGTGAACCGTGCCGAACTGCTCGCCCAGTGGCGCGAACGACTCCAGCAGTTCCTCGGCCTGACCGAGAAGCAGATTGGTCAGCTCGGGGCGGGGCGACGGAAACAGCGCGGCGTTGTGGACCTGATCATGATGCAGTCCGTCGCGCATCGGAACGCGGACCCCAGCATGCTGGAGGAGTACGGGCAGATCATCATCGACGAATGCCACGCCGTCGCAGCACCAGCAACCGAAGCCGCCCTGCGCAACGTCAATGTCCGCTACTGGGTGGGGATGACGGCGACACCCTACCGCGCCGATCAGATGAATGGACTGATCACGATGCAATGCGGTCCGATCCGCCACGTGGTCGACACCGTCGATCATGCTGCTCGCGAGATGGTCGTCCATGAGACGACCTTCCGCACCGAGGAACCCGGAATCGACGGTCCATCCGTTCAGGCGATTTACTCGGAACTCGCCGCCGATGCCGAGCGCAACGAAATGATTACAGGGCACGTCAGAGGAGCAGCCGACCAGGGGCGCACTTGCCTCGTACTGACGAACAGGCTCCAACACCTCGACGTACTCGCGGATGCGCTGGAATCATGCGCTTCGCCGGTGATCCGGCTTCACGGACGCCTCACCGCCGCCAACCGCCGTGACATCAGGCGTTCGCTTGAGGAGATGGACGCGCAGCAGCAGCCGTTCGTTCTTGTCGCCATCGACAAGATCGCCGGAGAAGGTCTCGACCTCCCGACGCTCAACACTCTCTTCCTCACTGTCCCGGTCTCTTTCAAAGGGCGCGTCATTCAGCAGATCGGCCGCATCACGCGTGGACGAGCGGAGCACTCTATGCCCGCGATCGTTCACGACTACCGGGACAAGAACGTGCCTATCTTGGAACGCATGTACTCACGGCGCAGACGCGTGATGTCGAAGGAAGGCTTCGTGACGGCGGAACCTGATGAATGAGGCGGGCGGGTGCCGACCGCGGTCGGCCACGAAATTTTCGCATGATTGTCGGCTCCCTTGCGCCGAACCTCGAAGGCCCGCCAGTTCCATGCTCGGGGTCGCGTCCCATGAAGCGTTGTGAGTTCGAAGTTCTGAGCGTCGGATCGTTGACGTGAGAGGTCACCTCACCGTGATGGTCAGTGAGAACCGAATCGAGCCCTCACCAAGTACTTCAAACGATGGTGATCGAGGTCTGGTTCTCGCTGCGGTGAAGGGGACCAAAAGGGGACCAGAATCATGCAAACCATGCATTTTATGACGTGTCCTGCATGATCTGAACCCCGGAATCACGCGGTTTTCGGTGAGACGGGCGCCGGTTGGACGCCTGGGGGTCAGTCAGGCGCGGTACTAATCGGAAAGACCAACTGCCCAGAGTTCGCTTTCTCGGTCAATACTCAGAATTCGCGCTATGGGCCAACGTACAACCCATTGGGCGGTTTCACAGTGGGAGGCTCAAGCGGTGGGGAGGCGGCCTCGTTGGCGTCGGGAATCTCAAGCGCAGGTCTAGGCACAGACTTCGGCGGGTCCGTGCGGTGGCCGGCCCAGTGCGCCCGCCTAGTCGGACTGCGTCCGACAGTTGGCCGCGTACCTGGGTCAGGCCAGTTCCCGGCGACAACGCGCGCAAACGGCGCTTCCCCGAATCCGCGAACCCTCCAAGGGATGTTGCAGGTTATAGGGCCAATAGGTCGAACCGTTGATGATGTGGAATGCATTCTGCGCGCGATCTCGGGACCGGACCATCTCGACCCAGTTGCTGTGCCTGTCCAACTTCGCCACTCGTCGAGTGTTGACATTCGATCCATCGAATGTAGGTGGGGGACCACAGTCGGCCCTCGAACTGTTTCAGACGAGGTTGCCGGAGCAACTGGCTATGCAGCCGAGATTCTTCGGGATCATTGCGCGAGCCTTGTGGAGTCTCTCCCCAGCGCGATGAATCTCGCATACGGCCTGTATGGAGAGATGCGGGACGCTGAGCCGCTGACTGAACTCCGGCAGGCCGTTGCTGGCCGCGAACACATGCTCGGTGGTGAAATCGTCAACCTCCTCTCAAGGACCGCTCAAGCATCGGATGAGGATCTCGCTCGACTTTGGGCTGATCGTGACAGCCTGCGTCAGGAATTGCTTCAATGGCTTAGGGGAGACCGGGTTCTCCTAATGCCAGTGTCCACGGTTGCGCCATCGAAACTGACAACGAATCTACTTACAGAGTCGCGATTGCCCATGTCCGAAGCAGAGATTGTGGCTCCAAGCCGGATTGTCTCTTTGTTTGGACTCCCGTCGCTTTCAGCCCCATGCGGACACGACTCAGCCGGCGGCCCGTTGTCAGTGCAACTTGTTGCTCCACCGTTTCGGGAGGACCTCGTGCTCGCCCTTGGCAAGCTGATATTCGCTCCCAGGCAATTCGACGATTGCTGGCCCTAGGTGTTGTTCTTCCCGCGGAGGTTGTGTGCTTGACGTGAGCGAAAGCGGAGGACCTCCGATATCGATTCGAGATGCTCACAGCACGCTCCCTCAGATGGTCGTGACCGGGTTGATCAGCCGGTCATTCCTCGCCACTATCACTTGGTGAGCAACGCTTGTCAGCGCTCTTCGAAAAGTAGACCAGTAACGCTCCAACGGCCTACTTTTCAACGAGCGTCGACAACGCTAGCCCTCCCGCCGAACAGCGGGGGCCGTGGCGGTCGAGACCATGGTGTTCAGTACGAAAAGAGGAAAATCAGCAGGTGTGTAGAGGAAAACGAATCCTGGCCGCAGAAATGCGGCGCGTGTTTCACGGGCTAGTAAAGGTTTTTGGGACAGCCCACCAAATGTCCCGGAAACTCAAGGGTTTCCGGGACTTTCTGGTTAAGAGATTTGATGTTCCCATCAAAAACCCACCTAATTGAACTCTCCTCAGCCGCTGAGGGGGCCCTCCTGGCCGGCGCGGCGACGTCGATTTCGGTCCCTTCCGGTCTTCCGGGGACGCCCTGCGCACCTACTGGGTATGAGCAATCACGACGACACCCCACCCACTTCTCCGACCGGCGCCTGGGGGCTGGAGCCCCTGATGGACGTGACCGAGCTGGCCGCCTACCTGGGCCTGCCGGTCTCCACGGTCTACGACTGGCGGGTGCACGGCAAGGGACCGGTGGCCTACCGGTTCGGCAAGCACCTGAAGTTCGCCGTCTCCGACGTGAGCGCCTGGATCACCGAGCAGCGAGAGCCTTCCATCCATCCCGGTCGCACGGATCGGCGGTGATCTGATGCCGCGGGCACGGTTGCCGATCGGCACGTTCGGGGAGATCACCACCCGGCGGGTGTCATCCGGGCGGTTCGAGGCGCGGACCCGGTACCGGGACTGGGACGGCAGGTCCCGCCAGGTGCAGGCCACCGGCAGCACCGCCACGGCCGCCGAACGGGCGCTGAAGGGCAAGCTCGCAAGCCGGTTCCTGTTCCAGCCCACGAACGCCGACCTGACGCCGGACTCCCCGTTCGGCGACCTCGTCACCTACTGGCTGGAGGACATCGACCTCGAGGGCCGGATCTCGAGGACCACCCGGAACCTGTACGAGCGCAACATGCGCACCCTCGTCACCCCGGCGTTCGAGAATCTCACGCTGCGGGAGATCGGGGTGGCCCGCTGCGACCGGTTCATCAAGCAGCTCGCGAAGCTCTCCTACAACCGCGCCAAGCAGGCCCGCGTCGTCCTCCGGCTCGCACTCGAGCTCGCCGTGCGGCACGAGATCCTGCCGAGCAACCCGATGGACCACGTCTCCCGCCTCTACCGCGCCCCGCACATCCCCGACGCGCTCACCGCCCCCGAGGTCAACGTGATCCGCGCCGCGATCGCCCAATGGGAGAGCGCCGCCGGCCACATCTCCGGCCCCAAGCCCGACGGCCAGCTCGGCGCGATCGTCGAGGTCATGCTCGGCACCTCCGCCCGGATCGGCGAGGTCCTCGCCATCCGCCGCCGCGACATCGACATCACCGGCCCCGTGCCCTCCATCCGCCTGGCCGGCACCATCGTCAGCCGCAACGGCGAGCAGCCCTTCCGACAGGACCACCCCAAGACCGCCAAATCCCGCCGCGTCGTCGCCCTGCCCACCTTCGCCTCCGACGCCGTCCGCCGGCGCCTCGCCAACGCCGGGAGCATGGGCCTGGACGATCTGCTGTTCCAATCCCGCGACGGCACCCCGCTGACCACCGCGAACGTGCGCCGCCAGCTGCGCCAGGTACTTAGCGGGGTCGGGATCGACGGGGTGACCCCGCACATGTTCCGCCGCACCGTCGCGACCCCTGTCAACGACAACGCCAGCATCGAACTCGCCGCAGAGCTGCTCGGGCACACGGACACGAGGGTCACGGTGATGCACTACATCCAGCGCAGCGAACTGGTGAACCCGGCCACCGCCGCGTTACTCGACCGGGCGTTCGCGAAGGATGAGGGATGAACACGGTGGTGCCACGGTGGCACCACCGTGGGATCGGGGGTTCTTAGTTTCCGGAAGGTCTTGCTGGCGTCGCCGTGAAAGAGGACCTACGCGGGCCCTTGGCGCGACCGAGGGCCTTCCGAGATTCCGGGCTGCGCAGCAGCGAGACCAATTACGCTGTGATTGTCGCTGGACGAAAGGATTCGCGGTGTCTCTTCACAATCAGCACTCCGATGAGGAGCGCATTCCAAGCCCGGGTAAGCCGTCCATCCCAGAGCTCGAGGTCGACCAGACCGTCGCGCCCCGTCCGGAGGAAGATATCGCCGACGTGCTGCGGGCGAAACCAGACGTCGAAGATCACAGTCAGAACCCCGAGTGACCTGCGAAGGCTCTGATGTCTGAGTTTCAACGCATGTCTCGAGCTCTCAAGAATTCGCGGACTCGAAGCTGGGCCTCGCTTTCGAACCGCTTCGCAGCGAGGCGGCCAGAGTCAACGTCGTCCTCCAGATCAACGATCCTTTGGGCTATCTCTGGGCCTTCGTGCCCGATGTTGGAGTGTGCCCAAGCCGCTAAGTCGCACGCCCGCATTCGACCCGCGAGGTACTCCAAGCAATAGTGCTCCAGCGCGTACAAGACAGCTTTCTCGTCCGCCAACGAGGAGGTTGGCAGCCCAAGCTCCCGAAACGTTGCCTCCACGATTTCGTCAACGTCGACATAGGTCTCGTGGGCGGAGTGCCCGGCAAGGTCGCGCAGGCTCGGTGAGTCGATCCCGGCGACGAGTGCATCGCATGCGGCGTCGATCAAAGTCGCGAGCGGCTTTACCCCGAGTCTGCTCAGTCCAGCTGATAGTAAAAGTTGATGAAGTGCCTGCGCGGTCTTCGCCTCGCTCATCGATTAATGAACCACGTTCGTATCTGTGCCAGCAACTTCTGCGCAGTGGTCAAGGTTCGGGTGTCAGGGCTCAACTCTTTGCGCCAGTCGAAGTGGTCCTTCTCGAGCTGCCATTCCTCGTCGTCGAGTGCGAGCCATTCGAACTGGCCCTCGTCCAGCGCTGCGAGGTATTCCGCATCATCGATATAGACGTCTCCGGGCGCATCTGGGTTGGGGCCCGGGTCGACGACAATCGTCCACCACCCTGGGACTGGTTCTGGGGAGGCGAACAGCATCCGGCCAGCCCACGGGCCAGCGTGGATCCTGGCCACACGGCCGCGGTCACCCCAGAACTCCTTTGTTTTCCACTCCACGACAGTCACCCTACGACGACTTGTCGCGGACCACCGCGAAACCGTGAGCCCGCCCGACGATGCTCACATACCGAAGCCAGGACGATCAGGTGGCGACGGCAGCCGGAGTACGTTCGCCGGCCAGATAAGCACGGATTGTCTTGCGGTCGTGATCGGTGCGGCGGGCGATCTCACTGATCGTCATCCCTTGCCGTTTGAGCGCGTGGATGTCCACGTCGTCCTCCTCTGAAAGCATAGGAGTAGGGCCCTTCTCGAGCGGGTGTGTGGTCGAAGACCATCAGCATCGAGGAGGGCCCGCTTCTATGTGCGGAAGCGACCCGGAGTGGGGAATTTCAGTGAGCAGAACTGGGGAATTTCAGTGAGCGCCGTCAGTTCTTCTGTGTTGGGTCGAGGTGCTCCCGTGCCTCGGGCGCGAGCACCGCTACAAGTACCGTGTCGAAACCGTCGTTTCGAGCAAACTCCGCGTACTTCCCCAGCGGGTTATCGAGCACATGGCCGATCTTGTTCTCCAGCACGAGCGCAATCCCCAGATCCGGGTTCGCCGCGTACACGTCGATGAAACCGACCTGTGTGGCGATCTCCCACGAGTCAGAGCCTTCCGCGTCCTTTGCGATCAGCCTCTTGCTGCTATGACCACCCGGGTCGATGTCCGGTGCGCCGTCGAGGAGGCGAAGGAGTGCGTCCATGGCGAGGGACCCAAGGCCATGGCGTTCCGTCGGGTCAAGGAAGAACTGCAGTGTCATATCGACACGGGTCTCCCGCCACCCCTCACGGAGGATGTCGTACACATTGACCGGCCGCTGAACGCTCCGTGCCGGCGACAACGAAACCTCAAGGAACGACAAGTCGAGCGTTATGATGCCCACCGTACTGGATGCGCATAGAGGGGTGGGCGCTGCTGAAGGGACGCCACTGGACTTGTGTCGCCGACCGGACGCACGCAGGGTGGGTACCGGCGGTACACCGTCCCAGTCGCCTCCGGCGCACCTGGTCCGGGACCTCATCTCGCTGTGCCCGGGCAAGGTGGGATGAGTCGATCTTGACGTCGATGCGTCGGGCCCAATGTCTGTGGCCGCTGGCAAGATCTGTGGGGCAGCCCGGAGGGTTCTCCGCGGGGCGGGGCTGTGGTCGGAATGGAACCAGCGAATTCGATACAGAACTGGGGAAGTGAAAATGAACAGGGCAACCGAACGGGTGACCGCTGGCGACCTGACGTGGTGGCTGGAATTGGCGCCGAGACTTGGTTGGAATTTCGCGAAGACTTACGCGCAGTCCGCCCCGCACTCGTACGTCGTGCGGGGAAGGACTCCCGACCTCACGGGTGAGGACTACGTCAGGGCGGGCGCAGTGATCCGAACGTTTGGTCAGCCCGGGAAGTTCTACGACACCACCAACATCTACCTCACGAGCACGGACGGGTCGATCAAGTGGTGGACGATGGATGCCGTTGTCGCGAACACCGATCTCATCAACCAGGCGACGACCGATCGTGTCTACGGTGTGCAGAATGCCCCGGGCACACGTTCGGGCCACTGGTCCGTTTACTACGAGATCGCGACGGAGTACGACCGGCTGCACTCCCCGGTAGACGGCGATGAGAAAACGGGGCTCATGAAGATGCTCGTCGGCCATGGCGGTGACGCCCCGATGACGCTCGACATTGGCTGCGGCACCGGGGCCTTGCTCGACCTCGGAATTACGACCGCTATCCGGTTGTTTCGCAAGTCAAGGAAGCAAAGGATGTCGTGCCGAACTGAAAGGATGAGCTTCAAGCGAGATAGCTAGGAGCACTCAGTGGCCCTTGCCCAAGCGGCCAGGGCCAACGCTGAGACCTACCTATCCGGCGAAGTATCGGAGGGGTGGAGGATGACTGAAACCGCAGCGCTGCGCATGAGTAGCGAGTTCCATGACGCTGCCCGACGCATCGAAGCGAATCCGCTCGGGCGGTTGATGTACGGACAACGCGAGCTCTTCCACTCCAACCTCATCGGCTGGTACTTCGACCTGCTCCCTGAGGCCGCCGATGCGACATTCCGCCCATTCAGCGCGCCGGGTTCCGACTCCCGTCGCTTTGTCGAGCGTGAGCGCGGGAACATGGACTTGGTCTTCCACTGGCCAGACCGCTCGCCACTGGTGGTTGAGAACAAAGTCTTCTCGCTGCCGAAACGCGACCAGCTAGACGAGTACCAGTCGGCGACAGTGCGATGGCCCCATCCGCCTGCTCTCGTCCTCCTTTCGGTCAGCCCGCCGGACTTCGAGTTGGGGGAGTGGCGCTACCTCAGCTACACAGAGTTTTCGGACCGCATTCTGGATGCGCTTCCCGCGGAGTCCTCCTACGAGGTCGAGACGATGCGGCGCTATGCCGCGCTTGTTGGCGATCTGCACCGGCTTGTGTCCGCCGTCGATGTGACGTCCGATGCCGAACCGGTGTGGCTTCCCGACAGTCTCTTGGACGCTATTTCCAGTTCGCAAATGCGTGCCGCCTTGCACAAAGCCCGCGCCCAGCGAGTCGCCAGCTCGCTAAATGAACTACTGCCCGGCCTGGAACAACCAGCCGCAGGAGGCATGTCGAATGCGACGCCCCTGGTCGAGTCTTTCGAGTACGTCTACACGCGTGGCATGCATTTGCATCTTGGCTGGCAGCTCCAAGGGTCGCAGTTCCGACGTGCCGCCGTTCATCACGACCAGTCGATCAGCGGACGCAGTGAGGAATCACGACTGCTCCGAGAAGACGTCAGTCGTGAGTATCCGGAGTTCTACACATTCCCAGCGCCGCTGCCAGAAAAGCGCGGTGGACGCAAGGAATTCAATCACTTCGCACCGTCATTCGTTTACAAGTACGTGAAGGCGCCCGGGCTGACGATTGCTGAACTCAAGGAAGCTGCGGCCAAAATTCACACGGAAATTCTTCAGCTCGGAGAGGAACTCTTGGGCGCGGACGGCCGCACTGTCGATGCCACAAGACGCGCCCCATAACAGGCACGCTTTCGATATTTCACCCCGAAGCGCGAAATCTCGGCTTTGCCTGAAACTGTCGGACTGTTCAACGGGGCGACAGAGCGAGCTGTCACCGCCACCTGGGGTGCAGATCGACCCGATCATCGTCCGCGTTGGTGTACCAGTGCGCAACGGGTGTTCCCGCACGGTCACGGTCGACGATGATTTCTCCTTCGCCTGCACCATCGCGTCGCCAATCACGCTTTGCGCGCCTCAGCGCAGTGACTAGGTGATCGCGCTTCCCAAGCTGGTTCATCGCCAGTTGCGACCTGTCGGCGTATCCCGCGAACGTTGCAGAGGCCGCCGCTTACAGGACGCTTCGACGCGGGGGGTTCAGAGATAAGCAGCGAGGAGTCGGCAGCTTCCGATCTAGTGAGCGCGGCAATGTGGCGAGTCAACGGGATGCCGCCCATCTTCGGAATTGGCTGGGTTGATGACGTCCGAGACGCTTCTGATCTGCTGTCAACAGCGCGCGCAGATCGTGAGTGGGTAAAGGGCGTCGAGCACGAAGTCGGGATCGTTCACCTTCCCGGCATTATGACGGAGTTCCTATCTGCGCGGCTCGGGGCGAGGGCGGATTCCCACCAGCGCATCTTGAGTATTCCGACAGGTCCGGGCGTGTACCGGATTGGCGTTCCAGCGAACGGCGCAGTCTGGCCGATTGTGTTCCGGCCTGGCACTTACATGGACACGAGCGCCACATGGTCGATAGCCGCGATCGTCGAGAACGTCAGAGGATTGGTCACAGAGAGCGGCGGTTCCAGTTGGTGCATCGAGGGGCCAGCGGTCGCGATCCCGACGAGCTAAGCGCTTTCGAGCTGTGCACTGCGATGTGGACACTGCGTCGCACCGGGGATAGTCGCTCGCCGTAGCAGTGAAGTGCATAGTCGTTGCGGCCAGCGGCAACGGGCCAGCAGCGTAGGGAAGCGGCGGGCGAAAAGAGGAAAATCCGGAGGGGTGTGGAGGAAAACGCGTTTCAGGAGAAGAAGTGGCACCCGTGTTTCCGGGGCACATTGAGTTCTTAGAACAGCCCACCAAATGTCCCGGAAACTCAAGGGTTTCCGGGACTTTTTTGGTTAGAGATTTGATTACGTCATCACTAAGTCATCACTTTCACTGCTCCACAGCCCCTGAGTCGGCCCTGTCGTCTGAGGCGCCGACGTCGTTTTCGGTCCCTCCCGATCGTCCGGGATCGTCGTGCGCACCTTCTGGGTATGAGCATCCACGACGACAACCCACCCTCGACTCCCACCGACGACTGGGGGCTCGAGCCCCTGATGGACATCGCCGAGCTGGCGTCCTACCTGGGCATCCCGATCTCCACGGTCTACGACTGGCGTGTGCACGGCAAAGGCCCCACGGCCTACCGGTTCGGCAAACACCTGAAGTTCGCCATCTCCGACGTGCGGGCCTGGATCGCCCAGCAGCGGGAGCCCTCCAGCCCGCCCGGGCGCCCCGATCGGCGGTGAACTGAGATGGCCCGGCAACGGTTGACGATCGGCACCTTCGGCGACATCAGCACCCGCCAGTCGCCGACCGGCCGCTACGAGGCGAGAACTCGCTACCGGGACTGGGACGGCCACGCACGTCTGGTGCAGGCCACCGGCGCCACCGCCAAAGCCGCCGAACGGGCGCTGAAGGCCAAGCTCGCCGACCGGGACCTGTTCCAACCCGCCGACGCGACCCTGACCCCGGACAGCCTGTTCAGTGACCTCGTGACGTACTGGTTGGAGGACATCGACCTGGAGGGCCGGATCTCAAGGACCACCCGGAACCTCTACGAGCGCAACATGCGCACCCTCGTCTCACCCGCCTTCGACCACCTTGCCCTGCGCGAGATCGGCGTGGCCCGGTGCGACAAGTTCATCAAACAGCTCGCGAAGATCTCCTACAGTCGCGCCAAACAGGCCCGGGTCGTGCTGCGGCTCGCACTGGAACTCGCGGTGCGGCACGAAGTCCTGCCGCGGAACCCGATGGACCATGTCTCCCGCCTCCACCGTGAGCCGCACGTCCCCGATGCCCTCATGGCCCCCGAGGTGAATGTGATCCGTGCGGCGATCGCCCAGTGGGAGAGCGCCGCCGACCACATCTCCGGCCCCAAGCCCGACGGCCAGCTCGGCGCGATCATCGAGGTGATGCTCGGCACCTCAGCCCGGATCGGCGAGGTGCTGGCCATCCGCCGCCGGGACGTCGACATCACCAGCCCCGTGCCTTCCATCCGCCTGGCCGGCACAATCGTCAGCCGCAAGGGTGAGCAGACCTTCCGGCAGGACCACCCCAAAACCGCCAAGTCCACTCGCGTTGTCGCCCTGCCCACCTTTACCGCCGACGCGGTCCGCCGGAGGCTCGCCAAGGTCGGGAGTCTGGGCCTGGATTCACTACTGTTCCAGTCCCGGGACGGTACCCCGCTGACCACCGCGAACGTGCGCCGTCAGCTCCGACAGGTACTCGAGGGAGCAGGCATCAACGGGGTAACCCCGCACATGTTCCGCCGCACCGTCGCGACCGCGGTCAACACCAACGCCAGCATCGAACTCGCCGCTGAACTCCTCGGTCACACCGACACCAGGGTCACCGTGATGCATTACATCCAACGCAGCGAACTCGTGAACCCGGCCACGGCCGCGCTCCTCGACCGGGCGTTCGCGAAGGACGAGGGGTGAATGCGGCGCTGCCACGGTGGCAGCACCGTGTGATCTGGGATTTTTCGACGTTGGCTCAAACCGACAGGTTTCCTAACCTCGCGGCCGGTGCCGTTTTCACAGTCACGGCGAAGACAGGCTCATGGTGAATCAGGAGCTTGAGCTTGTGCCCAACCGCCGACGATTCCCGATAGCGTGACTCCATGGCGCGACCGACGAGTGATGTGGGTGTGGTGATGGTCTTGAGGAGGCTGATGCGCCGGGATCTCCTATTGCCGCTCCTCGTGTGTGCCTGTCTTGTCGCTGTTGCAGTAGGCACCGGAAACGCCGGGATGGCCGTCGTCTTTTCGGTCGTGGCAATGGGCGGCGCGTTGCTCGCCGCAGGGAGGCCAGGAAAGGTGGTCACTTCGTGGAGGCACTCCCTCTCCATGGCCAAACAAGACTTTTTGCGGCTCGAGGAAATCGAACCGAGTCGGCCACTTCTGGGGATAGTTGGTAGCGGCAAGCACAAAGATCACTACATCAATCTCGTCCTTGGATCGCAGCCGGAGACGTGGAGTTACGTCGTGGCTTCCCGACTCTGGCCTAGGCGGGCGGTGACATCCGGTTATGACCTTGATGAAACGGGTATCCAGGGCTTGTCTGACCAGTGGCGAATAACCTACTTGCCGCAGGGCGGCTACTCGGACCGAGTCTGGCTTCGCAACTTCGGATCGCTTGCATAGTGCTCCACATTGACGATTCAGGCGAATCAGGTGACTCATATGCGTGACACCAAATTGGACTTGTCGACGGGCGCCGTGGACCTACAGTTCGCGACCCCAACTGTGATGGCTTATGGCCTAAGTAAGGGGTTGATCAGCGAAGGCGACGTGATTGAAGTCGCGCTAGCCCGATACAACTCCCGTCTTGTCCAGAATGAGTTAGAAGAGCGAATCGCATTGCTCCTCTCAGACGAAGCGGAACAGCTGCGCCAATATCTCCCATCAATTCCGGATGACGACGAGCTCGATGAGGAGGAGCCGGATGAGGCAATTCGTCTCGCCCAGCGAGTGTGGATCTACCTGACCCTTCGCGCCATTCGCGAGCACTGGAATGACTACGACGATCCATGGGTGGAAATTGAAGAATGGCTGGATGAATTTCGCGCCCCAGATGCTTACAAACGCTTCATCTACTACGAGCCGGCGCAGGCCGGTCGGCCCCGAGGACTGAACGGGATGCTGATTGACTTGGATTCCTATCTGGATCGCGAGAGCACGGCCCTTGGCAGGCACGAAATCCGGGAAAAGCGCTAACGCGACAAGTATTCAGCGGAGTCGGGATCGCGGGGGTGACCCGGCACATGTTTCGCCGCACGGTCGCGACCGAGTTCAACGACAACGCCAGCATCGAGCCCGCCACAGCGCTCCTCGGACATACGGACACCCGGGTCACGGTGATGCATTACATCCAACGCAGCGAACTGGCGAACCCGGCCAGCGCAGCGCTGCTCGACCGGGCGTTCAAGAGGGACGAGGACTGAACACGGTGGTGCCACGGTGGCACCACCGTCTCTTCTGGGCTTTGTTCCGTCCTTCGCTGCACTGGGTGGGCGCGCTGGAAACCGGAACTGTGACCCGTTTTACACCGGAGTTTGAGCATGCGCAATGGCACGCGTTGACTCATAAGAAACCTCCGCGTAGCACCATTCGTTGCCTCATGTGAAAACCTCCGCTTCGGCGTGGTTCGAGTCGTGGGCGGTGGATGT
>NZ_JBEPNA010000027.1:0-21441 GCF_040546025.1 Marisediminicola sp. UYEF4 | reverse complement strand
ACCCCAGCAGGAACACCAGTATTCGACGCATCCGGCCACCCCGACGACACCGGAGCCGGCGCAGGCACAGGAGCAGGCACAGGAGCAGGCGCAGGAGCAGGCGCAGGAGCAGGCAGGGGCGGGCTTGTCTCGGAGCTCGGGCGAATGGTCGGCTGGGGTGCGCCCGCAGCCCGCCACTCCTGGTAGCTCACCGGGCGGTTGACGGTGGGTCCGGCGTACCAGATCGTCGAGCTCCCCGAGAACTGGTAGAACTGGTCCCCCGCGATCCGAACGGTCGCACGTGGCGTTGGCAGTCCCTCGGCCGCCCACTGCTGATAGTTGATCGGACTCCCCGCGCCAAGCTGAAGGTTGGTCATTTTAGCGATCTCCGGCGACCACGACAACTTGGCGAATCCCACATTCGAGAGCCGATCAAAGGCTCGGTAGCCCGACGCCTTCCAGTCGTCCGGGGCGAGCCTATGGACGACACCATCTGCTCCCTTGATGAACAGATCGGAGGAGGAGCCCCACTGGTGATAGGTGCTGCCCTTAATCCAACCAGCCACCCGAGCCTTCGGCGCACCCGCGGTCTGCCACTGCGCGAAAGTCAGCCGGTCCCACTGCCACGCCGCTTCCCCGCCCGGCCAGAATGTCACCGCATAGATCGACGAAGACCATGGATACTTCACATAATCCGTCCATGTCGCCACCGGAACCTGGCGCTCATAGAAGCCGCTCCACCGCTCGAAACTAATCGGCACCGGCTTATCGTTCACATCGAGCTCGTACACCACCGGCGAGTACGCATTCTTGTACACCGGCGACACCTCCGACGCGACCGCCGCGCCCACCGGGGCGGTCACCGCCGCCCCCGATATCAGCAACAGCGCCGCCAACGCGGCAATCGACGTACGGTACACAGAACTCAACATGGAAATCCCCCCGGATCCAGAACCACCCCAACGGCTTGAGGTTAGCAGGCAGCGAGAGCTAGCCCATGCCACCAGTTCGGGGCGTCAGCGACGATCGGTCATCGAAACGGTGATCACCCGCTCGGGGTCCGAACCGCGCGACCTGAACTTTGGAACACATTCCCGGTCCAGGCATTGCCGTTGCCTGTCTGGAAGGCGATTGCGGGCCCGTAGCCGCCGCACTTCGAGGAGTACTTGTTCCCGAAGGTGTTGTCAATGAACTTCGTGTTGCTGGCACCGTACGACCCGGCCAAGCCCGCATACACGCAGTACCCGCCACCATCGAACAGGTTCCCCTGAACAAGCACGTTATTGAACGGCGCCAACTGGCTATACAGCGCCAACGAGGCCGACACGTTCGGTGCGTCACCAGCATCCAAACGGTTGTTCAGAATCTGGAAGTTGCTGCCACCCAAACTGATGATGGTCTCGTTGTGGCTCCCACCGTTGGCCGGATCACCGTGCACGACGATGTCATGCACCCACGAGTTCTTCACCACCGCATCCTCCACCAGGGCGAATCCCTTGCCCCAGCCACGCACGTTGCACCCATCGCAGGTGAACCCGGTGTACCCCACGGCAGCGAAACCACCATCGGCAGCACTGTCATACGGCCCAATAATCTCCACCCGCTGAATCATGGTGCGCGGATTACCGTTCGAATCCCCCGTGTCGATCCGACCCGTGATGCGCGAATTCTTGATCGTGACATCCGACGCACTGATCGTCAGCGTTCCGTTGATCTCGTAGCCGTCGATGACGGTGCCCGCCGTGGTCACCCTGAACGGTCCGTCGTATGGCTGGAGCATCGTGCCCTCCGGCACGCCAGTATTCGATTCATCTGGCCACGATTGAGGTGGAGCAGGCTCCGCAGAGTCGACCGACCGTTGGCTGCGACCTCCGACCCCGGGAGTGTCAGAGGCCGAGTTCCCGATGCCGACTCCAATTCCGGCCACGACAACAGCGAGTGCAACCACCCCCGCGACCCACCACCGAACTGCGCGCGGGGAGTATTCGGGGTTCGATCTGTCGTCTGGTTGCGCCCTGGAGGCCCGCCATGGTCGATGTGGTGGCGAGTCCAGGACGCGAGTCGGCCGCTGCGGCCCCCGTGTCACCCGTCACCCCTCACGAACGACGGCGGGTGACCAGGCATGTTCTATGAAGACGACGGGTTCGCTCGTCCCGTCTGCGGCGACTGCCCAGATGTCGTTGTCACCGACCGCGTCGATGCGGGGAAGCCCGTAGAGTACGGTGCTGTCGTCGAGCCATTCGACCTGGTCGTCAACGCTCCGCTCACTCGGGAGCACGATCTCGGCACCGGTCGCGAGATCGAGCACGGCGATGGCCCACAGGACCTCGCCGGATCCGAGGTCCTTCTTGTAGGCGAGGCGGGTGCCGTCGGGAGAGATCGACGGGCACTCAACGCCGTCCCTGATGGCGACGAGAGTTCGTTCGGAAAGGTCGCCGCGCACCAGCCATCTATTCCCGCCGGAGGCCGCCGTCGCATAGAACGTGTCAGCCCCGGCAAAGGTGACCCCCCAAAAGTTGCGGTCGACGCTCGTCACCCGTTCGCCGTCGACGATGAACTCGAACTCCTCGAGGTTGTCCTGCTGCGTGCCCGCGACATCAGACACGTCGGTGGCGGTTGAGAAACCGATCGTGGCGTAGGACTGTCCCGTGACGAAGGACGTCGTGGCGATGCGTTCTGAGTCGTCCGAGAGCCGGGCTCGGCTCGGGATGCCCGGGAGGGACCACCTGCGCTCCTGCTCGCCGTCTGCGTCGTAGGTCGTGGCCTCGAAGTTCGTCACGATGCCGCGATTGACCCGCAGGCAGAGCGTGCGGGTCGGGGATGCATCCACGCGATCGCACACGAGGTCGGCGATTGTGCGCGGACCAGCGGGCGCCTCAAGCGGAACGGCGGCCACGCGGCCGTAGTTGGAGCCCGGCGCGGTATTGCGGAACACGACCCGGGGGCCCGTGAGCACCGGCCCCGCGCTGATGACGTCGACAACACTCGGTGCGCTTTGCGAGTCCCGGTATCGCTGCCACTCGACCACCGCGAACGCAGTCGTCGAGACCAGAAGCACGATCGTGATCGCCGCAATCAGCCACCAGCGCGACCGGCTCGTCATGGTCTTGCTCCGGCCGTCGTAGTGCGGCGGAGCAGCAAGGCCACCGCAGGGATCACGAATACCATCGCGACGGCGACGCTGACGACGGCGGTCTGGCTGCCGTAGAGGAACCAGAGGAGCCCGAATCCGGTCGAGGCCACAAGCCGGGACACCGCGACGACAGTCTGGGCGGCAGCGATTCCAGTCGCGGTCGCCTCCTTGGGGGTGAATTGCGACGCGAGTGCGGCGAGGATGCCGTCGGTTGCAGCGTAGAACATGCCGAGGAGCAGGAGGGCGAGGATGGTGAATGGCGCGCCAGTGACAGGAAGCGCGGCGACCACATACGCTGCCAGGAGCGCCAGATGCCCGACCACAAAGATGCGCGCGCGACCGACCCGGTCGGCCAAACGCCCGATTGGAATAGCGAGGGCGAGGAAGGCGAGGTTGGTCCCGACGTAGAGGAGCGGGAAATACTCCGCCGCGAACGCTCCGCGGCTCTGCAGCAGCAGATAGATGAACCCGTCGCCGATCGTGAATAGCCCGAGCAGCCCCGCCGCGATGAGGAGCCGCCGCAACCGTGGATCGGTGAGCTGTCGCCACCGGAATCGTGGCGCGTCGGCAGGTGCCGCCGTTGCGGCGGCTCCGCTGGGGCGAGTGTTCGGCACGACGATGCCGAGCAGTGCCACGCCGAGGATGGCGAAGGCGAGGGACACGACGAAGACGGTGGTGTAGCCATCGGGGATGAGGAGGAGGATCACGAAGGCAAGCAGCGGTCCGAGCGCGGCGCCGACGGTGTCCAGCATCCGGTGGATGCCGAACGACCTGCCGAGGTTGCCGGGTTCGGATGAGGCGCTGATCAACGCGTCGCGAGGAGCGGTGCGGATGCCCTTGCCCAAGCGGTCAACGGTGATGACGGCCGTGAGCGCGGCGAACCCGCTCGCGAAGAGCAGTCCGACCCGCGCGAGCGCCGACAGCCCGTACCCGAAGAATGCCACCCATTTTGGTTGCCCGCCCCGGTCCGATGCCCAGCCGGCAGCGATGCGCACGAAGGCGCTGATGCCCTGGTAGATGCCGTCCAGGAAGCCGTAGGCGATAGTCGAAAGGCCGATGACGCCCGTGATGTAGAGCGGCAGTATTGCCGACACCGACTCGGAGGAGATGTCCGTGAGCATGCTCACGATGCCGAGGGTGATGACAACCGATGAGACCTTGGCACCCCTGCCGGGGCCCTGGGGTCGCATGTCGTCGGGTGTGCTCCTCAGCGAGATGTACACGCGGTCTCCCCGATCACTTCGCCGTGAACACGCCCACGACCGTGTAGTCCGCGCCATCGGCACGGTCCGCAACGGTCAGGGTGATGTTGTCGGCGCCGCGGGTGAAGACGAGCGCGGTGGATCCCGCCACGGCATCCGTCTCCCGTTCGGTGAGTCCGAGCGAGGTGAAGACCGAGCGGTAGTAGTCGACGACCGCGCTCGCTGCCCCGTTCGACGCCGCGACGAGCCCCACCTGCTCCCGGTCCCCTTCGACCGCGAGTGAGGTGCTCTCGATCTCCGAGTCGGGCGCGAGGGGGATGATCTCCTGCGGGAAGCCCTCGACGAACTCCCCCTCGGCGGAGCCCGACTCCGGCAGCGGGGCCGTGACGAGCGACCCGTCAGCGTCCGGCAGCGGAAGCGACGGAGTCGATGCCTCCCCGGATTCCGGAACCTCGGAGCTCCTGTCCGAGGTCGATGTCGGCGCGTCCCGGTCGCCGGGACCGATGATCGCAATCGCGATCACGGTGATCACCGCGGCGACGGCGAGGAGAATGATCGCGATGACGACCGGCCGGCGCCTCATGCCCGACCCTCACGGCGATTCGAGCTCACGCCGAACGGGGTCGCAGCGGCGCTGGCGACCGTCTGTGCAGTGAAAGGGTTCGGGTTCCCGGTCATAGTAGAAGTTGAGGCTATCAGTTGTCTCATGGCGAGCGCGCCCCTTGAATTCGCTGGTAACTGGTCGGTCTGTTGCACCGGATGACGGCGTGTGTTGTGCACCTGCGCGCGCCGGCAGGAGCCCCCTCTTCCCACCCCGGCAGGCGCGCGCACGACACGGAACCGCCAAGGTGAGAGACAATTGGGTGACCGGGGCGGCCTGACCAACGCGTCGGGCCGAAGGGAGGCACTCGTGCAGCGACGCAGCTTCATCGTCGGCGCGGCAACGAGCCTCACTCTCGTGGCGGTGAGTGCGTGCACCGGGCCGGAGCCGCGTCCGACGCCGACCACGACCCCCGACGACCTCCCGATTCCCGAGCCCGCCGGCATGGTGCGCTCGTCGTGGTCGACGGATCCCTTCGCCCTCGGCGCATTCAGCTTTCTCGGCGTCGGCTCGAATCCCGACCAGCGCGACTCCCTGGCCCGTCCGGTTGCCGACCGGGTTTTCTTCGCCGGTGAGGCGACCTCCACGGCGCAGCCGGGAACGGTCGCCGGCGCCTGGGACTCGGGGAGGCGCGCGGCCGAGGAGATCATCGCAACGGCGGATCCGACCGAGCGGATCGCCGTGATTGGCGCCGGTGCCGCCGGCGCCGCCGCCGCCAGGTCCCTCGTCGACGCTGGGTTTGACGTGACCGTGCTCGAGGCGAGCGAGCGCGTCGGAGGGCGCATCAAAACCGTCGATTCGGATGACTGGGCAGTGCCGGTCGAACTCGGCGCCGGCCGCTTCGACTCGGCGACCTCCCCCGAGATCGTCGCCGAGCTGTCTCGGCTGGACATCGAGACGCAGGAGCTCGACGCCGCGCGGGCCATCCGCACCCCCGACGGTGTCGAACTCGAGGAGTCGACCGTCGGCGCCGAGATTGTCGCCGGCGCGATTAGCGCCGCCGCCGCGCTCCCCGGCGACGTCACGCTCGCGAGCGCGCTCGATCTGGTGCCACCGGCCGACCGGCCGGAGGACGCACTGGTGGGCGACGCCGATTGGCTGCAGAGTTACCTCCGCAACGACGTCGCCCTCCGTTTCGGCGCGGACCCCGATGAGCTGTCTGTGCGCTTCGGCCTCGCCGATGGGACGCGCACCGCCGACACGATCGTGCTCGGCGGCTTTCAGACGCTCGTGAGCGATGCCCTCGACTCCATCGCGGTCTGGACGAGCAACATCGTCTCCGAGGTCGCATACGGCGACGAGGGTGTAAGCATCCGCTTCGCGACGGGAGAATCCCTTCAGGCCGACCGCGTTGTCGTCGCAGTTCCGCTCGGGGTGCTCAAGAGCCGGGACATCAAGTTCGACCCGCAGTTGCCGCTCAGCCACACCATCGCGATGATCGGACTCGAGGTCGGCACGGTCGACAAGGTCTGGTTGCGATTCGATGAGGCGTTCTGGAACACCGACGCGGTGCACTGGACGGTGGTCGGCGGCGACCTCGACATCACCCGGTGGATCAACCTCGAACCGGTGACTGGGTCACCGATTCTTGTCGGGCTCGTCGGCGCGGAGAGGGCCGCCGCCCTTGCCGAGCTGGACGACGAGGAGGTCATCCTGCGGGCCAGAGTGAGCCTCGAGCCGTTCTCGCCGGCCTGATGCGCCGCGCCGCGGCCTGTCGAGGTCGAGCCCGGGCGGGCGGCCCGGGCGGGGCAGGTAGCGGCTGGCGAGAATCAGCAGTACCGCGACCAGCATGATGAACGACAGGACGATCGCGCCGTAGGCCGCGAATTCGGCCGGTCCACTCACCTGGTACGGGTCGAGGAAAAAGTACGGGTACCACCCGACCATTGCCCCGCGCACCATTGTGAACGCGCCCCATGCGATCGGGAACGCGAGCACTCCCCGGAGCGAGATCCAGCGGATGCTCGCCCGCCGGGGCGCGAGGAGCCAGTCGACGAGGGCGTACGCGGGCATCCAGTAGTGCAGCACCTGGCTCGTCCACGGAACCTGGATCGACACGCCCCTGGCAACTGCCTGCGCCACGATGATCGTGTAGACGACACCGGACACGAGCAGGTAGGTCGTCACGAGCATCCTCGCGGTCATCAGCCAGCGCGGATCCGCCGACCGCCGCAGGGCGATCACGCCACCGATCAGCCAGAGGATCACCCCGGCGATTGCGCTCTGCATCGAGAAGTAGCTGAAGAAGTTGGGCAGGGCCGAGGAGCCGGATCCGAGGCTGTAGTCGAGATGCAGTGCGAGCACAAGGATGCCGAGGGCGCCAGCGACGAGTCGGGTGACTCCAAAGGCCTTGCGCATCCGCCCCTCCTCCGCCGCGGCCCAGGCGGCCGGGTGATGGCGATCCAACCACTAGCGCGCGAGGCTCCCGGTGCAAGGCTCGATTCTAACCCACGAATATCGTTCTCAGCCGATCGGGGCGGCCGTGAGCAGCGCCTCGCGAGCACGCCGTGGACCGGCGCCGCGCGCCAGCGACTCCCCGAGCCGCGCAAGGGCCTGGCGGTTCGCTCCGGATGCCAAGAGGATCCGCTCGGCGGCAGCGCGCAGCTCCCACGCGGAAGCGCTGTTCGGATCGAGCGCTTCGCCGAACCCCACCGCCTCGATCGCCGCCGCGCCCGCGAACTGGTCGGTCGAGAACGGCAACAACAGCATCGGAACCCCGGCCGTCATCGATTCGGTCACCGAGTTGTTCCCTCCGTGCGAGACCGCGAGGCACGAGTGGTCGAGTAGGCGCACCTGCGGGAGGAAGCCGCGCACGAGCCAGGTCGACGGGAGGGCGCCAAGATCCTCCGTGGGCGTCGAGCCTGTCGCGAGCGCGACTCGCACCTCGAGCCCGCGGAGGGCCTCGGCCACGCGCGCCAGCACGTCGCCGCGTACGGAGAGGAAGCTGCCGAAGCTGACGTATACGACGGGGATGTCGTTCTCGGCGAGCCAGGCTTCCACCTCCTCGTCGGGCGCCTCAGTGCGCACGGCCGACCCGAGGAAGGCGTGCGGCGGCAGGAGCTCACCGCGGGCGGGATCGTGGAGTTCCTCCGGGTAGTTGAGCAGGAGCAGGTCGCCGCTTTCGGCGAACGCGTCGCTGCTCGGGACGGCATCCGGGTCAAGTTGGCGGAGCGCGTCGTTCCACTGCGCGGTGAAGTCGTCGCGCACGCGCTCGCAGAGCCGCAGCAGCGACTCAAGATCATCGTGGGACGGGTCGAAGGCGCGCGGCCACGCCGGCGGATAGCCGTAGACCTCGCCGCCGACCGGCAGCGCGGAAGGATGCCCGAGCACGACGTCGGCGTGGGCGATTCCCGCGCTGGCGAGCGCGAGCCGGGCGCTGAACGCGAGGTGGTCGACGATCACGTGGTCGGGGCGAACCTCGGCGACGATCCTCTGCACATCACGTGCGACAGCGACGGGGTTCCAGAGCAGATCGTCGCTGCGGGCGGCCGCCTGGAAGGCGAGCGTCTCAACCATCCCGACGCGGGTGGCATCGAAGAAGCCGCGCAGGGCATCATCCTCGCCGGTGGGCTGGTCCTCGGCGCGGATGACCCCCGGGTTGGAGCCGCGGCCGAGCTGGAGGTGCACCCGCTCGAATCCGAAGGACTCCACGATCGTGTGCGTCGCCGGTCCGGTCGCGACGACGACCCGCTCCCCCGCGGCCTGCCACGCCGTTCCCAGTGTGGCGAGCGGGTAGAGGTGTGACGCGTAGTCGGGGCTGATGATCAGCAGGGTCACGACGTGCTCAACGCCCAGTCGATGACCTCGTTCGCACCCGCGACGTCACGGTACACGGTCGCGAGCGTCGTGGCCATGGCCTGGATCGTGAAGGTGCCGGCGACCATGTCACTCGCCCGCCGGGCATTCTCCGGACCGAATGGTCCGACCGCGGCGTCGAGGGCGTCGGAGATCCCAGCGGCGAGAGCTGCGCGGTCGCTCGTATCGACGAGGAACCCGGTGACTCCCTGCTCGACGTAGGTGGCCGGCCCGCCCGCGGCCGGCGCCACGACGGGCAGTCCCGTCGCCATTGCCTCGAGCAGGGCGATCCCGAACTCTTCCTTCATGCTCGCGCAGACGTAGACGCCGTGCGGTGCCGCGAGACCGGGCCGGCCGAACCTGGCCGCGGCGAGCCAGCGGGCTGCGGTGTCATTGGCACGGTGCCCCGCGAGGATCAGCCCGCTGGCCCCGGCGTCGCCACCGGGCAGGGCCGCGGTGATCCGATCGAGCTGCTCGCGTTCGTCGGCAGAGGGATTGTCGAGGTCGCCCCCGATGATGAGGAGGTTGCATCGCTCGCGCAGCTGCGCGTCCGCCGCCCAGGTCTCGACGAGCGTGGCCATGCCCTTGACCCTGTGGAGGCGGCCAACGGTGATGGCGAGCGGGAGCGTCCTGCGGGAGTCGGGCAGGCCTGACAGCAGCGCGTCGAGGGTCTCGAATGCGGGTAGGGCGGGCGTCTCGTCTCTCGCCTGCGCCCCTGTTCGAGCGTCGGCGGAGGCGGCCTCAATGACAGCGATATCGATACCCTCGGCGACCACGGAGTGCCGTTCGGGGTGGGCGGCAATGTCGATGCCGACGAGGTCGCGCATCGTGCGGCCGAGGTCGGCCCGCGGGAACAGCACCGTGTGGGCGGCGTCGGCGGCGAGACGCTGCACGAGTCGGGCGCGGAACCAGAAGTGCTCACGCTCGTCGACGGTGCCGAAGTTCGCCCGGGTGAGGGTCCCGCTCGCGTCGAGCGAATGAATGACGCCGTGCGGGTCGGGGGCGACGGTGAAGACGACCGGGATCTCGAGTTCGCGCGCGACGGTCGTGGCCGCGAGGGTGCCGATGTCGGCCATCCTGAGGTGGATGGCGTCGACGGTGCCCGCGGCGCGCAGCACGCGCCGGATGCCCCGCTGCGCGGCGATCCGACGCGGCCAGGCGTCGGCGAGCTGCACCGGCTCGCCCTGGAACGGTACCGAGGCGAAGGCGTGACCCGCCAGGGTCGAGCCGACCTCGGAGAGGCAGGCGAGCGCGTCGGCGGAGCTGCCGCGCGACAGGGTCAGCACGCGGCTCACCTGCTCGTCACGGTCGAGCGCGTTCGCCACGTCGGAGGTCGGGTCGCCGGCCACGAGGGCGTCGCCAAGCCGAACGAGGAGCGTCGCGATCCCCCCGTTGTCGCCCGCCCCGACCTGCGACAGGGCACGGTCGATGTCGGCGTGCAGGAACAGCTGGGCGATCGTGAGCCCCTGGCTCCACGGAGCGCGGGGGTTCACACCCGCCGTGAGGTCGAGCAGGGCCAGCCTGGCCACGTCGGCGAGCTCGCCGGTGCCGTTGACAAGGCCCGTGACCACGCGGGTAATCGCGTCGTTGGGGTCGCGGTCGCCGAGGCCGGCAATCGCGACCGCGCGCACCTCGGTGGCTTCGTCGGCGTCGGCGGCGATGCGCCGGAGGAGTCGTTCGGGAATGCGGCCGGGGATGAGCCCGATGGTCTCCACGAGGCGTGACCGTGCGCTCGCGTCGTCGACGCCGAGCACAGCCCCCTCGAGGGACAGCCCGACGTGTTCCGGAGCGGAGCTCCCCCACTGCTCGAGGGTGCGCTGGGCGAGCATGCCCGAGAACCCGCCTGCGATGACCATTGCGGCGAGGCCGGCGATCGCGTCGAAGCGCGGCAGGCGAGCCCCGAAGGCCCAGGCCGCGTGCTCCCGCAGGAACTGCTCATTGTGCGACAGCAGGCCGATCAGCACCTCATCGGCCGACTCGTCGAAGACCTGGGCGAGGGAGTGCACGGCGGCGATGGCGGTGAGCTGGTCGCTCGTATCGTTTGCGGCCTGCGCGAGGAGGCGGACCGCTCTCGTGCCGCCATCGCGACTGGCCGCGACGGTCAGGTCGTCCGCGCTGCGGATTCCTTCCAGAATGGATCGGGCGTCACGCATCGCGTCGAGGGCGGTCTGAGTTGCCACGGTTGTGTACCTCTCTGCGGCTGGGACGAGGGCGTACCTTCGGAGGATCTTCGGATCGCGGCTGCGATCGGATTGCACCACCGCGCCCACGCGTCAGGTCTCCTTACTAAACACTCTCAACCGGAGCGTTGCCTGACGATTCACTGGGAGCCGGAACGCGCACGCCGGCCATCGTGAGATTCTCTCCGATCGCCTTGCCCACCGCGCTGCCCGTCGACCGCCCGGTGATGATCTCGGAGAGGTCGATGCCGACCAGGTCCCGGATGATCTGCGTCGAGGTGGCGAGTTGGCTCGCGACGCTCTGCCCGACCTGCTCGGTTCCGCTCCCGTCCGTCGCGATGATCGTCATGGTGCCGATCGCCGAGAGCGGTTCGGATGCCGCGCGCACAATTTCGGGCAGCTGGCTGATGATCTGCTGGCGGAGCAGGTCCTCAGCACGCTCGTCGAGGGCATCCGCGCGGGCCCTGGTCGCTTCGGCCTCGGCGGCTCCCTATACCCGGATCGAGTTGGCCTCGGCCTCGCCCTCGGCCTGCAGTGCCTGGGCCGCGGCGATGCGGCGGTTCTTTTCGGCGACACCCTCGGCCTCGACGGCTTCCGCGGCGGACTTGCGGCGGTCGCGGTCGGCATTCGCAGCGGCGACGCTTGCGGCGGCGGATGCTTCGGCGTTCTTCTCGACCGCGTACGCCTCGGCATCCGCGACCGCACGAATCTCGGCGTCGAGCTCCTGCTTGCGCAGCCCAACTCGCTTGCTCGCGGTCACCTCCTGCTGGGAGATGACCTCCTGTTGGGCGATCGCCTCGGCGAGCGGCTTGGCCGCCGCGGCCTCTGCCCTGGCCTTGTCGGTCTCCTTCTGGATCTCGGCGTTGCGCAGGTCGAGCTTGCGCTGCTGCTCGGCGACGGCCTGGTCGGCACCGATCCTGGCCTCCTCCGAGGCCTGGCGCGAGACGGACTCGGCGATCTCGGCGACCTGCTTGACCCGCGCCGCCTCGCCGCGTCCGAGGTCGCGGATGTAGCCGTGGTCGTCGTCGATCTCCTTGATCTGCAACGTGTCGATCTCCAGGCCCTGCACGTCGAGCGACTCGCGCACGGCCTCGAGCACCTGACCTTGCAGCGCGGAGCGGTTGGTGATGATCTCGGTCACGGTGAGCTGCCCGACGATGGAGCGCACGGAGCCGCTCAACACCTCTTCGGTCGACGACTCGATCTGGTCCTGCTGGTTGAGGAATCGCTGTGCCGCCGCGCGCACCATCGACTCGGAGCCGCCGACCTTGACGACGGCGACCGCGTTGACCTTGATCGTGATGGCGTCCCTGGTCTGGGCCGTCGCCTGCACGTTGAGCTGGCGGCTCCGCAGGCTCAGCTTGAAGTGGGCCTCCACGATCGGCTTGACGAAGACCCGCGAGCCGAAGACGACCCGCTGGCCGGCGTTCTCGGTCTGCGCGTCGCCCGGCCGCCGGGTGCGCTGTCGCGAGGTGACGATGATCGCCTCATCGGGCTTCGCAACCTTGATGCTCCGCACGAGCGTGAACAGCACGGCAAGGAAGATCAGGGCGATCACCGCGATGGTGAGGCCGTTGGTGATGGTTTGCGGCGTGAGATCAAGCGGCATGGCGGGCCTTTCGTGGCACTCCGGAGACCTTCCCGAGGATAACTTGAACACTATCGTGCGGGCCGGATGCTGCGAAGGGGCGTCACGCGGGGTAACAGGCTTTGCGCCGGCAGCCCCCCGCGCGACATCGTTGGACAGCACCACACCACGCCACACCACGCGGGAAGCGCCGCGACCAACGTATCGAGGGGACAGCTCGTGACGATCCACAGCCAGACGGTTCCGGCCCACGGCCCGGCGCAGGCCGCGGCCGCACACTTCGCGGACTCGCTGTCCTCGGGCGACTTCAAGGCCGCCTTCCGCAACCACGCTGCCGGGGTGTCTCTCATCACGGCGGACGATGGCTCGGGGCCGGTCGCCCTCACCGCGACCTCGGTGATCTCGGTCAGCGCCGATCCGCCCCTGTTCGTGTTCTCCGTCTCCGCGCAGTCCTCGAGTTCCGCGACGATCACCTCGTCGGACACGGTCGTTGTCCACCTGCTCGAGGCCGACCAGCTCGAACTCGCCCAGCTCGGCGCCACGAGCGGGATCGACCGCTTCGCCCAGGCTCCCGAGTGGTCCCGGCTGGTGACCGGCGAGCCGGTGTTCCACGCTGCCCCGGTATGGATCCGGGGACGGATCATCAGCCGGATGGATGCGGGGACTTCCACGGTCATCGCGGTGCACGCCCTGCAGTCCAACGTGTCGGAGGGCGGCAACGTGCCCACCGACGACGCCGAGAGCCCCGAGCCCGCGCCGCTCGTGTACCACAACCGCACGTGGCACCGGCTGGGCTCGCACTCCCGGATCCCCGCGTGAGCCAGAACGACGGCTCCATACGCAACCTCCTCACCGAGAACCGCCGCTACCCGGCGCCGGCCGCCTTCGCCGCCCAGGCCAACGTCGACGGCACGTGGTGGGATCGAGCAGCGGCCGACCCCGTGGCGTTCTGGTCCGAGCAGGCGAAGCGCCTCGACTGGGCCGAACCGTGGCACACCGACCACAGCTGGGAGCCCGCACTGCCCCGGGCCGACGGCACCTTGTCGATCCCCCGCGCCGAGTGGTTCGCCGGCGGTCGGCTCAATGTCGCGGTGAACTGCGTCGACCGGCACGTCGCGGCGGGCCGCGGCGACAAAGTGGCCTTCCACTTTGAGGGAGAGCCGGGCGACCGCCGCACGATCACCTACGCCGAACTCGAGCGCGAAGTCGCGAAGGCCGCGAACACCCTCACCGACCTCGGCATCGTGCAGGGTGACCGGGTCGTTCTCTATCTCCCGGTCATCCCGGAGACCATCATCATCACCTTGGCCATTGCCCGCGTCGGCGCCGTGCACTCGCTCGTCTTCGGCGGCTTCTCGGCCGAAGCGCTGCGGTTCCGCATCGAGGACACCGGCGCGAAGCTCCTCGTCACCACCGACGGCCAGTACCGGCGCGGGGCGGCCGTCGCGGTGAAGTCAGCCGCCGACACGGCCGTCGACGGCGTCGCATCCATCGAGCACGTTCTCGTCGTCCGCCGCACCGGCGACGCGACGCCCCACGTGCCGTGGACACCAGGCAGGGATGTCTGGTGGCACGAGAGCGTCGACCTCGCCCCCGACACCCACGAGCCGGAGTTCTTCGACGCCGAGACTCCCCTGTTCATCATCTACACGTCGGGCACGACCGGCAAGCCGAAAGGGCTCGTGCACTCGAGCGGCGGTTACCTGACCCACGCGTCGTGGAGCCACTGGGCGGTCTTCGACGCGAAGGACGACGACGTGCACTGGTGCACGGCCGATCTCGCCTGGGTCACCGCGCACACCTACGTGCACTACGGACCGCTCTCGAACGGCACCACTTCGGTCATCTACGAGGGCACCCCGAACACCCCGCATCCCGGCCGGCATTTCGAGATCATCGAGCGGTATGGCGTGACGACGTATTACACGGCGCCGACCCTCATCCGCACGTTCATGACGTGGTTCCAGGACGGCGTGCCCGCAGAGTTCGACCTGACGAGCATCCGGCTGCTCGGATCGGTCGGCGAGGCGATCAACCCGGAGGCGTGGGTGTGGTTCCGCGAGCATCTCGGGGCCGGCACCGCGCCGATCGTCGACACTTGGTGGCAGTCCGAGACCGGAGCGGCGATCATGGCTCCGCTGCCGGGCGTCTCGACCCTCAAGCCAGGCTCGGCGTTGCGCGCCCTGCCGGGGCTCTCGACCCGTGTCGTCAACGACGCGGGAGACGAGGTGCCTCTCGGGTCGGGCGGCTACCTCGTCATCGACGGCACCTGGCCGGGGATGGCCCGCACGGTGTGGGGCAACCCGGAACGCTACCGCGACTCGTATTGGGCCAGGTTCGCCGAGCAGGGCTATTTCTTCTCCGGTGACGGCGCCAAGTACGACGACGACGGCGACATCTGGCTGCTCGGCCGCGTCGACGACGTGATCAACGTCGCCGGGCACCGCCTCTCCACGATCGAGATCGAGTCCGCCCTCGTCTCCCATCCGGCGGTCGGCGAGGCCGGCGTCGTCGGCGTCGCCGATCCGACAACGGGCGACGCGATCGCCGCATTCGTGATTCCCGCCGTGGCGCCGGCGGACGCCCGCGACCCGGCCGCGTGGCTCGCCCTCCGGGACGAGCTCACGCCGCTCCTGCTGGCGCACATCGCCGAGCAGATCGGCCCCGTCGCGAAACCCAGGGACGTCTTTCTCGTGCCCGACCTGCCGAAGACCCGCTCGGGCAAGATTATGCGGCGCCTGCTCGGCGACATCGTCGACGGTCGGCCCCTCGGCGACACGACCTCACTGCAGGATGAGACCGCGCCCGCGCAGATCCAGCGAATAGTGGAGGCCGGGCGCTAGCTTCGCCCGCACCGCCGAGAGTGCCCCCTCGCGCCGAGCGTGTCTGTTCTTACGGACACAGTCGGCGCCGACAGGCACGCTCGGCGAACCTGCGCCCTGCCGATAGCGGCCAGTTCAGCGCTCGTAGGACTCCGCAAGCCGTCGCAGGCCCTCGTCGATGCTCACACTCGGCTGCCAGCGCAGGTCGGCTCGCACGGCTCGCTGGTCGAACCAGTGCGAGGTCGACAGCTGCTCCGCGAGGAAGCGGGTCATCGGCGGTTCGTCCTGCCCCGGGCGCACCCGCCAGAGGGCTTCGACGAGCGAGCCGGCGGTGCGGGCGACGGATGCCGGGATCCTCACGCTCGGCCGGGTGACACCGGCGGCGCGGCAGATGCCCGCGAGCATCTCGGCGACCGGTCGGGGCTCGCCGTTGGTCACGACGTAGGAGCGGCCGTGCACCCGGGGGGCGTGCCCGAGGGCGGCAGCGATCGCGCTGGCGGCGTTGTCGACGTAGATCGTGTCGATGAGCGCGGCCCCGTGCCCGAGCAGCGGGAGCCGACCGGAGCGGGCTCGGTCGACGATGCGCTGCACGAGCTGCGTGTCGCCGGGCCCCCAGACGAGGTGCGGGCGGATGGCGACGACGCTCAGCCGCGGTGAGTCGGCCGCGAGGGCAAGCAGTTCCGCAGCGGCCTTGGTGCGGGCGTAGTCGCCGCGCGCGGCCCCGGGGTCTGCCGGGAGCGCCTCGTCTCCCATGATCGAGGCTCCGGAGTGCGCCACCGACGGCGAGGAGACATGCACAAACCGGGCGGGCTCACCGGAGGCCGGCGCGGATGCCATCCCGGATGCCGCCGCGAGCATATTCCGGGTGCCGCCAACGTTCACCCGCTCGAACTCGGCCGGGTCCCCCGCAAGCGAGACCTTCGCGGCGAGGTGCACGACGGCATCCATACCCCGCACGGCGTCGGCGACGGCGGCCGGATCGGTGACCGAGCCGAGCGAATCGGCGATGCCGGGAATTCCGGCGGGGCGGCGCTGGAACGTGCGCACCTCGTGCCCCGCGCCGGCAATGGCCCGCGCGACCGCGCCGCCGAGCAGCCCGCTCGCGCCCGTCACGAGCACCCTCATGGCTGGCGCATCGGCCCGCCCGAGAGCACCCCGGTGGCCCAGGCGGCGAGCCGCGTGCGGTCGATCTTGGAGTTGTGCCGGATGTCGGTCGGCAGGACCGGCACGACGAGCACGGCCGCGAGCGGGAGCACAGCAGCGCGGCGCACAGTCGCGGCGAGATCCTCCGGGGCGAGCGAGACGCGTCGGGCGCCAGCAACGGTCTCGACGATGCCGACGAGCTGCTGAGTGCCACGCGGCCCGACGCCGACGATTGCGGCGCGCGCGACCGACGCGACGGCCTCGATCCGCTGCTCGGTCGCGACCGGGGTCACGACGCCGCTCGCGGTCACGGCGACGTGGGGCAGGCGCCCCTCGACCCAGAGCCGGCCGGCGTCGTCGAGGTGCCCGACGTCTCCGGTCCGGTGCCACCGTTCGCCAGGCTCCGTGCCGAGGCGCGAGGCGCGGTCGGTGATCCACAGCCGGTCATAGCCGTTCTTGATGTGCGGGGCCGACACGACGATCTCGCCTGTGACGTTCGGCTGCCGGGAGGGCTCGCCGGTCGGGACGCCGAGGCCGTCGATCGCGCTGATCCGCACTGCTGTCGTGGCCGTGGGCAGGCCGACGCACACTCCCCCGGCATCCGCCTCCCCGCGCGTGCCGGCATCGCGGGCGGCATCGCGGATGCCGTCGAGCGTGATGTCGGTCAGCAGGAGCCCCTCGGTCATGCCGTACGGGGTATGTGCGACCGCGGCCGGCATGAGCCGTGCCGCGGCGGCGAGCAGCGGTTCGGAGACGGGGGCACCGGCGGAGAGGAACTCGCGCACCCCCGCGAGGCTGGCGCGGTGAGCCGGGGCGAGGGCGGATGCCGTCGCGACGACGTTCGCGATCGCGGCGGGCGACAGGAACACGACGGTGCCGTCGACCGCGGCGACGGCGTCCGCAACCGCCATCGCGGTAAGGGTGCCGGGCGAGGTCACATCCATGTCGGGCGTGGCCGAGCGCGCGCCGAGCGCGGGGCCGAGCAGGGCGAAGGGAGCGAATCCGGCGACGAGGCCCGTTCCGGGGCCGACTCCGTACTGCCCGGCGAGGGCAAAGCGGATCCCCGAGAGCTGGGCGTGGGTGTACACGACGCCCTTCGCCGGGCCGGTCGAGCCCGACGTGAAGAGCACCGCGGCGGCATCGTCGGGGCCCGGTTCCGGCGGAAGGCCCGTTCCGGTGGCGAGCGACGCCGCTCCGATCTCGACGAGGTCGGCGAGGCAGTGGGTGACGCCGAGCGCGCGGCGCACAGGGTCTGGAAGACGCGTGGTCGAGATGCGCCGCCCGGGCCAGCCGAGGGCGAGGGCGGCGGTGAGGCCCTTGGCCTGGCCGACGACGTGGTCGGGCCTCGCGCCGCGCACCGCGCGGGTCAGGCCGCGCAGGCCGAGGCCGGCATCCGCGACGACGACGACCGCGCCGATGCGCACGCACGCGTAGAGCACGGCGGTGAGGTCGGCGCCGGGCGGAACGAGCAGCGAGACGCGGTCGCCACGCCGCACCCCGGCGCGGTCGAGGCCGGCGGCGAGCTCGCGAACCCGGCGCGAGAGCAGCCGCCAGCTGACGACCCGTGGGCCCGGCTGCGGGGCGACGCGCGATGACGCCGACCCGCTCGGCGCCATCTCGACGAGTGCGGTGTCGTCGCTGTCGCGCAGCTCGTCGAGGTAGTGCCAGAGCGGCTGGTAGTGATCATCTCGGCCGGGCGGGGCGGGGGCTGCGCGATCGGACCGCTGGTCCCCGAGCCAGGCCAGCGCGGCGGGAGCGTAGTCGGCGTCCTCGGCGATGAGGTGGCCGGCGCCTTCGAAGCGGTGCACGTCGCTGAGCGGCATGCGCTCGAGGAGGTCGTCGAGGTAGCGGTCGCTGAAGATCGGGTCGCGTGGCCCCCACAGCAGCAGGCTCGGAACACCCAGGCTGCGGATGCCAGTGGCGATCCGGTCGAGTTCGGCGAAGCTCTCGTGCCCCGCGTCGGCCGGGATGTCGGCGACGAATCCGCCGATGCCGCCCCGGAGCTCGGCGTGGCGGTAGGGGGCGCGGTAGCCAGCCTTGACCGCGGCGGCCAGGGGCGGATGCGCGAGCGCGAGGGTCGCCTCGAGGAAGGCGGGTGTTGACACGGTCGCGCGGCCCAGGATCGGTCGTCGCAGGGCCAGGCGCAGCGGTGCCGGGATCGGCTCGTTCTCGTCCTGGTGTACGGCGGTGTTCAGCAGCATGACTCCCGCGAGCTGTTCGGGGTGATCGACGGCCCACCCGAGCGAGATGACGCCGCCCCAGTCGTGGCCGAAGGTGGTGACCGGGCCGTCCAGGTCGAGCGCACGGGTGAGGTCGCCAAGATCGCGCACGCGACGCTCGAGGGTGCGCGTGGTTCCGGTGCGCTCGGAGAAGCCCATCTCGAGCTGGTCGACGGCGACGACGCGCCACGCCTCGTCGCCTCGGGCCGCGGCATCCGTCGCACCGGCGACAAATGCACGCCACACGTACGACCAGGACGGGTTGCCGTGAACGCAGAGCACCGTGCCGACGGGCTCGACGCCCAGCTCGGCAAGCTGCGCCGCGTTGTCGAGCAGGTGCCAGGTGTGGGTCGCACCAGGTGTGCCCGCGCGGGTCGCACCGGGTACGCCCGACTCGTCCACCTCGACGAGTCGGGAGAAGCTCGGGCGGAGTCCGTCGAGTCCGGCCGGCGGCAGGGACGCCGCGGCCGCGACCGTGGCGGCCCGGGGCATCCGGAACCTCACCAGGCGAGTTCCATCATCGCGGTGTTGAGCCCCGAGCCGACGCCCATGAGGAGCACCCTGTCGCCACGATCAAGCTTCGAGGACTCCTCAGCGAGCGTGATCGGGATCGACGCGGGGCCGACGTTGCCGAACCTCGGGTAGGTCAGTGGCACGCGCGAGCGGTCCATGCCGGTCGCCTTGATGATCGAGTCGGTGTGCACGTCGGAGACCTGGTGGATGATGTAGCGGTCCATGCTCGTCCAGTTCCAGTCACGCTGGGCCTCCTTCCAGGCCGAGAAGACCAGGTCGAGGCCGCCCTTGAGCAGCGCCTTGGCGTTCGTGAACATGCCGTCGACGCTGCCGACGCAGAGGTCGTTGAACTGGGTCGCGGCCCTCGTGACGCCGCCGAGCAGTCGGTGGCCCTCCGGATGCGCGTCGGCCGGGCCGAGGACGGCCGCGGCGGCACCGGAGCCGAGGGTGAGACTCGCGAATTCGCTCATGAAGTCGCTGCGGGCGAGGTCGGAGTTGATGAGGCGTTCGATGGTGTTGTGCTGAATCTCGTCGGCATCCTCACCATCGATGACGATCGCGTACTTGATCTGGCCGGAGTCGATGAGTCCGGCGGCGAGGCTCATTCCGTTCACGAAGCCGAGACAGGCGTTGGCGATGTCGAAGTTGATCGCCGAGGACGGCAGCCCGAGGCCGTGGTGGATGCGCACGGCGACGGAGGGCTCAAGGTGCTTGCGGGTCACCGAGGTGTTGATGAGCAGGCCCACCTGGCTCGGATCGATTCCCGCCTCGCTGAGCGCTCGCTTTCCCGCCGCGATCGCCTCGTCGTCGAACCGTTGGCCTTCGTTCCAGTTGCGGCGTTCGTGGACGCCGGCGACTCGCTGCAGCAGTCCCCGAGGAAGGCGCAGTCGCTTGAGCGCTGGCGCGAGACGGGCGTCGATGTCCTCGGACGTCGTGACGCGCGGGGCGATCCTGCTTGCCACCGACAGCAGCGCCACGTTCCGATGCGTCGTTGTTGCGTTTCCGTCCAACGGGTCTCCCTATCGCCTTGCAGGCGGACGCGATCAAACGCCTAGTTTATTAGTCTGCCCCCACACACCTGACCATTCGCGCCATGCCGCCCCTCCGATTCGCATTTCGAATCGAATTACTACGGTGGAATAGTGGATCTCATGCGCGATGGATACTCGGCGGCCCAGATCCGCGCCGCGGAAGAGCCTCATCTCGCCGCCGGCGAGACGCTCATGCAGCGCGCTGCCGCGGGCCTTGCCGATGAGATCCGTGCGCTGCTGGAGGCTCGACCGTCCGTGACAGCTGGTCAGGGTCCCTCCGCACCGGAAGGCACCTCTGCACGTGTCGTCGTGCTGCTCGTCGGCACCGGCAACAACGGTGGCGACGCGCTGTTCGCCGGCGCGTTGCTCGCCTCCGAGGGCGTGCGGGTCGTGATCGTGCCGGTGGGCGGCCGGATGCACGAAGGCGGCCTCGCAGCTGCGACCGCCGCGGGCGCCCGGCTGCACGATTCCGCGGATGCCGGCGGCAACGCCTCCCTCGTGGCCGGTGCAGACGTCGTCGTGGACGGCATCCTCGGCACCGGATCCGCGGCCGATCCCGCCCTGCGGGGCCGGGCGCGCGAGATTGTCGCGGCGATCCTTGCGGCGGTCAGGCGACTGGACGTCGGCTCGACGGCCCGACCGCTCATCGTCGCCGTGGACATTCCGAGCGGGATCGGGGCCGACGATGGCTCGGTGCCGGATCCGACCGTGCTGCCGGCCGACGTCACGGTGACCTTCGGCGGCTACAAAGCAGGGCTTTTGATGGGCCGGGCCCGGAGATTCACCGGGCTGCTGAAACTCGTCGACATCGGTCTCGACCCCGAACTGGAGACGATGCAGCCTCGCGTGCGCGGGTGAATCGAGCTGCTACCCCTCGTAGCCGGCGCGAAGCCCGGCGAGGTCGAGCCTGGTCATCGGAAGGTCATCGCCACGCCGCTCGCGCGTTCCCCTGTGCTGGCCAGTTGTTCCGTTGGCGTCAGGGCCGGGGCCGGGAGGCACGCTCCTGCACCATCAAGCAGCTCGAGACGCCTCCTCGGGCTGCCTCGGGCAGCCCCGGGCAGCCCCGGGCTGCCTTGGTTCTCAGAATGGTGGCGGTTCGTCGTCGTCCTTCTCGTTCTCTCGGTCTTCGTCGCGTGCTGTCGTGTTGAGGGCGCGTGTGAGGTTGTCGTTGACTCCGGCCTGGATGATCGTGGCGGGTTCGGTGATGTACTTCCGCCCGGTGGGTGAGGTCCATT
>NZ_JBEPNA010000026.1:0-22044 GCF_040546025.1 Marisediminicola sp. UYEF4 | reverse complement strand
GTCGTGAACCAGGCCCACACCCGGTGAGCTCCGCGGAGGTTTTCATCCGAGGCAATGAATCAAACTTCGCGGAGGTATTGACATGAGGCAACAGGTGGCATCCGAGGGTTTTAGCCATGGGTATCAACCTCGGCACCGAATCCCAGCCGCCTCCTTGGGCCGCGCTCCAGGGAACGGCCATACCCAACTCTAAGAACATAGCCTTGGGTATGGCCTGACCGGGATGTGCTTCATGCCCCTGTTTTCGATGGCGATTCTTCGCTGGGCAGCGACAGAATCCTCTACGCTGTGGGTGTTGTCGACCGAAGGATTTCGCTGTGTCTCTCCTTAACGGGCACTCCCCGCAGGAGCGCATTCCTGGACCGGATGAGCTGTCCCTCCCAGAGCTCGAGGTCGACCAGACCATTGCGCCGCGTCCGGAAGAAGAGATTGCCGACGTTCTGCGGGCGAAACAAGCTGGCTTGAATCGCAAGGAAACGCGCCTAGGGACGTATACCAGGGGGTTGAGGAGACTTGGAGATTGAATCGAACGAATTTGCGGGGCTTTGGTACGTCGTGGTCAGGGACGCGGTCCCGGGGCGATCACGATGGGACGATGACACCGTGGATGAGTGGTTGGCCTGCGTGGCGCCGGGAGGGATAGCGATAGGGCTCACTCCGTCCTCCGATTTTCTCATTCTGATGTCGAAGGGGGTGTTGCTAGAGCTGAGTGGAGCACTATCGGCGTTCGCCAATTCAGCAGATGAAAGGGCAGCAACCTTCCGGAGTCTCGGCCGCGAGCTGGCGGAGGATATATCAATCATGGAGGCCAGCCCCACCGGTGAGAAGTTCCCGGTGGGGGTGCATCCGTGGTGCCTTGGCGACTCGTCCATCTGGGAGTTCGTGCGCCTTCCAGACGATCAGGTCGCGGGTGTGGTGGAGGAAATCCGACGAGATCCGGAGCTTTCCGACCCCCTCGTGGGACGCTATGAGGACTACATGCCCCTATTCGGGGATTCGTTCTCCGCCCAAAGGATGGTGGATGCGCTTGACGCCCAGCAGCTCTCTGGCGACATGCTCGTGGTGCGGGAGTCGTTTCGCGATTGGGTCGCCTGGGCAGGTAAGCGCTGAAGCGTAGACGCAAATGAACCTCACTGGGAGGCCAGAGTCGAGGCGAGCCTTTCTCCGAATGACGCGGATATGCTGCACTTCGTCGAGAAAGCGGATCGCCTTTCGGTAGAAGCGCTCGAGGTTCGTTTGGGCCTGTCAAGTTTTTTGTGTAAGCGTCCGGGTTTTCTTATAGGTGGTGGTTGATTCGCTCGGGATAGACCAGGGCGAGTTGGGCGAGGGCTGTTCTAAGTTACTGAGAGGACAGCCACAAAACGAAACGCTCCTGAGGCAACTCAGGAGCGTTTCGTGTTTTCGGCGTCAGCTCGCCGCCCGAAGGCAGCGGTCAGTCCGATTTCCGGCGACGTTGGCCCTAAGTGCCTTGGCGCCCACTTCGGGCTTTCGGGCAACGCACGTCCCGGGCTTTCAAGAATTCGCGGACTCGAAGCGGAGCCGCGCTTTCGAACCGCCTCGTTTTCCCTTACAACCGAAGGCGCACGCCGATGGCAGCGTCTGAGCACCTTGGTGGCCCAGGCAGTGCGATTATCGCTCCGCGCCCACCTGAATAATCGGAATGGGAAATTGCGACGCGCGAATCGGGTCCAGAAGATCGTCAGTGATCCCGGCGGTGAAATCATCGACCTCGAGGACCTTGAAAAGCGCCTCTCGGCCGAACTTTGAACTGTCCGCTACGAAGAAAGCCTCCTTCGCGATGGAACGCATCAGCCTTTTGAGCTCAACCTCGTAGCTGCTCGTGTGATAGAGGCCGTCGTCGCAGACGGTATCCGCCCCGAAAACTGCAACGTCAACTCGCAGATTCTCCAGTTGAAGCACTGACGCCGGCCCCCACGTCGTGTAAATGTCGGGGAGCAGCTCACCGCCGATAAACACGAGGTGCGCGGAACGCCGCTGGGCAATCTCCATGGCAACGCGCAGATCGTTGGTCACCACAGTGAGACGGCGCCGAGTCAGGTGACGCGCCACCTCGAGGGTCGTGGTGCCTCCGTCGAGCAGCACCGTTTGGCCGTCAAGAATGCGCTCCGCCATTGCTTTGCCGATTGCGGACTTCTCGGCGAGATGCAGCTCTTCCTTGAACTGGTGAGGAGTATCAGATTGCCGAATCGGGATCGCGCCGCCGTGAGTTCGCTGGACCAGATCCATCGCCTCGAGACGCTCAAGATCACGCCGGATCGTCGATGTGGTCACGGCGAATCGCGCGGCGAGATCGTTGACTGACCGGAAGCCATCGTCCTTGAGTACCTCGACGATCTCCGCCTGTCGTGACACCTGGCCAGCTCCTTTGCCTTGTCTGAACTGCTGCCTGTGGAGGCTAGCCTCGTCGCTGAACCGATTGTAGTGCGTCTGCGCGAAAGTGCGCACGGCATGCCTGTGCGTGTTTGCGGATGCGTGGACCTTGGCGGACTCAGTTGACCGGTCTTGCAAGGTGGAGTGTCGACCTTTGGTCATGGAACCGGGTCGGTGGGGATTACTCGATGATCGCTCCTGACACGGTTGCGCACTAATGCGCAGATATCTGCGCGCTTTCGCTTGACAAGTTGTGCGGTTCGAAGATATTTTCAACCCAGAGCGCGCAACTGCACGCGTGCTGCATCAAGAGTTCCTACCAGCAATGAATCGTTCACAAAGGAGTAAACGGAATGAATCGTAAGCAAACCCTCCGGGGCACCGCGCTTCTCGTCGGGGCGTCTCTCGCCCTCGTCGGCTGCACGTCAGTTGGCTCGGTCGGAAGCGAGCCCAGCGGCGGCGAGACGTCGTCCGAGGAGAAGGTGATGGTGACGGTCGTCAAGGCGCAGACCATTCCGTGGTTCCAGCGGATGGAGGTCGGTGTTCAGGCGTTCGCGGAACGAACTGGTATCGATGCCCGCCAGGAGGGCGCAGACGACGTCAGCCCCGAGAAGCAGGTGCAGATCGTTCAGGACCTCATCGCCCAGAAGCCGACGGCGATCACCGTCGTGCCCAACTCGCCGGAGGCGCTCACCTCAGTGCTCAAGCAGGCGCGGGACCAGGGAATCATCGTTGTGTCCCACGAGGCAACCGGCATCGAGAACGTGGACATCGACATTGAGGCATTCGACAACCCGTCCTACGGTTCCGAGATCATGGACAACCTCGCGGATTGCATGGGCGGAAAGGGTGAATACGTCCAGTTCGTTGGCGGGTTGACCGCGAAGACGCACATGGAGTGGGTCGGAGCGGCGTTCGAGAACCAGACCGAGAACTTCCCGGACATGACGCGCGTCGAGACTCCGATCGAGAGCACTGACGACCAGGGGACCGCTTACGAGCGCGCGAAAGAGGTACTGGCCAAGTACCCGAACATCGCCGGATTCCAGGGTTCTGCAGGCAACGACGTCCCTGGTATCGCGCGTGCGGTGCAGGAAGCCGGCCTTGAAGATCAGGTCTGTGTGATGGGCACCTCCATCCCCTCGGTCGCAAATCAGTACCTTGCAGACGGATCCATTGACAAGATTTTCTTTTGGGACCCGGCCATGGCCGGTGAGGCAATGCTCGCCATCGCGCAGATTCTGGCGGACGGCGGCACCATCGAGGAAGGCACTGACCTCGGTGTCGAGGGGTACAACTCGCTCAAGAAGCTTGAGGGTTACGACAACGTCTTCGTCGGAGAAGCTTCGGTAGCTGCCGACGCCGAGGCGGCCGCCGAGTACGACTTCTAGTCAATCAAGACTGGGTTGGGGCGCGCATCCGATGGGTGCGCGCCCCAATGCCCAAGTTGGAAAGGCAATCCAATTACTTCCACGATCAATTCCCAGCAGCCAGTAGCATTCGTTTCGGCACACGGAATCTCCAAGAGCTTCGGGGGCGTACCCGCTCTCAGTGACGTGTCCATCGAGCTGATCCCGGGCGAAGTGCACTGTCTCGCGGGTGAAAACGGATGCGGCAAATCGACTCTCATCAAGATTATCTCCGGTGCAGAGCGGCCCGACTCGGGAGAGATTGTCATCGACGGCGTCTCGCACACCCACATGAACGCCCACGCAGCCATCCAGAGTGGAATTCAGGTCATCTACCAGGACTTCTCGCTCTTTCCCAACCTCACGGTTGCCGAGAATATCGTGCTGACGGCGGAGGTGGCGACCGGACGGCGGCTCTATTCCCCCGCCTCCATTCGGCCCAAGGCCGAGGCGATCCTCAAGGAACTCGATCTCGATCTCGATCTCGATCGCGAGGTCGGCGACATCTCGGTTGCCGACAAGCAGCTCACCGCGATTTGCCGCGCGCTGGTCAACGATGCGCGCGCCATTATCATGGACGAACCAACAACAGCCCTCACCCATTCCGAAGTCAGCCGGCTGTTCGCCCTCGTCGAGCGCCTTCGTGCTCGCGGAGTCGCACTGATGTTTGTCTCCCACAAGCTCGAAGAGGTGCTGGCAATCTCCCAGCGACTCACCATCATGCGATCCGGTCGGCAGGTTGTGAGCGGGCCGACGTCCGATTTCGATCCACGATCGATCTCCCGTCATATGACAGGTCGCGAGGTCAACGAGTCACGAACGGTGAGCGACCTCGACCTGTCCGCGCCGCTGGCTCTCGAGGTCAAGAACCTCTCACTCGCCGGCGCCTATCGGGACATCTCCTTCGGCCTGCGCCGCGGTGAGATTCTCGGTGTGACCGGTCTTCTAGGATCGGGCCGCACCGAGATCGCGGAGTCGCTGTTCGGCGTCACCCCAGCCGACGAAGGCGAGATCCGCGTCGCAGGCGACATGGTGAAGATCCGCACCATTCAGGACGCCGTCTCCGCGGGCATCGGATATGTTCCTGAGGACCGCCTGTCCCAAGGGCTGTTCCTGGACAAATCGATCGCAGACAACATCGTTGCCTCCTCACTCGATTCGCACCGCAGTAGGTGGGGCACCTTGAGCCGTGCCGGCATCGCCGCCACAATCAAGCAGTACTTCGAGGGCCTCAAGATCAACGCCCCCAACGCGCAAGCACCAGTTCGCACGCTCTCGGGTGGAAACGCGCAGCGCGTGGTTCTTGCGAAGTGGCTGGCCACCACACCGACCGTGCTCATGCTCAACGGCCCAACCGTGGGCGTCGACATCGGCTCGAAGGAAGAGATCCTCGAACTGCTCCGCGTGGAGGCTGCCAAGGGCATGTCCGTGATCGTCATCTCGGACGACGCACCCGAACTCGTTGCCTCGTGCCACCGTGTGCTTGTCATTAGACAGGGACGCCTAACCCACACCCTCGAGGGAGATCAGATCACAGTGGACACGATTCAAGAGCGGATGTCGGCGTGATGGCGGCTCTGCGCAAGCTGCGAGGCTCGAACAACGAGGGCGTCCTCGCCCTTGTGCTGCTCGCGCTGATCGTAGGGATGTCCATCGCCAATCCGACCTTCTTCTCCCTCAACACTGGGTTCTCTATTCTGCGAAGCGCGATCGTTCCCGTGATCTTCGCCCTCGGCGTTCTGATCGTGGTAATCACGGGCGGGATCGACGTTTCCTTTGCGGCCATTGCAATCTTCGCCGGATACGCCACAGTCTCCTTCTGCCTGACTTCCGGCTATGACCCCGGACTGATCGGGATCTTCGCGATCGCGATCGGCGTGGGCGCCGCCCTCGGGCTGATCAACGGCATAGTCATCGCCCGATTCAACCTGCCCACGCTCATCGTGACGCTCGGCACGCAGGGCATCTTTTTCGGCGCGATGTACACCTACGTCGGGGCCAGCTACTACGCAGAGCTCCCAGGGTCGATGGCTGCCCTGGCCACCACCAACCTGCTCGACGTCACGACAACTGCGGGGCGCGCCTACCTGCACGTGTTGGTGGTGCCGGTACTGATTCTGTGCGTGCTCGTCGCCTGGGTGCTGAAGCGCACTATGTTCGGACGGTCCCTCTACGCCATGGGCGGCGACCTGGAGGCGGCGCGGCGTGCCGGGTTCCAGGTGAAGCGCAATCAGGTGTCGGTCTACGTGCTGGTGGGAGCACTCGCTTCGATCGCTGGCGTCATCCACATCGTGCTCAGTCGAAGTGCGAACCCTCGCGACCTGGTCGGCACCGAACTCGACATCATCGCGGCAGTAGTGCTGGGAGGCGCATCGATCTTCGGCGGGCGCGGTTCCGTAATCGGCACCGTGCTTGGCGTGCTTCTCGTGCAGGTAATCAAGAACAGCCTCTTGCTGGTGGGTGTCCCCAGCGCCTGGCTGCGCACCGCGGTCGGCGTGCTGCTCGTCGTCGGCGTCGGTATTCAGGCGATTGCGGCACGGAGAGACTCCCGGCGGATGCGTGTGATCGACGACCTCGACACGGCGCACAAAGACGAACAGAAGGTGGGACTATGAGCCCCGACTCACAGGCGCGCAACGAGGCGCCCCGCACGAACACGAATTCGCTGCGCCAATTCAACGACCAGCTCGGGAGCTGGACCGACCGGTTCGTGCGACGTTCCGGCACCAACCGTGGTTCAGGTCGGATGGTGGTTGCGCTACTTCTGGCGATTTCGCTGTTCTCCATCCTCAACCCCAGAGTCTTTCTCAGCCCGATTAACCTCCAGAACATCGCGGTCGCTGCGCCGGAAATCGGCATCATCGCTATCGGGATGATGGTCGTCATGCTCACCGGCGGAATCGACCTGTCGCTGGTGGCGATCGCGAACTTCTCCGCCATCACCATCTCGACCCTCCACACGGCGATAGCCACGAACGATCCGGACCTGGCAAACAACCTCGCAATCGTGATCATTCTGGTCGGGATCGCGGTCGGAATGATCGGCGGCGCGATCAACGGGTTCCTGGTGAGCGTGGTGGGAATCACACCGATCCTCGCGACCCTCGCCACCATGCAGATCTACAACGGGATCGCCATCGTATGGACGGGCGGCACGACGCTTTACGGCGCACCGGCGATGCTTGGCGCGATCGGCCAAGCGGCCGCAGCAAATGTCCCTCTGCTCTTCATCATCTTCTTGGCCGTTGCTGCCCTCGTCGCCATGCTCATCAATCGCACGGCCCTCGGTCGGATGATCCAACTCGAGGGGGCCAATCCCGTGGCGGCGCAATACTCGGCTATTCCGCGCCGCGCGGTACTCATGAAGACCTACATCGTGGGTGGGATGCTCGCCGGTCTCGCCGGCGTGCTCTTTCTCGCCCGAAACCCCACGGCGTCGGCTGACTACGGATCCTCCTATGTCCTCCTGGTGATTGTCATCGCCGTCCTCGGAGGCACGAAACCCGCCGGCGGGTTCGCGTCGGTCGCCGGCGTCGTCCTCGCGACCCTCACCCTGCAGGTCGTCTCCAGCGGGTTCACCGCCATCCGACTCTCGTCCTACGAGTACGCGATCGCCCAGGGCGTGATCCTGATCGCAGTGATGATTCTCGATTCGGTTTCGTCCACGCGCACCACACGGCCGAAGAAGGTCGAATCACAACCGGCCTCCGAGGCCCCATCTACCGAGCCCGCTATCCACTGAACCTGATCTGAATAAAGGACCAAGAACTATGAAGAAGATCATTAACGAGCCAAACGCTTTCGTTGACGAGTTCGTCGAAGGCATTCTGCTGGCCCATCCCGACCTCCTGAAGACCCCAGCGGATGATCGGCGTGTGCTGGTGCGTGCCGACGCTCCGGTGACGGGCAAAGTCGGGATCATCACGGGCGGCGGGTCCGGACACCTTCCGCTGTTCAAGGGCTACGTCGGACGGGGCCTGTGCGACGGTGTGGCCATTGGGAACGTCTTCTCCTCCCCATCGTCGGCTCAGGTTCTGGAAGCGACCAAAGCGGTCAGCGGAGGCGCGGGCGTCCTCTACCTGTACGGCAACTACGGCGGCGACGTGTTCAACTTCGATCTCGCAGCCGACCTGGCTGAGCTTGAAGGCATCGCCACGATGACCGCCGTCGGCCGAGACGATGTGGCAAGCCAGCCCAAGGAACGTTCCGCGGACCGCCGTGGTGTCGCCGGAATCATGTTCGCCTTCAAGGCAGCCGGCGCCGCCGCAGAGCGCGGCGACTCGCTCGAGCAGGTGGCTGCCGTGGCCGAAGACATCATCGACAACACCGCCACGATGGGAATCGGTCTTTCCCCGACGATCCTGCCCACAACCGGCAAGCCGAGCTTCGAACTCGACGACGGCGAGATGGAGGTGGGGATCGGCATCCACGGTGAACCCGGGTTCCATCGCGGCGCCTTGGAGACGGCGGACCGGATCGCGGAACGCATCACCGAACGCCTTCTGGCCGACCTCGGTGTCGGCGCGGGGGATCGCGTTGCCGTGCTCGTGAACGGTATGGGCGCGACGCCGCTCGAAGAGCTCTACCTCCTGTTCCGGCGTGTGCACCAGCTGCTCACCGAACAGAAAATCACAATCGACAAGATCTATGTCGGGGAATACGCGACGAGTCTGGAAATGGCCGGAGCATCCATCTCTCTGCTGGCGCTGAACGACGAGCGGCTTGCCCTGCTCAACGCGCCGGCCGAATCGCCGTTCTTCAAGGAAGCGTGAGCAAGTCATGAATGGAAACGAACTCAGCATCGCGATTCGCAATTGCCTCGGCGAATTCACCACCTACTCGGAAGAACTTGGCGATCTTGACCAAGCCCTTGGCGACGGGGACTTGGGAATCACTGTCTCGCTGGGAGCAGCCGCAGCCGTCGAGGCGCTGGAAGCCCTGCCGGAGGACGCCACACCGACCCAGGTCGTGCTGGCCTGTGCCAAGGCGTTCGCGAACGCGAACCCATCGACCATGGCTGCTTTGGTGGCCGGCGCACTTCTCGCGGGTTCGCGGGTGTGGGGTGACACGGCATCCATAACGGGCGATCAGGTCGGACGGTTCGCGCTCGCAGCAGCCGAGTCAATCAGCCAGCGAGGCAAATCCCAGGTCGGTGACAAGACGATCCTTGACGCGATGTTCCCCGCCGCCGAGGCACTGCTCGAAGCGGGGCCCGGCGCAAACGCGCTCGACTCCGCCATCAGCGCCGCCGAGAGCGGCGTCATCGCCTCCAAGGAACTGCAGTCCCGCCGCGGCCGGGCGTCGTGGCTGCAGGAACGCAGCATCGGCCTGCAGGACCCCGGCGCAACTGCGTTCCTGAGGTTCCTGCAGTCGTGGGCCTCGGCGAATGCGCCGCTGGCCTCGTCTCAAACAGGAGGGCACACAGAATGACGCAAATCGCATTCCTTGGACTCGGGACCATGGGTCTCGGCATGGTGAAGAACCTGATCGCGGCAGGCCACGACGTCACCGTCTGGAACCGCTCAGAGGCACCCGTCGAAGCAGCCGTCGCTGCGGGGGCAACGTCGGCGCCGACCATCGCCGGTGCGGTGACGGGCGCAGCCGTCGTGATGTACTGCCTCAGCGACGACGCGGCAGTGCAGTCCGTCGCCCTCGGCGAGGAAGGCCTTGCCGCCGTCATCGACGGCAGCCCCATCGTGATCGACCTCTCGACTATCAGCCCCGAGGCGAGCGCGGTCGAGCGCGAAGCGCTCGAGTCGAAAGGCGTTCGCTTCCTCGATGCTCCCGTCTTCGGCTCGCGCGGCGAGGCCGATAACGGCGGCCTGTGGATCGTCGTCGGGGGAGACGAGGATACATACAACGAGGCTTTGAGCGTGCTGGAGCCGATCAGCGAGACCGTTCACCTGATGGGCCCCGGCGGATCGGGCGTCCGGATGAAGCTCGTGGGCAACCTGGTTGTCGCATCGCAGCTCCTCGCCCTCGGCGAGTCGCTCACGCTGGCTGCCCGCGCCGGTCTCGACCTCCACAAGGTGCTCGGCGTACTCAAGGTCACAGACTTCCGTTCGCCCATCTTCGACGGCGTCGGGCCCTCGGTCCTCGCCGACGACTACTCGCCCTCGTTCGCACTCAAGCTGATGCAGAAGGACAGCCGTCTCATCCAGGACTTTGCATCCGGGCTCGGTGTCGCTGTGCCCGGAGTCACCGCCGCAGGCAAGTATGTCGATGCTGCAGTCGATGCCGGGTGGTCAGAGGAGAACGCGTCGGCCCTGATCAAAGCGATCGCAGCGGAGGCCGGAGTCTCGCTGGCCACCAGTCAGCTGACGACGCAAAGCCACTGATCGGGCAGTCCACGCAAATTGCGCGAACTGTCCCGTGAGGAACGCGCGCCCAGCTGCGAGTCAGCTGGCTTCACTTATGTGGGTGCCGCTTCGAGCCTGAGAGAAACCGTCGCCTACACATCTGCCCTCCTTCGGGAGGGCGGATGTGTTTTTGTGCCCGCCGAGGACCGGCACCGTCGGACGGCGGCGGCCAAGCGGTGGTATTGCTTGATTCGCAATCCGCCGGCGAATCTGATGTCGCGGATACGTCAGTCGATCCCTCAAATATCCGGTGCTCGAGACGTCGTCGGCATCTTCCGTAAGCTGGCGTGTCTCACGGGAGAGTGCCACGAGAAACAGTTACAAGCGGTGCCGGCGTCGATAGCCATCACTCAGGGCAACCGCATGTGCTGAAGCTGCGTCGCACGGCGAAAGCCTCCACAAGTGGACGATCCCTTACCTATGGTCGGCTACCTTTCTGCCATGACACTAGCCGCCTCGGCCGCGCTGGGGGGTGTCGACGACGTTCGAATCTGAGGCCAATGTGACGGGGGAATTCAAGGCCACCGGTTGTGGTTCTAGTTTGCCGGTTCTTGGGTTCTGATGCTGGGGAGACTATCGATGCCGCGGTTGCGGAGTCGGTAGCTGGCACCTTTGAGAGTAGTGACGTCGGCGTTGGAGGCGTTTGTTCGCATCGAGAGCCGACTTGCGTGCCTCCATGAGTCGTCGCCAGCGCAGCCCACCCCTCTGGCCCACATCGGCTCCGTCCGTATGCTTCGAGGATGCCAGGCTTCAGCGCAGGCGACCGGGTGAGTTCGGCGACGTCCCAGGGGAGGTCTCAGGGGGGCGTAATCGGGAATAAGACGACCGAATTTGAGTTCGCGGGCAAGACCTTCCATGCTTCGACGGATGAGGCGGCATTTATCGTGAAGTGCGAGAAGACCGGCGCTGAAGCCGTGCACAAGGCCGACGTTTTTCGCAAATTGTCGCAGCGAAAGGCATCCGATGAACTCGGGGACCTGTGGTGCCGTTCAGGACAAGCGAACGGATGCTGCGGCTATGGCGACGCGGGGCGCACGCGCTTTGGCCGTTCGTGCACGTCGACCGGGTGCACCTCGCCCTGCCGCTCATCATCGCGGAGGATGTCCGTCAGCGACCCAGCGATTTGTCGTGGGCCCAGATCGCGATTCCGAAGTCCACTCGATCCGACGGATCAAGCGGGTTCCGCCCGATCACCTGGGAAACCCTGCCGAGGCGGTGGCGCACCGTATTCACGTGCAGGAACTCGGCGTCGGCTGTTGCCTGCAGGGAGCCGCCGTGATTCAGAAATGATCGCAGGGTCGCGAGGAGGTCCGATCCGCCGCGAAGTTCCGGGCTTGCCAATGGCCGAATCAGCTGGTCCACGAACGGGAGCAAGCGCGCGCGGGGCTGCTGTTCGAGTAGAGCGCTCAGGCTCGTGAGGCTGTCGGGACCGGCGACCGATCCCCTTTTTCGCGCGAGCAGGAGCGTCGCACGCGCTTCGGCGATGCCCCGCGCGATCTCCGAAACTGCGACCGGGCTGCTGTACCCGCACACAAGGCTGAGATCTCGAGCGGTGCTGTGCACGATGCTCGCGCCAGAGGTGAGGACGAAGACCACCTCGGCGGTGTCGGCCACGAGCGCCTCGGGAAGGTGCGCGGCAACGAGTCGGGCGGTCGATGCCGGCCACGCGGACACGGTCAGCCGCGATCCGGCGAGACCGGCCCGTTCAATCTCCGGAACCAGTGCCGCGTGATGCGCGAGGCCGTCGACGATCAGGCTGACAAGCTGGCCGACGCGTTGACGCCGCTCGCCCTCGCGGCCCTCGCGCTCGCGTCGGGCTATCTGCATGACCCGCCCTACCTGAGCGAGTATTTCCGGGTCAGGCGCCGGGTCAGGGTGGTGCCAGCGCAGCCATTCGTCGTCGCTCAGGCGCACTTCGATCGCCTCGCCCGACGACTCAGCGGCACCATGCGATCCGCTCGTGTCGACCGACTCTCCCGGCGCTTGATAGATCAGGGATCCACCCAGCATCTCCGCGGTGGCGTCGAGCATCCCCCGGATCGAGTCGCCCGCGCGAAGGCTCTCGAGCAGGCGCGTCATGACAGCACCGTCGCGAATGCTGTGGCTGGTCTGCGCGCGCAACCGCGCATCGACGAGTACATCGTTCAGCGCGAGGAACGGCACCCCGTGGGACATTTCGAAGAGAGCGACAGACATCCGCTTGCACGCGCGGACGAGTGCGGGGGGTGCCTGGGTGTGCACCTCACCGAGCCCGAGGCAGATTCCCGCCGATCCGGATGCGCGCACGGCCTCGACGAATCGCGCGCAGCTCTGTGAGTCGACGAGATTGGCGCCAACCGTGCAGACGAGCTCGTCGCCCCTGAGGTGCGGCCGTGGATCGACCATTTCCGTCGAGTGTGCCCAGGAGACCGATCGATCGAGGTCGCCGGACCCGCCGACAATGATGCGCATGCCGAGGGTCGGCACAGCGGCCAGCAGGCCGAGCGGAAGTCCCGGGATTGACGGATTCACAATGGAGTACCCCACCTTCGTTGCGCATTCACGACAAGCCTCTACACGCGACCACCATTTTTCGTTGTAGGTTACTACAAACAGCGATCCGGCTGCGGGATCTTTCTCCAATAAGCGCCGACGGCAGCTGCGGCATCCCATGTGCGAGCGAATAATGAGCCCTAGCCAAAGGAGGCCCCCGTGAGCCGTGTCGCTGACCAGCCGATCGCCGAAGAAGGACACGTGCTCAGGCGCGACTTCAAGTTCGTCTCCTCATTCGCGTTCGCGTTCGCGTTCATCTCCCCGATCGTCGCCCTCTACGGAATCTTCGGACTCGCGCTGACAACCGCTGGCCCGTCATTCTGGTGGGGATTCCTGATCGTCTTCGCCGGCCAGCTGCTCGTGGCACTGGTGTTCGCCATGCTCGTGTCACGCTGGCCAATCGAGGGATCGATCTACCAGTGGTCCTCACGATTGTTCGGGCGCGCCTTCGGCTGGTTCGCAGGCTGGGCCTATATCTGGACCCTCGTCATCGCCATGGCAACCGTGGCGCTCGGCGCTGCCGGATTCATTGCGAATATCGCGGGGATCGAGAGCCCGTCCGGCACCGACCGCGCCTGGATCGCCTTCGTCGTCCTGTTGCTCGGAACCGCGGTCAACCTTGCCGGTCAGACCGTGCTGAAGGTCTTCATGATCGCGAGCATCGTCGCCGAGGTCATCGGCTCCGTCGGCCTCGGTTTGTGGCTGATCATCTTCCACCGCGTCAACGACTTCAGCGTTCTCTTCGACGGGGGAGCAGGTGCCGGAGGCGAGGTCGACTACCTCGCCATCAGCGGCCCATTCCTCGTTGCGCTCGCCTTTATCGGGTTCTCCTTCGTCGGCTTCGAGAGCGCCGGATCGATCGCGGAGGAGGTCAAGGAGCCGCGCACGAACCTTCCGAAGGCGATCCTGTTCTCGATCTCATTCATCGCGGTCATCGTGATGTTCACCAGCCTCTCGATCATCCTCGCCATTCCCGACCTCGACGCGGTCCGGAGCGGGGAGGTGGGCGACCCGGTGTACGAGACATTGACCACTCAACTCGGCGCGGGAATCGCCGTGCCCCTGGAGATCCTCTTCGTGATTGGCTTTCTCGCGAGCTTCCTCGCGCTGCAGACGTCCGCATCCCGACTCATCTGGGCTGCAGCCCGCGACGGGGCACTGCCGGCCGCGACAGTGCTCGCGAGGCTGAGCCGGAAGCAGCGTCAGCCCGTCGGGGCACTGATCGTCACGACGGTCATTGGAACGGTGCTGTTCCTCCTGAGCAACGTCGCAACCGATATCTACACCCTCATGGTCAACTTCACGGCCGGGGGTTTCTACCTGTCATTCCTGTTCCCGCTCCTCGGCTTCGTAGTCGTGCTGGCCCGAGGAAAGTGGAAGCCCGGCGTGTTCAGTCTCGGTCGAGCCACGGCACCCGTCGCGGTCGTGGCACTGATCTGGGCAACGCTGCAGCTCATCAACATCGCCTGGCCGCGCGCCGTGTACGAGCAGGTCTACCTCGATTGGTCGATCATCATCGGCACCGCCGTGATCGGAATCGTCGGTGTCGCCGTGTACTGGTCGGTGCGGCACGCCATCCCGAACGTCGTCGGGGTGGACTACCGGATGCACGATGAGCCGCCGGTGCCAGAGACGCAGCGCCGATGACTGATCTCACTCGGGTCGCGGTGGTGACGGGCTCCGGCAGCGGCATCGGCGCGGCGGTTTCCGCCGAGCTCATGCTGCGCGGTTGGATTGTGGCCGGCCTCGACCTGCATCCGTCGCCCGCCTGCTCGCTGTCGATCGAGGTGGACATGGCCGACCCCGAGCGGGTCGGGGCCGCTATCCGCTCGGTGGAAACCGAGCTTGGAGTGGTGTCTGCCGCGGTGTCCGCCGCCGGCTACTACGAGATGGCCCCCGTCGCCGACATCACGGGCGCCCAGTGGCGGCGGATGCTCGCGGTGCACCTCGGCGGGTTCCTCCACCTCTCGAGGTCGGTGCTGCCACAGATGCTCGCGAGCGGCGGCGGCTCGATCGTGGCCATCGGCAGCGAGCTCGCGGTCGGGGGCGGGGGACCGGGCGACGCGCATTATTCGGCGGCGAAGGGCGCGCTTCTCGGACTCATGCGCAGCCTCGCCGTGGAAATGGCGCCACACGGGGTGCGGGTCAATGCTGTCGCCCCCGGCCCGACAGACACACCGCTGCTCGCCGCGGACTCCCCGTGGCGGGACTCCGGTTACCTCAGCACTCTGCCGATCGGGCGGCTCGCGAGCCCAGAGGAAGTCGCGCTGTGCGTCGCCTTCCTCGTCGACGAAGGCTCCTTCTGCGTCGGGGAGACACTCAATCCGAACTCGGGAGCCGTGATCTGATGGCGACATCCACGCTCACCGGAAAAGTCGCGCTCGTCTCCGGAGCGGCACAGGGCATCGGTGCCTCCGTCGCCCGGCGCCTTGCCGGCGACGGCGCCTTCGTCGCTGTGAACGATCGCGAACCATCCGAGGCGCTGTCCGCGCTCGCGGTGGAGATCGGCGGGATTGCGGTCCCGGGAGACGTGTCCGATCCGGGGCAGACCGCCGACGTCGTGAGCCGAGCCACTGACGCGGCGGGTGCGGTCGACATCCTCGTGGCGAACCACGCCTACATGACGATGGGCCCGTTCCTGGAGGCAGACCTCGCCGACTGGTGGAAGATCATCGACACCAACCTGGGCGGGACACTCCACCTCATCCAGGCGGTCCTGCCCGGGATGCGCAGCAAGGGCGAGGGCCGGATCGTGGTCGTGTCGAGCGAATGGGGTGTGACCGGATGGCCCGAGGCGAGCGCGTACTCGGCATCAAAGGCCGGGGCCATCTCCCTCGTGAAGACCCTCGGCCGCGAACTGGCACCGGAGCAAATTATCGTGAACGCGATCGCCCCGGGAGTCACTGACACCCCGCAACTCGCCGTCGACGCGCGAGCCGAAGGAATCTCGATCGAGCAGATGCACGCGGTGTACAGCACGAGCATCCCCCTGGGCCGCCTCGGGAGCGCGGACGAGATCGCCGCCGCCGTCGCATTTCTGTGCGATTTCCGAATCTCGGCCATGGTCGGCCAAGTTCTGCAAATCAACGGCGGCTCGACCCGCGGGCGCGCATGATCGTCCAGAAACGAAGGAACTCATGAACGACGAAGAACCCGCCACCTCGCGTGCCGCACCTGTCGGCCAGGTCGACGGGCAGGCCTCGCCCCGCTACGCCGGGCTGACCACGTTCGCCCGATTGCCTCGCCGTGAGGATGTCGCCGACTGGGATGTCGCGGTGGTCGGTGTTCCGTTCGACTCCGGAGTCACGTTCCGCCCCGGTGCCCGGTTCGGCCCCTCCGCCATTCGCGAGGCATCGAGGCTCCTTCGCCCGTACAACCCTGCCCTTGACACGCTTCCCTTCGAGATCGCGCAGGTAGTCGACGCAGGCGACATCGCCTGCAACCCATTCGACATCCCGGTTGCGCTGGGGGAGATCGAGGCGGGACTCGCCGAACTGATGACGAATGGACGACCGGTCGTCACCCTCGGCGGCGACCACACTCTCGCGCTTCCCGCTCTGCGCGCCGTCAACGCCGAGCACGGTCCCGTCGCGCTCGTGCACTTCGACGCACACCTCGACACGTGGGACACCTACTTCAACGCGCCCTACACGCACGGCACCCCCTTTCGTCGTGCTTCCGAGGAGGGGCTGCTGCGCAAAGACCGCTCCGCGCACGTCGGCATCCGCGGATCCCTGTACGACCCAAAAGACCTCGTCGACGACGAAAAGCTCGGCTTCACCATCGTGCACTGCCGCGACTTCGACAAGATCGGAACCGACGGCATCCTCGAACGAATCCTCGACCGGATCGGCGACGCCCCGCTCTACGTCTCCATCGACATCGACGTGCTCGACCCCGGCTTCGCCCCGGCGACCGGAACACCGGAGGCGGGAGGGATGACCAGCCGCGAGCTGCTCGAGGTGCTCCGCGGACTGCGCGAGACCAGGATCGTCTCCGCCGATATCGTAGAGGTCAGCCCCGCCTACGACCACGCGGGCATCACGGCGGTCGCCGCCGCGAACGTCGCCTACGAACTGGTGAGCATCATGGCAGCACAATCCGCGCGATGACCGCCGCGAGCGCCATCGACTGGCCGACCGGTTTCACCTCCGCGGCCGCCTTCACCTTCGACGTCGACGCGGAGTCCGCAGTGCTCTGGAACGCTCCGGAGAACGCGGCACGGATGAGCGTGATGAGCCATCAGGCATACGGGCCACTCGTCGGCGTCCCCCGCATCCTCGATCTGCTCGACCACCATCAGATCCGATCGACATTCTTCGTGCCCGGATACACTGCCCACCGCTATCCGCAGACCGTGCGGGACATTGTCGCGGCGGGGCACGAGGTCGCCCACCACGGGTACCTGCACGAGCAGCCGACTGCGTTGAGCGTCGAGCAGCAGATCGAGGCCCTGGATCGCGGTCTCGAGGTGCTGCAGGACGTCGCCGGAGTGCGCCCTCAGGGCTACCGCGCCCCGATGTGGGACCTGTCCTGGCAGACGCCAGCGCTTCTCGCGGAGCGCGGGTTCCTCTACGACTCGAGCCTCATGGACGCGGATGTTCCGTACGAACTGAGCATCACGCCCGGCTCCGCGGAATCCATTGTTGAAATCCCCATCCAGTGGGCCCTCGACGACTGGGAACAGTACTGCTACCTGCCGGACATCACCGGAAGCGGGCTCATCGAGACACCGGCGAAGGCGCGCGAGCTGTGGACGGCCGAGTTCGAGGGACTGGCGGCGGTCGGCGGATGCTGGGTGCTCACGAATCATCCGTTCCTCTCCGGTCGCCCCGGCCGCGCACGCCAGCTCGGCGAGCTCATGGGCGAGGTCGCAGGCACGCCGGGGGTGTGGGTCGCGTCGCTCTCGGAGATCGCGCAGCACACGCGGCTGCTTGGCCTCGAGCCTCGCTCGATCGGGCACCCCGACGCCGAGTAGCGCCGACGCCCGACTGTAGACGGGGGCGCGGACCACCCGGCCTCCCGCACCGCATCCCGTGCGCCTCGGACGATCTGGTCCTCCTTCTCGACCCTGCCGCGTGGGAATGCGGTGCGCATTGCCGAGACAAGGCGCGCGGCGCGATCCCGTGCGTCGCCCGGGGCGAGGTGGGGAGGCTTGCGTGTGAGCTTTGCGGCTTCGTTGTCTTCGACCTCGGCCAGGATCTCGCCGCTCCACGCTGGCCGGTACAACTGCTCTATCGCGAGGGAGAGCAAGAAGCCCCGAAGCGCACTGGGCCATAGGACGCAGCTATCGAGGAGGGCGACGAACACCGGCTCGGTCTGGCCGTGCCCCAGCTTCCTCGCGCCGCTTGGCCGCACGAGCCCGCCGGGTCTCGCGCACTTGGTGAAGCACTTCATCCACTGGAGTCTCGTCACCCAGCGACGAGCGCATCTCCTCAAGTGCGTCGTATTGCTCGTCGCGCCGGCGTTCTCGGTAGTCCATAAGGTCGACCAGAAGTACTCGACGATGCGTTCCGACGCGTTCGAACGGAATCCGGCCATCGTCCAGGAGCTTGACGAGAGTCGGGCGGCTGATGCCCAGGAGGTCAGCGGCCTGCTGGGTCGTCAACGTCTTTGACCGGGGTGCGATGCTCACGGGCAGTCCGCGCTTCATCGACTCGATTACTTGGAGAAGGATCTGGTGGATCTCTTCGGGGATCTGAACTTGATCGCGGGGTGTGGCTCCGGCCAGAAAGTACTGCGGAGTGGGAGCTTCTCGCCCGGCCGCTTCATGCGCCGCGAGGAAATCGTGGACTCTGGCTACTCCGGCGGCGTCGTCGCCGACGTATGTCTGCTGGTTCAACGGGGTGCCCATACTCACTCCTATTCGAAAGAAACGTAACGCAGTTGCGTATTCGTCGTCTACGCGCGTTCGACCGCCCGATCGTCACGGAATGAGTCTTCGAAGGCCACCCTTTTTCCCACCGAAATCGCTCCCGGAGGACCGGACACGGTCGAGTGCAGTCGGAGGTAGATGTCTCGAGACATCGTTCACAATTCGCTCTCTGTCTCGCCCCGGGTCGTGTGGACGCTCTCTTCGTCACCGCTGCTGCGTACCCTCCACCCGACCTCCGAAGGCGGCCTCGCGCCCCGGATTCACCGCTCAGGACAACCCGACGATCTCGCCATTGTCGTCGATGTCGATGCGTTCGGCCGCCGGCGCGGATGAGAGACCGGGCATGGTGCGCATGTCACCGCAGATGGGATAGATGAACCCGGCTCCAATCGACGCACGGACCTCACGCACCGGCAGTCGCCACCCGGTGGGTGCTCCCTTGATGCGGGGGTCGGCCGACAGGGACAGGTGGGTCTTGGCGATGCACACCGGCAGGTTGCCGAAGCCGGCCCGCTGGTACTTGTCGAGTTGCCGAGCGGCGAGAGGCGAGACGTCCAGGCCGTCGGCGCCGTACATCTCGCGCGCGATTACATCGATCTTGTCCACCAGGGGAAGTTCGTCGGGATAGAGCCGGTGGTAGCTCGACGGTTCAGAGCATGCCTCCGCAACCGCCTCGGCCAGCTCGACCGCACCCGTGCCGCCTTCGGTGAAGTGGTAGCTGATTGCCACGCGCACACCCTCCTCTGCCGCGACGTCCATGATCGCCCGATGCTCACTGTCATGGTCGGTGGGAAATGCGTTCACGGCAATGACCGGCGTAACCCCGTGCCGGCGGATGTTGGCGATCTGCTGGCGCAGGTTCGCCGCCCCGGCGATCACGTCGTCGGGATTCTCGGCGAGCATCTCCGGTGGCAGCGGTCGGCCGGCGACGACCCGGTACTTGTTCGAGTGAGTTTTGAGGTCACGCACAGTCGCGACGATGACGGCAGCATCCGGCGTCAGCCCGGAGGCACGGCACTTGATGTTGAAGAACTTTTCCGCGCCGATGTCGGCACCGAACCCCGCCTCGGTGATGAGGTAGTCGCCAGCATGGATGCCGATCAGGTCGGCGACGACCGAGGAGTTGCCGGTGGCGATGTTCCCGAACGGACCGGCGTGGACGAGTACCGGTGTCTGCTCTACCGTCTGCATCAGGTTCGGCTTGATGGCATCCGTGAGTATCACCGTCATGGCGCCGGCCACTTTGAGCATCTCGGCCGTCACCGGTTCGCCGCCGCGGTTGTAGCCGACGACGATTCTTCCCATCCGTTGACGGAGATCCCGCAGTGACGTGCACAGCGACAACACCGCCATCACCTCGCTGGCTGCGGTGATGTCGAAACCGGTCTGAAGCGGATTGCCGTCGTCAGCACCACCGAGCCCGGTGATGATGTTGCGCAGCTCGCGGTCGTTGACGTCGAGGACACGCCGCCAGGTGATCTCCTGGGGGTCGAGCCCGAGATGGTTTCCCTTGTGGATGTGGTTGCCGATCATTGCCGACAGTAGATTGTGGGCCGCGGTAACGGCGTGCATGTCGCCGGTCAGGTGCAGGTTGAGTGCCTCCATCGGGGTGACCTGAGCGTAGCCGCCACCAGCGGCTCCACCCTTGATGCCGAACACCGGCCCCATCGACGGCTGCCGTATCGCGACGATCCCGAGCTTGTCGATGTGCCGGAAACCCTGACCGAGCCCGATCGCGGTGGTCGTCTTGCCCGACCCGAGTGGAGTCGGCGTGATTGCGGTGACGACGACATACTTGGCCCGCGGACGGTCGCGGAGTTCATCGATCGCGTCGAGGGAGATCTTCGACGCCGCACGTCCGTAGGGTTCCAGCAGGTGTGGACCGATGCCCATGTCGGCTGCAACCTCCTGAAGCGGACGACGGGCCGCAGCGCGCGAAATGGCGAGATCCGACGGCATCGCCGGGCCGCGTGATCGAGATGGTTTAAGAATGGTTTCTCCTCAGGACTTCTGGTGCCGGGCGATCCCAGCGTACGGTCAGGCCCCGGGTTCGTACCTGTGCGGCATGAAGAAGCTCGAATGGAGGCGTCGATCGCTGCACGACCCTGACAATGTCGGGCGAGTCTCGTCCTGCCCTGACCGAAGCCCCTAGGTTCGCTTGTACGGCAGCGGCGATCCCACGGAACCTGGATCCCGCGCTCAGGCGGCGTAGGCGCACAGGTGCGTCCGGCGGTGGGTTCCCCCACATGCCACGCCCGCCAGAGCGTTCATCGCGAACTGCAAGATCGGATCGACCGTTCCGCAATCGCGGAATGCTGGCGGCCCCGCGGGTCGCCGACACGGAAGGTATCCACCATGTCTCTGTTCACTTTCTCTTTTCGCGAGCCTTTGGCCGTGTTGACGGCGGTCGGCGTGTTGGCCGTCGGGCTGGCTGTCACAACGGCTCCGGCCCAAGCGGATGCCGCGACCACAGTTTCTGCGACGGGTGACGTTTCCACAGGCGCCACAGCAGACGCGGGCGTGTGGTCCGGTTCGGGAACTGTCGCCGCGTCGGTCGATGCGGATGCCACGGTCACCACGGCCGCGCCGCCCGAGGAACTCTCGCCCCCCGGCGCGAACGACTGGAGCTGCGTGCCGACCGCCGCCCACCCCGATCCCGTGATCCTCGTGCCGGGCACGTTCGAGAGCATGGCCAAAAACTGGTCGACGCTGTCGCCCTACCTCAAGGCTCAGGGCTACTGCGTCTACGCGCTCAACTACGGAACGACGAACGGCATCGACGCGACCGGGCCGATCGCCGATTCGGCACGGGAGCTCTCCGGATTCGTCGATCGTGTTCTCGCGGCATCCGGAGCTGGCAAGGCCGACATCGTCGGACACAGCCAGGGCGGGATGATGCCGCGCTACTACCTCGGATTCCTCGGCGGGGCCGACAAGGTCGACGCCCTCGTGGGGATCGCACCGTCCAATCACGGAACCGAAGGGCTGATCACGCCCACGCCGGAACAGGTGCCGCTGGCGACCGGCGATTCAAATGTCGTGTGCCAGGCGTGCGCCGATCAGGAGGCCGGCTCGCCGTTCCTCACCGAGTTGAACTCGATCGGGGACCTCGTGGACGGCCCGTCGTACACCGTCATCTCGACCAAGTTCGACGAGGTCGTCACGCCGTACCAGAGCCAGTTCCTCGCCGGACCGGCCGATCGGGTGACGAACATCACCATTCAGGACCTCTGCCCGGCCGACCCGATCGAGCACGACCAGGCACCCAACGACCCCGTGGTGCACCAGCTGGTCGGGAACGCGCTCGGGCAGGACTCTGGACCGGCGGATGCCGCGTTCCGACCGTCGTGTGTTCCGCTGGGGTAACGGTGGCGGAACGCCGGCTAGGTGCGCGGGTCGGAATCGGGTGACGTGGCGGGCGGCGTTGGCTCTGGCGTCGCGCGGTGACGATCGTGGGCCGGAGAACGGGTGGCTTCTT
>NZ_JBEPNA010000025.1:0-26773 GCF_040546025.1 Marisediminicola sp. UYEF4 | reverse complement strand
CTGTGGATAGGCCAACCTCCGCAGGCTGGTAACCCACGTCTACTCGAACGGGGGCCCCAGCCTCAAGAGGTAAGCGCCGTACTCATATCGTCTAGCCAAGAGTAAAACCCGGGGGAGTGCGAGTGCGGCTGAGCGACGTGCACAGCCGCAAGAGTGGCTCCCCAGTCGGACTGATCTTCGGTCGACGTCGACAGCGGGCGGCCCGGCACGTCCTCAAGCAGCGCTATCTCTCCACCGAGGAAGGGGACGGTGAGGGCACCGTGAAGTGTGAGGGCCGCAGCGCCCGCTCGGATTCCGCGGTCCTTCATCACTTGTGCGGTGTGAACGCCCCGAATGAGGTCCGCGCGGCCCGCAGCGCGCACCCACTTGGCGATGAGCCGTGCGTGCGGAGTAGTGACTGCCGCCGTTTGCGAATTCATGCCCCCGCTAAGGAGCTCCACAGCATCGACCCGCAGACCCCATTCGCGAAAGATGAGGGCGGGCAGTTGTGATCCGAGATTGGCGCCGCGCACGTGACAACGCTATCGCCCGCGCAGTGGTGAGTCGACCGACTCGTCACGCAGATCGAACGAATCCAGAAGCTCAAAAAGCTCGACAGGCTCACCCCGGAAGTCGTCGACGCCGCCCGCCAAGCACTGCTCATCGGCCACTAAGCGGCGCCAGAATCGGGCCACTTATCTCTGCGGCTCACACCCCGACAATTGGCCACTCCTCAAGGATCGAATTTCGTGTCCGCTGATCGTCCCGTTTGCGGGCGGCGTTCGGCGCAGCACTCCGGGCTGCGCCGTTACTCGGGGCGATTGAGCACGTCGCCATCCCACGTCAGGTCGGCGTCGGTTCGGATCGGGAGGACCTCGAGACCGGGAGTCTGCACGAGCTCACGGATGAGCGTCGTCGTCCCGGCAACGAGCGTCGAGTCAAAGTCGATTTCTGTGGCGAGCACCCAGGAATGATCGTCAGGCCACAGGATGCTTGGCGATTGCGCCCACCTGACGTCGTCGACCCATGGCGCACGACCGGGCCAAGCAGCATCCGCGAAGGTGTTAGCGCCGGTCTCGAACAGAACGTAGTGCCGTCCAGTGCCTCCGTGTAGTTCGAAACGTGGCCCGGCTGCGGCTTCACGAGTGAGCACGCCTGAGCCTGGTTCCGGCGTGGGGCGGGCACGGCCAGGAAGAGCGTCGATGACGGAACGCGCCCCGGCGATCCCCTGCCGGGCTGCCGTGAAAAGTCGTTCCCGAAGCGTCGGATCAGCGATGTGCGCTGCATCCTCTTCGGTGTTGCGGGCGGACGCTTCGTCGCTCGATTCGGCCCCGAAGTGTGCAACCCCTGCCGAACTCACGAGACCGCCCCACCCCTCCCAGATCGCGGCGATACCCGCATCCGGAGTCGTGGTGTGACGGGAGAGTACCGTGGATGCCGTCGTCAACGAGGCTGCATCAAAACGACCCTCAAACGTGTCTCCGTAGCGCCAACAGTCTGCCCCGATCGCGCCGTCGGCATTGCCATAGTCTCGCCGCACCAGCCGCGCGTATTGTGCCTCGGCGTGCATGGTTGTGCGGAACGATGCCGCAGCTTGTGCCCACGTGCTGCGCTCCCTCTCAAGCGACGCCTCGATGTCATCGACAGCATCGAAGTACGTCGCGGCATCGACACCCTGCCAGGTCTTCGGATCGCGCGGGCGATCGCGATCGACAGGATGAAACACCCGCGCGTACGCCTCGAAACCGCGAGGAACAATTGACAGGATGCTGCCAAACGGCTCAGCTTCCAGAGGACGAAGCCACTCACCCCGCCCGATGTCGGGCACCCACTCGAATTCTTCCGGCATACACCCATTCTCCCTGGACAAAACTGCCGGGCTTCCTCGCTCGATGCCTTGAACTGAGTTGGTCAGCGTTTGGCTACCGGTACCGCCCTATTTCTCGGAGATGCTCGTATCTGCGGTGGGCTGTGGACGGTTCATGCGGTCAGCAAGCACGATGGCCAAGACTGCGATCAGCACGGTGCCACCAGTTCGGGTGAGACTCTCCAGGCTCATCAGGGCGTTGCTTAAGCCGATCGCGCCCTGTGTCGTCCCGAGTGCGCCGAGGACTTGTGTCAACAACCAGGATGCGGATACCGCGGCCAGCGCCCAGGCGGGTGCCCAATTCCACGGGGACGGCACGACGCCGAGGCGGCCTATTTGCATGACGGCGACGAGTGCCAAAAGGAACTGGACGAACACGTTGACATAGGCGAATGCCAGGACGGCGGTCGGCGCCGTGTCGGACGAAATTGACGAGGCCACGACGCCGGCCAGCGCCAGATCCAGCAGCAACCACACGGCGAGCACTGTCAGCGCTGCGGTTCCAAGGGGGCGGCGGGCGGTGATGCTGCCGGCCCGACGAATGCCGAAGGCGAAGATGAGCAGGGCAGCGGAAAACAGGACTGTGCTGAGGGTGCCTCCGCCAGGAACCACTGCGATCGCGGGTTGGGAGACCACGATCACGATCGATGCGAGGAACAACGTCCCGCCCAGGAACCACGCTCTCGGCACGTTGCTTGTGGTGCGGGCGAAAACTCCAATGTCAGCCATACTCAGCCACTGTACTCAGGGCCCTAACAAGTCGCGGTCAGGTTTCGTCTTACTGGCAGCAGTCTGGCGTAATGTCTCCTGGTGTACATTTTCCCGACCAATGGCCTTGGCGGGACTTCCGCCCGCTTTCGTTTCCATCGGCAAACTGGCACCATAGGGTGGCCTGATGGACGGGTTCGACTTTTACCACGAGGACTACGAGGCGATGTCGGCCGAGGAGGCGCGGACACAACGTGAGCGTCTGATCTCAGACCGCAATGAGCATCCCGAATATCTGGTCCACCAAGCGTGGACCGCTCTCTGGCGATCGTTCGACATCTACACCGACAACATGTCGGAGCTACGGGCCCTTCTCGCGGCGGCAGAGACTGACGAACAGTTGCAGATGGAGTTGTTCCAGAATGTTCGAGCCCCCACCGTGCGGACCGCCTACTTTCGCGGTCTCGACAAGGCTCTCCACAATGCATTAGCCGGAGCCATGTCACTCGTTGATCACACCCGCCGACACGTCCCAGAGAACTTTCCCGACACGAAGTTTTCTACGGGCTTCGAGTCGAAGAACTCGATCGTCTACGAGATGCCCGAGTCGACGTTCCTGCGTCGCTTCCGAAACTACCTCCTCCACGTAGGCCACGCGCCATTCAAGATGACCGGGACCCTCGCGGTTAAAAGCGGCGACACCGGGACCCTGACCGTGTGGCTCGTCAGCGAAGAGCTACTTTCGGTGGAGAACGTCTGGACCGCCCCGGCTCGCAAGTTCATCGAGAATCACGCCGAGGGCATCCACCTTCTCGCCGTCGTCGACGCCTATGGACAGTCGATGCTGGACCTCTACCATTGGGTATTCGATCAGCAGCCCGTGCTCCGACCAGATGGCCTCGACATCCTGAACGAGTTCACCCGGCGCATAAACCTCACGATGTCGATCGGAGCCCACGATGGACGCAATATGCACGAGTTCTGGGAGCATGCCGCCAGAAATGCGGAGGCGGCCAGGGAGGGTCGCCCGCAGACCGATTGGCAGGACGTCAAGCCACAGGGCTAATCCCTCTGGGCCACTGACTCCAGACGGACGCAGCTGGCCAATAGTGATCTCGAGTCGGCGGCCGGCGCACGAAACACTCCGAAGGCGACGCGAAGTCGTAGTTGGCGCTCACGTGCGGATCGGAATCCTGCCATTCGGACCGGCCGCTCAGGTGCGTGCAGCAAAGGATCCCCGCTCGAAATAGTGAGTCCTCCCGGTGAAGATTCCCAAGTGCCACTCCCCCAAGATTGCGGAACCTTGGCGAGTTGGCGCCGAATCTGCGTTCATAGAGGTCCCGCTTGTGACGACCTGATTCGGCCTATTTGTTTGTAATTTGCACGAACGCGCGCAGTGACGCTGGCTCGAAGTCACGTGCTTCGACGAAGCCGATCGATTCGTAGAACGCACGCTGCCCGGGTTCGTCATCAGTGATGAGCACCCTCTGTTGCACGTGGGCATACCGTTCCAAGACTCGATCCACTAAAGCTCTGCCGACACCAGCTCGCTGATGAGCCGGGTGCACGAGGAGATCCTGAATGTAGCAAATCGAAACATCGTCAGATATAGCCCGGACCACACCCACCAGGTTCGCTGCGGAATCCGCGGCTGACGCGACGTAAGACGATTGCTTGATCGCCCTCACAAGGGAGTCCGGGTCGCTCGCGTAAGCGGACCATCCCACACTCGCATAGAGGCCAACAAGGGCAGCGCGCCCTAAGTCCCGTGACTCCACAATTCTAAAGCTGGACATCTGCACATGCTGCCACACGCCACCAAGGTCAGAAGTGTCGCGTCGCTCAGGGTTCCCATGTGAAACGGTAGTCGGCAGGATCAGCTATCGGATTTCATGGACCGAGATCTGTAGCTTTGGCTGTCCCGTTGCACGGTTTCTCGGTCCGGCAACGGGAGCTGGCAAATGTGTTTTTCAGTTTGCGACAGATCATTGAACGGTTCGGTAGACAGTGGAGCGGGCGACGTTGAACAACTCGGCGAGTTCGGCAGTGGAATGCGTCCCTGCCCGGTGCACTTCCATCAGGTGACGTTGCTGGGCTGTCGACAGTTTCGGTTGCTTGCCGCGTAGGTGGCCTTTGGCTTTGGCCACTTGCATTCCCTCTCGTGTTCTGGCGCGGATGAGGTCGGATTCGAACTCTGCCACCACTCACGTAGCGAGCCACGGTCTCCCGCGAGAACGTTGAGCTGAACCGGTACGACAGATCGTCGACGATGCGGGAGATCACGGGAGGAACGGCACGGGATTGGGCGGGCGCGGGCACCTCGCTCGATTCTGACTCGCTTGGTCCAGACGAAGACAGTAGGCGACCGAATCGCACCCAGGCATCCGCGGTCAATTGATACTGCCCGCGAAGGTCCGGCGTCAGGAGGCCCACGGCAGCCGGATCGACAAGCGCCCCGGTGACCTCAATGTCGGGTAAGACTAGTGCGTCAGCCAGCCAATTTGGGGAGTGTGGCGGCTCGGGTGGCGCTGCCATCAGGCTGAGCAGCCGAAGCTTGACCGGATCGGTGAGCGCGGTGATCTGGTGAGAGCGAGCGCGAGCCGCTTGCGGGTCGAGAGGACGACCAATCGTGCGTGGAAACTTAGACACATGTCACCTCAGGAGATCAAGTACGGGCGGTGGTCGATTGGGGCCCAGGCATAAGCGCTGGGAGGACGCCAAGTGAGGTCTTCACGTGGCGTCCGCCCAGCGTGGAGCCATCATGCCACCCAGTACGCCTCGCGGATGATGGTGCTCATGATTTTCTTGGCGGGTACAGAGCTCGGGTCGTGGGCGCGGTGGTGCGCCTTGATGAGGTCGAGGAACAACGTGACCTCCATCTCCGCTTCATCGTCTGAACGGCCGCCGGCGTCGGTGAGGTAGGTGTACACGGCCGCCCGGTAGCTGCCGAGGTCGCAGTACGGCATCTCGATTCCCGTCTCCAGCAGTTCGGCCCTCAGCTTTCCGTCGAAGTCGAAGAACACCACCCGAAGGAACTGGGCTGCTTCCTCGCTCAGTTCGCGAGATGCGGCCTCCCACCCGGAGACAACCGACTGGAGCTGCGCGGTGGTCAGACCGGTCGCATCGAAGTCCGGGTCGCTGGCCTCGAGCAGCGCCCTCAGAGCAGTGTCGTCACCGTGAGGCTTGAATCCGCGGAGGACCTCAATCTCAGGAGCCGGCATGAGCGGGGCCAACGGGATGATGGTCCATTCGCCGTCGATTTCGCTCACCACCCTGTAGTAGGCCGTCGCCGCCGGGTCCATTCCATAGGTTGAGTGGGCGTTGAAGGGGCGGGCTCGGCGGGCGGTATCGCCGGCGTCGTATTCAGGTGGCATCGGTTTCGCTTTCTTCTAGCTTGATTAGGGCACTCGGTTTCCGGGTGCGTCGCAACTTTCATGCGCGGCACCACACGAAAGCGATGGCACTTTCGCGAAAAGCCTTCTGTGCCGCCGGCCTTCGATGGTGGCTCCGAGTAACCTGTGTCCATGGGGGCATGGCAGGACCGGGTCGAGGTTGTCCATGCAGATGCGCGTGATTTCGTGTCGACCCTTGCCGCCAGCTCGGTGGATTTAGCTCTCTGTGACGCCCCCTACGGGCTCGGGTTGACCAAGCACCGTCGTAACGCCCCGACCAATTGGGATGCGAGCGGGGTCGCGTTTGATCCGGCGTTCTGGACGATGGTGAAAGCATCGCTCAAGACGGGCAGTCTTCTGCTAGCTATGGGGCACCCGCGGACCGCGCATCGTCAGACCAGCGCGCTCGACGCCGCTGGCTTCGCAATCTTGGACTCCCTCGTTTTCGCCAAATCCCACGGTTTTGCCGCGCATGCTCGAAGTCTCGATGGAGCGTTGAGGAAAATCGGCGCGACTGCGGAGCTCGCCGATTCGTACGCAGGCTGGGGCACTCACCTGGCACCTCGCCATGAACTCATCACCGTCTGCCAGAACCTCGGACCGGGCGAGAGCCTGGCCGAGGCTATCGCGAACGGAGGGGCGGGTGGGATGCATCTGGATGCTGTGCGCGTCACCGGCCCGCCGGAAGACCGAGCGCGTGTACCGGGTCGTGTTTCTGACTCGGCGTCATGGTCGGTCCAGCGACCGGCGACGACGAATGTTCCGCATGCCGCCGGCCGCTACCCTGGCAATCTGATCCTCGAGCACGCTCAATTTTGCGACAAACAAGAATGCGAGGAGTCGTGCGTGGTTCGTCGGATGAATGAGGACGACGGCCGGCACAAGTACCGGATTGGCCGGGCCGATGACCAACCGAGCAGATTCTTCACCGCCCTGAAGTACACGCCTCGGGCAGCGACTGCGCCGCATCCAACCGCAAAGTCGAATCAGCTTGCTGACTGGCTGTGCGCACTGACGGTGCGGCCCGGGTCGGTCGTGCTTGATCTCTTCAGCGGGTCAGGAGCTCTCGGGTTCGCTGCGGCTCGCGCCGGAGCAGCGAGGGTGATCTGCGTGGAGCGCGAGGCCGAGTATGTGGACTTGATCAGAGGACGGCTTCTCCTTCGGGATTAACGTCTAGGTCGTGCTCCGCATTTTTCTCGTAGTGCCGCGCATGACCATCGCATGGAACCCACATCTACTCACAACCCGACAACGGTCGCTGCGCTTCTCGGCCTCGACCAGATGGCGTTCGTCCTCGGCACGCACAAAGTGATCGCCAGGCACGCAGCCCTCGGCAACCCTTTGACCACAGATGGGACGGTCACCCGGCTCGCTGTCCTGGGCGATGTCCTTGACGCGTTGCTCGCGTCCGGCCGGACCCGCGCACAAATTAAGGTCTGGCTAGTCACACCCAACGCGCATCTCGCTGGCTTCACGCCAGAGGTCCTGATCCGCGACCACGGCGACGCCGTCCCGGTCGGCGACCGGCTCCGGCTCGCTGCCCGTGACGCATGACTCACTTCTGGGTTTCTGGGGAGCTGACCGGCGGCGAACTCTGGATGGCGATGCCTAGGGAAGGGCTGGCCGGCATCGTCCGCAGCATCATCCGGAGAAACTCCGCGGTCGACGTTGAGGGTGCCGACCCGACAACCCTCAGGTTGGCGGCGGCGATTGCCATCGGCGAAGAGCTGCAAGCCCGCCTTATCGACGCGGCGATCAAGTGCGGCAAATGGTCCTACGCGACGGCGAGCTCCAGCGAAATAGCGACCCTCAAGCACGCCCGCGGCGAGACACTCGCAGCCAGCATCACCTGGCCTGCGGAAGGGTTGCCGCTCGTATTCGTGCCGACCGTCGAGGGCGAGACGGCACCGTCGGGGCGCGTCTTCGACATGCGCTGGGAGACGGATCGAGACTTGTTGAAGAGCTTGCTCGCAAGCAGTTTCATCCAAGGAGGACTCATTTAGCTTGCAACAGGGCGGCTGCTGCGCATGAGGGCTTCAGAGCAGGCGATTCCGGGGATGACCTCCCGCCGCATTAATCAAGCCCGAATCGACATCGGGCACGTCTTCAGGTGCTCGGGGCGGTGCTGGACGTTATGTTGGCTGCCGGCTGCACGAGAGCGCAGATTAGGGTCTGGCTGACGACAGTGAACGGGGGCTGCGCCGGCTTCGCGCGGGAAGTTTCCATCCGTGACCACAGCGATGTTGTGCCTGTTGCGGATCGCCTGCGGCTCGTTGCTCGTGACGACTGGGGCGTGTAGTTGGACGAAACGGGACGTGTGCCGCGCATGTGTGTGGGGAGCCGGAAGTTTCCGGAAACCCTGAGTACGGAAAGCACCCCATGGCAAAGCCCTCCACCTACGGCCCCACACCTGATTCGGCCGCTCCGCGCGTCTATCTCAGCCCCGCGCAGGTCGCCGAGCTGTTGGGTGTTCCGGTGAAGACGATTTACACCTGGACGAGTGAGAGGACCGGGCCGACGTTCTACAAGCTCGGGCGCCACGTGCGGTTCATCGAAGCGGACGTGCATTCTTGGGTCGACGGTCGCGCCGCCTGACGGCGGTACGTGCGAAGATCGCGAGGGAGGCATCATGGGAAAGCCAGCTACACCGCTCGGCGCATGGGGGAAGATCGCAATTACCCCCATAGCCCCGAAGGTCACCGAGGGCGATGATCCGTTCTCGCGCGTGCAGGCGCCTGCCTTGGTGATCGATTGGATGCGGGAGCACCCGGAAGCGATGGCCCGTCTGGCGGTCAGTCTCACGAAACGCCAGCCAGCCGTCTCGCCGACTTTCGAGGCATTCACGCGCTATCGAGACCCTGGTACCGGCCGCAGCATCTCCATCCGCGCGCGCGGCACAACCGAAGATAAGGCCAAGGCGGCGCTCCTGAAAAAGGTTGCGGACCGAGGCGAAGGGTACGCCACCTCCGCCGGCGCGCTCACCCCGAATTCGAAAGTTGGCCTCCTCATCGACGCGTACCTCGAGCACCTCACGCAAGACCCCGGCAACCGACGGCCTCAGACGATCAAGAGGAAGCGCGACGTGGTGCGCCGCACAGTCCGTCCGCAGATCTCTGACCTACGTATACGCGAGCTCACAGCTGTCCCGATCGACCGAGTCATCAAGAGCGTCGTAGATAGCGGCCGGCTCAGCGAGGCAAAAGAAACGACGATCATCCTCCGCGAGATCCTGCGGCTGTCAAACCGTTTGGGCCTGACAGTCCTCGATCCGAAAATCATCGTCCCGAACGCCCCGCGGCCAGCGAAGGCGGGCAGCGCCGAGAAGCCCGTCCGGTACCTCACAGCCGAGCAGGTCGACCGGCTAAGGAAGGCGCTCCATCACTGGCACGTCGAGCGTCTTGGTAAATCCGGCCCGCGTCCCGACGGCCAGCCCGTGCAGCTTCTCGAGGTGATGACCGGCGCCGCCCTTAGGCCCGGCGAAGCAGCCGCGCTCGTCATGCGGAACCTGTGCATTGACAGCGCGAACGCTGAGCGGCCGTTCCTCATCGTCGACGGGACCATTGTCCTCCGCGACGGGTCCGTGCACCGTCAGCCGGAAACGAAGACTGGCCGTGCTCGCACTGTGGCGCTGCCCGCTGCCGCTGTGAAAGCGATCCGTGACCGGCTCGCGGCTATCGCCGAGCTCGAGCGCGAAGGCAAGCGGCCAGCCCGCACCCCGGAAACGCTCCTGTTCGGCACCCGCAACGGCACGCCGTGGCAGGACTCGAACCTCCGGCGTTCGTTCGGCTACGCGACGAACCTGCTCGACGACCTCGGCGTCGCCGTGACCGAGTTCAGCAAGCTGGAGTTCACGCCGCACATGGCCCGGCGCTCCGCGGCCACCGCCGTCTACCACCACGAGACCGGCGGCCGCGCGGCAACCCGCGCAATGCTCGGGCATCAGGACGACACCCAGCTCCCGGCCTACGTCCACGACCTCGGCCTGGAAGCCCCCGACTTCACCGCGATCGCAGCCCTCGACGAGCTGCTCCCGATCCTCGATTTGGATGCCTTGTGAGCGCCGCGGGGATGGCGTTTGAAATCGGATCTTGTCTTAGTGGTGTCCACCCAATCGTGTCGCGGAACTCAAAAGTCCCGGAAACCCTTGAGTTTCCGGGACATTTGGTCGGGCTGACAGGATTTGAACCTGCGACCCCCTGACCCCCAGTCAGGTGCGCTACCAAGCTGCGCTACAGCCCGTTACCAGTACGAGTAAACCGTACCGAAGAGCAAGCTTACCGGGTCGCGCAGGGCTCCACGTTCACCTTGCCACCCCGTGCCAACGGTTAGGTCTGCGGCTGCCTCGACTTGGTGCGCCGGAAGTCGAGCTCGAAGGTGTTCAGGTCGGCGGAGAAGGTCCAGGCAAGCCGCTGGTGCAGCTCCAGCATCCGCTCGGCGGGCGGCACACGACGCTCGTCGGCGATCGCTACAAGGAGCGAGTGGGTCACCCGGGAGAGCTCGTGGGCGGTGTCGTCGAGCACCTTCGCGACGGCGCCAGCGCCCGCGGCCCGTTCCTCGGCTGCCTCCGCGGAAAGGCGCTTGATGGCGAAGCGGTAACTCTCGGCGAGGTCGCGCACAGCCTCGGGCGCGATGACACTCGACTCCGCGAGGCGGATCTCGCAGGCCAGGAGTTCGTCGCGGAATCTGCGGCTCGGTTCGGCGAGCACCAGCGCAACACGGTCGGTGATGGTGCGCGACCCCTCCAGCCGCAGCGCGACATCGGCCTCGAGCGGACGGGGCGGGTCATCGAGCAGCAGCACGACCCGCAGCGCGGGGTACTCCTGAAGGGCTGCACCCCAGACGCTCGCGCGCACGTCCGCCACCTCCTCGGTGTAGGGCGGCACGAGCACCGTCATCGACCCCTCGGTGGTGGCGAAGTGGCTCTCGAGCCGGGCTGGGGCACGCCGGCGGCCGTGACGGCGGAGCGCCGACTGCCGCGCGAGCAGGTACATGACCAGGGCGAAGGCGAAGAACGTCATCACGATGAGATACGAGATCGAATCGGATGTCGCAGCACCGGTCGCCACCAGCGGAACGACGAAGGAGGGGATCAGGTAGGCGAGCCAGGCGACAAGAGTCGCGGCGATCGCAACACGGATCCAGAGGGTGGACGACGTGGGACTCATAGTGGGCGTCCTCGGGTAAGGCTGGACGATGCGAGCGGGTGGGTTCGCATCGGTGTTATCCACCACTCGGAAACTTCGGGTGTCCGGTGGGGAACGGCCGAAATTTCGGGTTTCGGCCTTAGTCAACGTTAGGTCACGGGGGGTTTCGGCAAACTCCCCCAAGCGGGGGCCACACGCTCAGCGTGCGACCCCCGCCGGCGACCGCTAGGTGCGCTTGCGCTTCTCGCGCACACGCATGTTGACGTTGATCGGGCTTCCCTCGAAGCCGAAGATCTCGCGCAGGCGCCTCGTGATGAACCGGCGGTAGCCGGGGTCGAGGAAGCCCGTGGTGAACAGCACGAAGGTCGGCGGTCGGATCGCTGCCTGGGTGCCGAACAGGATGCGCGGCTGCTTGCCGCTGCGGACGGGGTGCGGGTGCTCGGCGGCGAGCTCGGCGACGAGCGCGTTGAACTTTCCGGTCGGGATGCGGGTGTCCCACGACTGCAGGGCGAGCTCGAGGGCAGGAACGAGCTTCTCGAGGTGCCGTCCGGTGCGCGCGGAGATGTTGACGCGCGGGGCCCACGCGACGTGCGCGAGGTCCTGCTCGATCTCCCGCTCGAGGTAGCGGCGGCGGTCGTCGTCGAGCAGGTCCCACTTGTTGAAGGCGAGCACGAGGGCACGGCCGGATTCGAGCACGAGGTCGATGATGCGCACATCCTGCTCGCTGATCACTTCGCTCACGTCGAGGACGACGATCGCCACCTCGGCCTTCTCGAGCGCAGCGCTCGTGCGCAGGGACGCGTAGAAGTCGGCGCCCTGGGCGAGGTTCATGCGACGGCGGATGCCGGCGGTGTCAATGAAGCGCCACACCTTGCCGGCGATCTCGACCTGCTCGTCGACCGGATCGCGCGTGGTGCCGGCCATCTCGTTGACGACGACCCGCTCCTCGCCGACCGCCTTGTTGAGCAGGCTCGACTTGCCGACGTTGGGGCGGCCGAGGATCGCGACGCGACGGGGCCCGCCGACCTCCTGCTTGGCAACAGCGGAGATCTCCGGCAGCACGGTGAGCACGTGGTCGAGCAGGTCGGCCACTCCCCTGCCGTGCAATGCGGAGACGGGCCATGGCTCGCCGAGGCCGAGGCTCCAGAGAACGGCGGCCTCCGGCTCCTGGCGGGCGTCGTCGACCTTGTTGGCGACGAGGATGACGGGTTTGTTCGAGGCGCGCAGCATCCGCACGACATGCTCGTCGGTGGAGGTTGCGCCGACCATCGCGTCGACGACGAACAGCACGGCGTCGGCGAGGTCGACGGCCACCTCGGCCTGCGCGGCGACGGAGGCGTTGATGCCACGGGCGTCGGGCTCCCAGCCGCCGGTGTCGACGAGGGTGAAGCTGCGGTCGACCCACTCGGCGCGGTAGGTCACGCGGTCGCGGGTGACGCCGGGGGTGTCCTGAACGACGGCCTCGCGGCGGCCGAGGATGCGGTTGATGAGCGCCGACTTGCCGACATTCGGGCGGCCGACGACGGCGAGCACCGGCAGCGCGGGGAGGTAGGTGATCGCGTCGGGGTCGGCGCCGACGCTCTCGAGCATGTCGAGGTCTTCGGCCTCGAGGTCGTAGTCGTCGAGGCCGGCGCGCAAGGTGTTGGCGCGCTGCAGGGCCTCGGCCTCGTCGATCGCCGCGATGCGCTTGGCGAGCTGTTCGTCCATCTCGGGATAGTTGTCCCGGTCGGCGTTGTCGTGGTCGGCCATTAGTTAGTCCTCTTAGGTTCGGTGCGCCCGCGTGGCGGGCTACTCAGCCCACACGCTCGTGACGAGATCGACGACCGCGGTGACGGTCTGGTCGAAGTCGAGGTGGGTTGAATCGACGGTGGTCACACCGTCGGCGGCGTTCATGAAGTCAACGACCCGAGAGTCCTGGGCGTCCCGCGAACTGAGTTGCTGGGCGGTGACCTCGGCGGATTGTCCGGTAACTTCTCGCGAACGCCTCGCCATTCTAGCTTCTTCACTGGCTGTCAGCAGAATTCGCACGTCGGCGTCGGGTGCGACGACCGTGGTGATGTCGCGCCCCTCGGTCACGATCCCGGGCCGGGAGCTCTCCCGGATGACACTGCGGAACAGCTCCACGAGGTACTCGCGCACCTCGGGGATGCGGGCGACCTGGCTGACCACGGCGCTCACCCGTGGCTCGCGGATCGCCTCGGTGACGTCGGCGCCGCCCACCTGCACGACCGTGTGGTCGGGGTCGGTGCTGATCCGGTAGTCGAAGCCGGGCAGCGACGCGATGACCGCCGCCGCGTCGCTGGGGTCGATGCCGCGGTCGAGGGCGCTCCAGGCGAGGGCGCGGTAGGCGGCGCCGGTGTCCTGGTAGCCGAAGCCGAGGCGGCGGGCCGTGGCCCGGCTCACGCTCGACTTGCCGCTGCCGGCTGGCCCGTCGAGCGCGACGACGATGCCGCTCACAGCGAGGCCCCCGCAATGCGCCAGCCGCGCGATTCGAGTTCGTCGGTGAGCTGCTGCTCGACCTCGGGCAGCACCGAGATCTCGGCGAGGCCGATCTGGGCGCCGGGCGAGTGTTCCAGCCTGAGGTCTTCCATGTTCACTCCTGAGGCTCCGATCTCGGTGAGCAGCCGGGCTAGCTCGCCCGGGCGGTCGTCGACCATGACAACGATCTGGCTGTACCGGCGGTCCTGCCCGTGCTTGCCGGGAATCGCGGCGACCCCCGCGTTGCCGGCGGCGATGGCCTCGGCGAGGGCGCGGCGGGCGCCGGGCGCGGTCGGATGCTCGAGGGCGGCGAGCACCGCGTCGAGGTCGTCGCGGTAGGCGCGCAGGATCGGGGTGATCGCGGGGGCGTTGGCTCCGAGGATCTGCACCCACAGCTCGGGTTCGCTCGCGGCGATCCTCGTGGTGTCGCGCAGCCCCTGGCCGGCGAGGCCGACCGAGGAGTGCGCGGCGCCGAGCAGCCGTTTCGCGAGCAGCGTCGCGATGAGCTGGGGCACGTGCGAGACGAGCGCGACGGCGCGGTCGTGCTCTTCGGGGCTCAGCTCGACGGGCACGGCGCCGAGGTCGAGGATGAGGTCGTCGATCGCCGATCCCTCGCGGTAGGAGATATCGTCGTGTCCGGTGACGACCCAGGGGCGGCCGAGGAATAGATCGGCGCGTCCGGCGACGGCTCCCCCGCGTTCGCGGCCGGCGAGCGGATGCGAGCCGATGTAGCGGGCGAGGTCGGCCCCGGCGGCGCGCAGCTCCTCGAGCGGCTGCACCTTGACGCTCGCGACGTCGGTGACGATGGCGTCGGGGAACGCGGCGAGCTCGGCGGCGACGACCCGGCCGGTCACATCCGGCGGCACGCACACGACGATGAGCTGCGGGGAGTCGCCGGGCTCGGCCGGGCGGCCGGCGCCGTAGTCGACCGCGAGGCTCAGGTTCGCCGGGGAGGCGTCGTCGAGGATCACGTCGATGCCCTTGGCACGCAGGCCGAGGCCGATGCTGGTGCCGAGGAGGCCCGAGCCGACCACGCGCACGGGACCGACGAGCCGCGAGTCGGTCAGCAGCATGGACTCGGTCACGAGTCGGTGCTCGCGTCGCCGGCCGCGGCGCCGGCCGCATCCGCCCCGGTCGTCGCCGTCGCGGTGCGCGAGATGGTGAGCAGCTGTCCGACCTCGGCCTTGGTCAGGTCGCGGATCTCGCCGATCTGCAGGGTGCCGAGGTGCAGCGGGCCGAACTGGCGGCGGACGAGGTCGACGACGGGATGGCCGACCTCCTCCAGCATCCGCCGCACGATGCGGTTGCGGCCCGAGTGCAGGGTGATCTCGACGATCGTCTCCCGCCCGCCGGACGCCTGGTCGAGGATGCGTGCCTTGTCGGCGGCGATGGGGCCGTCTTCGAGGTCGATGCCGGCGGTGAGCTTGGAGATCGTCGCCGGTGTCACCCGGCCCTCGACCCAGGCGATGTAGGTCTTGAGCACGCCGAAGGAGGGGTGGGCGAGCACGTGCGCGAGCTCCCCGTCGTTGGTGAGGATGAGCAGGCCGGAGGTCTGCGCGTCGAGCCGGCCCACGTTGAACAGGCGCTCCTCATAGCGGGAGACGAACTGCGACAGGTCGGGGCGACCGCGGTCGTCCTGCAGCGAGGAGACGATGCCGGTGGGCTTGTTGAGCATGAGGTAGCGGCGGGAGGTGTCGAGCTGGATCGCGACGCCGTCGACCGAGACGAGGTCGCTCTCCTGCACGCGGCGCCCGAGCTCGGTGACGACCTCGCCGTTGACCTCGACGCGGCCGGCGGAGATGAGGTCCTCCGAGACGCGGCGGGAGGCGACGCCCGCGGCGGCCATGAGCTTCTGCAGCCGGATGCCGTCGTCTGCCGCATCCGCGCTCTTGCTGTGGTCAGGGGTGTTGCTCTCGGGCATGTTTCTATCGGGCATCGTCGAATCCGTTCGAGCCGTCCGCGAGGAGCGGGGAGATGTGCGGCAGCTCGTCGAGCGAGTTGATGCCGAGTTGGGTGAGGAGCAGGTCGGTGGTGGCGTAGTGGATCGCGCCGGTCTCGGGGTCGGCGAACGCCTCGGTGACGAGGCCGCGGCCGAGCAGGGTGCGCACGACCGAGTCGACGTTCACGGCCCGGATCGAGGCGATCGCGCCGCGGCTGATCGGCTGCTTGTAGGCGATCACCGCGAGGGTCTCGAGGGCCGCCTGGGTGAGCCGGGTCGGGCTCTGGGCGAGGGAGAAGTCGCGCACGACGGAGTCGAACTCGCCGCGCACGTAGAAGCGCCAGCCTCCGCCGACCTCGCGCAGCTCGAATCCGCGCCGCACGGTGCCGGCGACACCGTCGTAGTCGGCGACGAGGCGGTCGATCGCAGCGCGCACCTCGGCGACGGGCCGCTCGAGCGCGGTCGCGAGGCGCACGATGGACTGCGGCTCGTCGGCGATCATCAGGATCGCCTCGAGGCCGCGCTCCACGTCGACCGGCACGCGGGCCGGGGTGGCGGCGTCGGCCGTGTCCTCGGCGGTCGCGTCAGTTGCCATAGTCGGCCCCGAGATTCGCGAGGCTGTCGTCGGAGAACGACTCGGCCGTCCACCGGATCGTGAGCTCGCCGAGCGGCTCGAGCTGGTCGAATCCGATGAGCGCTCCGCGGTAGAGCTCGAGCACGGCGAGGAACCGGGCCACGATCACGCCCTTGCGGTCGGCGCCGGCGATGAGCTGGCGGAAGGTCATCGGCTCGCCGCCGCGTAGCATGGCGACGACGAATGCGGCCTGCTCCCGGATGCTGACGAGCGGCGCGTGCAGGTGGTCGAGCCCCACAGAGGGCAGCTCGCGCGGCGCGAAGGCGAGCATTGCGATCGCCGCGAAGTCCTCCGGGGTGAGGGTCCAGACGAGTTCGGGGGTCTGCCTGCGGTACTTCTCCTCCAGCGGCACCGAGCGGAACTGCCGCGACGCCTCGGCATCCAGCCCGGTCGCGAACCAGGACGAGGCCTCCTTGAACGCCCGGTATTGCAACAGCCGGGCGAAGAGCAGGTCGCGCGCCTCGAGCAGCGCCACGTCCTCGGCATCCACCAGCTCGCCCTGCGGCAGCAGCCCGACGACCTTCAGGTCGAGCAGGGTCGCGGCGACGACGAGGAACTCGGTGGCCTGGTCGAGCTCCTCGGCGGAGTCGAGGGTGCGCAGGTAGGAGATGAACTCGTCGGTGACCTGGCTGAGCGAGATGTCGGTGATGTCGAGCTCGTGCTTGGTGATGAGCGAGAGCAGCAGGTCGAACGGCCCGTTGAAGTTGCGCAGGCTCACCGAGAATCCGCCGGCGTCCGCTGGCGCTCCCGTGGGGTCGACCGAAGGCTTCGCCGGGCTAAGCGACAGCGCCACGCGAGATCAGCTCTCTGGCGAACTGCAGGTAGGCCATCGAGGCGGGGTGTTCCGGAGCGAACTGCAGGATGGGACTCGCCGCGACGCTCGCATCCGGGAACTTCACCGTGCGGCCGATCACGGTGTCGAACACCTGGTCTTCGAAGCGCTCCACCGCGCGCTCGAGCACCTCGCGGGAGTGCAGGGTGCGCGAGTCGAACATCGTGGGCAGGATGCCGTCGAGCGTCAGCGCCGGGTTCAGGCGGTCTTTGACCTTGTCGATCGTCTCGACGAGCAGCGCCACACCGCGCAGGGCGAAGAACTCGCACTCGAGCGGGATGAGCACGCCGTGAGCCGCGGTGAGGGCGTTGACCGTGAGGATGCCGAGCGAGGGCTGGCAGTCGACGAGGATCACGTCGTACTCGTCGATGACCTGGCGCAGCACGCGGGCGAGGATCTGCTCGCGGGCGACCTCGTTGACGAGGTGCACCTCGGCGGCGGACAGGTCGATGTTCGCGGGGATCACGTCGAGGCCGGCGACGGAGGTGTGCTGGATGGCGTCGTGAGCGTCTTTGACGGTGCCGAGCAGCAGGTCGTAGATGTTGGTCACGTCGTGGGCCGAGACGCCGAGGCCGGCCGAGAGGGCACCCTGTGGGTCGAAGTCCACCGCGAGCACCTTGCGGCCGTAGTGGGCGAGGGATGCGCCGAGGTTGATGGCCGTTGTGGTCTTGCCGACGCCGCCCTTCTGGTTGCACAGCGCGATGATGCGCGCCGGGCCGTGCCCGGTCAGGCGCTCCGGCACGGGGAACACGCGCAGCGGGCGTCCGGTCGGACCGACAACGGGCTTCTCGAGGCCGTCCAACACGGCGGTGTCGACTCGTTTCTTAGCTGTCATCCCGACATTCCTCACTACTCGACCTGCAGGTCGGCGGCGCCCGACCGTGTCGAGTCTAACCGCGGCGCGCCGACGACCCGGGGAGATACGCGCTGTTTCGAAATATGCCAATCACGCCGATGTAGAGGCGAAACACGAGTGGCTCCGCCGCTCGCCGCCCCGGCGCCAGTAACGTCGGAGTGTCGGGTCGTCCGGCACGCCGGCATCATCCAGAGGAGAACCAGATGAGCATCCCCCCACCAGGCCCACCGCCGTACCTCGCACCGCCCGCGTCGAGCGGCGATTACCCAGGCAAGACGATGGGGCTCGTCGCCCTCATCCTGGCGATCTTCCTGAACATCGTCGGAGCAATCGTCGGAATCGTCGCGCTCCGCACCTCGAAGAAGGCCGGTGCCAAGAACCCGCTCGCAGTCGCGGCCATCATCGTCGGCTTCGCACTGTTCGTGATCCTCTCCATCATCGGAATTGTGGGCGGCATCGCCTTCTTCACGCTGACGACCGAGGTGCTCCAGCAGTGCGACGGCCTGAGCGGCCAGGAGATCATCATCGAGGGCACCCCGCTCGTCTGCCCGTAGGCCCCTTGTGAACCATGTCACCTTCGGCACGGGCTCGACCGGGTGGGCGCTCGCGCGCTTTCATTATTCAGGAGTGGGGCGGCGGTGGTCTGGTCATCATTCAGGAGTTGGGCGAAGATCGAGCCTCATTATTCAGGAGTGGGCACGGGCGCAGTGCTCCGAGGCGGGGCTGGAGTGGCCAGAGTGACGGATGCTGCCCCGAATGCCGCTGTTCGGCCGTCAGCCTCCTGAATTATGAAAGCCGGGTCCCGGCCACCCTCCTGAATAATGAAAGTCAGCCGGGCCCGATACTCCTGAATAATGAAAGCCCAGTCAGCGGGCTCGGGGGTGCGCCGTCGTGTACATGTCTCGCAGCGTGTCGGCGGTCACATGCGTGTAGATCTGCGTCGTCGCGACCGAGGAGTGTCCGAGCAGCTCCTGCACCACCCGCACATCCGCCCCGCCCGCCAACAGGTGTGTGGCGAAGGAGTGGCGGAACGTGTGGGGCGAAATCTCGCTGCCCAGCTTCGCCTGCTCCGCCCTCGCCCTGATGATGAGCCACGCGTTCTGCCGCGACACCCGCCCGCCGCGGATCCCGAGGAAAAGTGCCGGGGTCGCCGCACCGCGCGCCGAGAACAGAGGCCGGGCGCGCACGAGGTACGCGTCCAGCGCGGCGCGCGCATAGCTGCCGAGCGGCACGATCCGCTGCGTGTTGCCCTTGCCGAGCAGCCGCACGATGTCGCCGTCGATGACGTCGTCGACGTTGAGGTCCACGGCCTCCGAGACGCGCGCGCCCGTCGCGTAGAGCGTCTCGAGCAGGGCCCGGTCGCGCAGCGCGAGCGGGTCGTCGCCGGATGCCGCCTCGAGCACGGCCGCCATCTGCTCGATCGTGATCGCCTTGGGCAGCCGGGACGCGAGCTTCGGCGGCTTGGCATCGACCGAGACGTCCTCGGCGACGACCGACTCCTCGAGCAGGAACCGGTGGAATCCGCGCACCGACGACAGCATCCGCGCCACGGACGACGCCGCGAGCGCACCGTCCGGCCGGGATCTCAGGTCCATCGCGAACGCCGCGACCTCGGCGGCGCCGATCGCCTCCGGGGTATGGATGCCGCGGCGGCCGAGCAACTCGAGGTAGGCGGCGAGGTCGCGGCGGTACGCGGCGACCGTGTTCTTCGACAGCCCGCGCTCGATCGAGACGTGGCGCAGGTAGTGGTCGACGGCACGATCGAGCGGCGTGCGCACCACCGGCGCCGGGGAGGTCACGGCGTCGCCGGTTGTCCGAGCTTCGGGTGCCACGGCCACGCCGAGCGCGGGTCGCCGAGGGTGTCCCAGCCGCGGGCGCGGGAGGCGGCGGCGGCGAGCACCGCGTACCCGAGGATCGAGTTGGTCACGGAGCGGGCCAGCACGGCCTCGACCACCTCGTCGAGGTCGACCCAGCGGGTCTCCATCTCGGCCTCCTCGTCGAACCTGGCGAACGGATGCGGGGTGCCCGAGAGGCCGCGCGCGAGGAAGATGCGGATGGACTCGTTGCTGCCACCCGGGGAGCTGAAGAACTCGGCAAGCAGGTCCCACCGGGTGGCCTGGAGGTCGGCCTCCTCGGCGAGTTCGCGGATCGCGCCGTCCACCGGCGCCTCACCGGCCTCGTCGAGCAGGCCGGCCGGCAGCTCCCAGTCTCGCGCGGCGATCGGGTGCCGATACTGCTTGATCAGCAGCACCCGCCCGTCGTCGTCCAGCGCGAGGATCGCGACAGCGCCGGGGTGGTCGACGTACTCGCGGGTGATCGACGTGCCGGAGTAGTCGAAGCTCTCCCGGCGCAGGTCCCAGACCGCCCCGGTGAACACCGTCTCGCTCGCGGTGATCGTCTGCGGTGCCGGGTCGTCGCGCAGGCCCTCGGGGTCAGGCAACTTCGGCTTCCGCCACCTCGAACAGCCTGCTCGACTTCTGCCGGTCCAGCGCTGCCGCGATCAGGCCGCTGAACAGCGGATGCGCGCGGTCGGGCCGTGACCGCAGCTCGGGGTGCGCCTGCGTTCCGACGTAGAAGGGGTGCACCTCGCGCGGGAGCTCGGTGAACTCGACGAGCTGGCCGTCGGGCGAGGTTCCGGAGAATCGCAGGCCGGCGGCCGCGATCTGCTCGCGATACACGTTGTTGACCTCGTAGCGGTGGCGATGACGCTCGGAGACCTCGGTCGCCCCGTACAGTTCCGCGACGATCGACCCCTCGGCGAGGGTGGCGGGGTACAGTCCGAGGCGCATGGTGCCGCCGAGGTCGCCGTCGGCGATGATCTCGACCTGCTCCGCCATCGTCGCGACGACCGGGTAGGTGGTGTCCGGGTCGAACTCCGACGACGAGGCCCCCGCCAGTCCGGCCTCGTTGCGGGCGTACTCGATGACCATGCACTGTAGCCCCAGGCACAGCCCGAGCGTGGGCAGTTGGTTGTCGCGGGCGAACTTCAGGGCGCCGAGCTTGCCCTCGATACCGCGGATACCGAACCCGCCGGGAACGCAGATCGCGTCCAGGTCGCCGAGTTGGCGCAGCGCGCCCTCCGCGGTCTCGCACTCGTCGGAGGCCACCCAGCGCAGGTTGACCTTGGTGTTGTGTGCGAAGCCGCCGGCGCGCAGCGCCTCGGTCACCGAGAGGTACGCGTCGGGCAGGTCGATGTACTTGCCGACGAGTCCGACCGTGACCTCGTGCTTGGGGTCGCGCACCGCGCTGAGCAGCTCGCTCCAGCCGGACCAGTCGACGTCGCCGGTCTGAAGCCCGAAGTGGTCGATGATGTACGCGTCGAGGCCCTGGTCGTGCAGCATCCGCGGGATCTCGTAGATGCTCGCCACGTCGATGGCGTTGACGACGGCCCGCTCGTCGACGTCGCACATGAGCGCGATCTTGCGCTTGTTCGACTCGGAGACGGGGCGGTCGGAGCGCAGCACGAGGGCATCGGGCTGGATTCCGATCGAGCGCAGCGCGGCGACCGAGTGCTGCGTCGGCTTGGTCTTCTGCTCACCGGAGGCGCCGAGGTAGGGCACGAGCGAGACGTGCACGAAGAACACGTTGGTGCGGCCGAGCTCGTGGCGCACCTGCCGGGCCGCCTCGATGAACGGCTGCGACTCGATGTCGCCGACGGTTCCGCCGATCTCGGTGATGATGACGTCGGGCCGGGGGTCGGACGCCGCCTGCAAGCGCATCCGGCGCTTGATCTCGTCGGTGATGTGCGGGATGACCTGCACGGTGTCGCCGAGGTACTCGCCGCGGCGCTCGCGCGCGATCACGGTCGAGTAGATCTGCCCGGTCGTCACGTTGGCGGCCTGGTTGAGATCGATGTCGAGAAACCGCTCGTAGTGGCCGATGTCCAGGTCGGTCTCGGCGCCGTCGTCGGTCACGAAGACCTCACCGTGCTGGAAGGGATTCATCGTGCCGGGATCCACGTTGAGATAGGGATCCAGCTTCTGCATGACCACGCGCACGCCGCGCGCCGTGAGAAGGTTGCCGAGGCTTGCCGCCGTCAGTCCCTTGCCCAGGGAGGATACGACACCGCCCGTTACAAAGATGTGCTTGGTCGTACCCGCGTTTTGAATGTTCACCACGGGGTTCAAACCTATCAGCAGCCGGGAGCGAAATCGGCGAAACCGCGAGGTAAATCAGCTCGCGATGCTCTTGGCCGTCTCGAGCAGCTCCCTCGCGTGGGCGAGCCCGCTTCCGCTGTCCTGCAGCCCGGACAGCAGCCGGGCCATCTCGGCGGTGCGTTCCTCACCGTCGAGGCGTTCGACGCTGGATGCCGTGACCGACCCGGCCTCGTCCTTCGCGACGCGCAGGTGGTTGGTCGCGAACGCGGCGACCTGGGCGAGGTGGGTGACGACGATCACCTGGGAGGTCCGGGCGAGGCTCGCGAGCCGGCGGCCGATCTCGATCGCCGCGGCGCCGCCGACGCCGGCATCCACCTCGTCGAACACGAAGGTCGCGACGGGGTCGGTGCTCGCGATGACGACCTCGATCGCGAGCATCACCCGGGACAGTTCGCCGCCGGATGCTCCGCGGCCGAGCGGCCGGGGCTCGGCGCCGGAATGCGGCTGCAGCAGGAAGGCGACCTGGTCCTTGCCTGTCGGGGTGTATTCGGCCCGATCGGTGACCTCGATGCTGAGCCGCGCGTTGGCCATGGCGAGCGCCGAGAGCTCGGCGGTGACCTGCTCGGACAGCCCGGTGGCGGCCGCCACACGCACCTCGCTGAGCCGGGCGGCACGGGCCACGACCTCGACACCGTCGAGCTCGACCTGGTCGCGGAGCCCTCCGATGCGGTCCGCGTCGGTGTCGAGCTCGAGGAGGCGCCGGCCGCCGGTGTCGAGGTAGCCGATCACGTCGTCGAGGTCGGGGCCGTACTTGCGCAGGAGTGTGCCCAGCTGCGCACGCCGCTCCTGCACCGCGTCGAGCTCGCGCCCGCTGTCGGTGTCGAGGTCTCCCAGGTAGGCGGCGAGCTGTCCAGAAATGTCGACGACGAGGTAGGAGGCCTCCTTGAGGGCGGCCACGATCGGGGTCAGTGCGGGGTCGTGCCCGGAGACCCGGTCCAGCTGCCGGCGGGCGGATTCGAGCAGACCGATGACGTCGGCGGGTTCGCCGATCTCCTCGGAGGAGACCTGCTCGTGAGCGTGGGCGGCCGCGAGGCGCAAGTCTTCGACATTGGCGAGGCGTTCGGCCCGTTCGGCGAGCTCAGCGTCTTCCCCGGCCTGCGGGGCCACCTCGTCGATCTCCGCGATCGCGATGCGAAGGCCGTCGGCCTCCCTGGCTCGGCGGTCGCGCTCGGCCTCGAGGGCGTCGAGCTCGGCCTGTGCCGCCTGCCAGCGCGTGAAGGTTCGGGTGTAGTCGGCCAACACCTGGGCGAGGTCGTCGCCGGCGAAGCGGTCGAGGGCCTCGCGCTGCGCGGTCGCGGAGCGCAGCCGCAACTGGTCGGACTGGCCGTGCACCACCACGAGCTGCTGCCCGATCTCGGTCAGCACGCTCACCGGGGCGGATCGTCCGCCGACGACGGCACGGCTGCGCCCTTCCGGCGACACGGAACGGCCGAGGATCAGCTCGCCGTCCTCGACCTCTCCCCCGGCGTCCCGCACACGCTCGGCGACGGGGCCGGTCGGGGAGACACTCCAACGTCCCTCGACGACCGCCTGGCCGGCTCCCGACCTGATGGACTGGGCATCCGACCTGGCGCCGAGGAGCAGCCCGAGGGCGGTGACCACCATCGTCTTGCCGGCTCCGGTCTCGCCGGTGAGCACGGTGAGCCCGGCGCCGAGCGGCAGCACGGCGTCACCGATGACGCCGAGGTTGCGGATCGAGATCTCCTCGATCACGGTGTGACGCCCGCCTGGCCGCCCTCGTCGGGCGCGTCGTGCGGTCCGCGCCATCCGCTCGTTGGCAGGGCGAACTTGCGCACCAGGCGGTCGGTGAACGGGCCCGGATGCAGGCGGGCGAGGCGAACCGGCTGGGGCGAGCGTCGCACGACGACCCGGGCGCCGCGGGCGAGGTCGTGGGTGCGGCGGCTGTCGCACCAGAGCACGCCGATCCCCTGGGTCCTCGAGAGCACCTCGACGGCGAAGACCGAGTTCGGTCCGACGACGAGCGGGCGGGCGAAGAGGGCGTGGGGGCTCAGGGGCACGAGCAGCATCGCGTCAAGGCTGGGCCACACGATCGGCCCACCGGCGGAGAACGCGTAGGCGGTCGACCCGGTCGGGGTCGACATGACGACGCCGTCGCAGCCGAACGACGACAGCGGCCGACCGTCGACCTCGATGACGACCTCGAGCATCCGCTCCCGGCTGGCCTTCTCGACCGTCGCCTCGTTGAGCGCCCAGGTCTCGTAGACGACCTCCTCGTCGACCTTGACCCGCACGGAGAGGGTCATCCGCTCCTCGACCAGGTAGTCCCGGGCGAGGGCGCGCTGCACCGTGGAGGTGAGGTCGTCGCGCTCGGATTCGGCGAGGAAGCCCACGTGCCCGAGGTTGACGCCGAGCAGGGCGACCGCCGACCCGCGGACGAGTTCGGCGGCGCGAAGGATGGTGCCGTCGCCGCCGAGCACGATGACGAGTTCGAGGTCGCCGAGCTGCACGTCCTCGCCGAGCACCCGGATGCCGACGAGGTCGGGGGCATGGCCGACGATGTCACCGTGCTCCTCGCGCGGGGTGACCGGTATCACGCCGGCGTCGACGAGCTGGCGGCCGACGATGACCGCGGCCTTGAGCGATTCGGGGCGGCCGGTATGGGCGACGACCAGGATGTGGCGCTGTGGCACGTCTCAGGTCCTCACGTTGTCAGTTGGCTTCCGTCAGAGCGGTAACCGCGTCTGACCATTCTGCCGGACTGCGACCGGCCGCCACATCCAACCAGACCAGATACTCCCGGTTGCCGCTCGCCCCGGCGATCGGGGACGACACGACCCCGGCGGTCGGAAGCCCCAGATCCCACGCGGCCCAGAGCACCCCGTTCACGGCGTCGGTGCGCAGCGGCGCCTGGCGCACGATCCCCTCGCGGATGCCGGTGCGGCCGACCTCGAACTGGGGTTTCACGAGCAGCACGTAGCTCACGCCGAGGCCGGCGGTGCCGACGATGGCCGGCAGCACGGTCGGCAGCGAAATGAACGAGAGGTCCGCGACGACGATCTCCGGCGCGACCGGGCCGCCGGCAGCGGCCGCGAGGTTCTCACCTGTCATGAACCGGGCGTTGAACCCCTCGATCACGGTCACCCGTTCGTCGCCGGCAATGGCGGGGGCGAGCTGGTCGTGTCCGACATCGAGCGCGATCACGCGGGTGGCGCCCCGCTCGAGCAGCACCTGGCTGAATCCGCCGGTGGACGCGCCGATGTCGAGCGCCACACGCCCCTCGATACGGACCGGGAACGCGTCGAGCGCGGCGTTCAGCTTGTGGGCGGCACGGCTGACGTAGTGGTCGGCACCGGCGACCTCGATGACCTGACCCTCGCGCACCCTCACGGACGCCTTGACGACCGGGCGCCCGTCGACTGTGACGAGCCCCTCGGTGATGAGCTGGGAGGCGTGGGTGCGGGAGCGGGCGAGACCGCGCCCGGCGAGGGCGGCATCGAGACGCAGATCGGTCTGGCCCGCGCCGGGGCCGGATTCGCCAGCGCCGTCCGGCATCCTGCCCTGGGCGGCCCATCCGGATTCAGCCACCGGACTCGCCCTGCCGCGAGACCCGCCGCTTAACCATGCGAGCGCGAGTCGCCGCCCTCGAGCCGCGACTGCAGGGCATCGTGCACCTGGCCGAAGGCGGCGGCGCGGGTCTCGAGCGGCTGGTCCTCGATCACGCGCACGCGGGAGAGCAGGGCATCCGTCTCGTCCGAGTCGTCTGTTGCGGTGTTGTCGGTCACGCTGACAACTCTAGACTCCTGCGCCGCGCGCTACGCTGAGCCAACATCGACGAGGGGTCATCTAATGACAATCGAGAAGCCCGAAAAAGTGAAGCGGGTCAACAAGACCGCCTATCGCAGCGAACTCCGCCGCCTTCAATCGGAGCTTGTCGTCATGCAGCAGTGGGTGCTGGAGACCGGCGCCCGCGTGGTCGTGATCTTCGAGGGCCGGGATGCCGCCGGCAAGGGGTCCGCGATCAAGCGGGTCACCGAATACCTCAACCCCCGCATCGCCCGCACCGTCGCGCTTCCGATGCCGACGGAGCGTGAGAGAGGCCAGTGGTACTTCCAGCGCTTCATCGAGCACCTGCCCGCGAAGGGCGAGATCGTGCTGATGGACCGGTCCTGGTACAACCGCGCGGGCGTCGAACACGTAATGGGCTACTGCACTGCCGACCAGCACCGCCGCTTCCTGCACCAGGCGCCCCTGTTCGAGCGGATGCTGGTCGAAGACGGCATCATCCTGCTCAAGTACTGGTTCTCGGTCTCCGACCTCGAGCAGGAGCGGCGGTTCCGCTCGCGGCAGAACGACCCGATGCGCCGCTGGAAGCTGTCGGAGACCGACGTGCTCTCGATCACCAAGTGGGCGGACTACTCCAAGGCCAAGGACGAACTCTTTGTGCACACCGACATCCCGGAGGCCCCCTGGTGGGTCGTCGAGAGCGAGGACAAGCGCGCCTCCCGGCTCAACATGATCAACCACCTGCTCTCTGCGGTGCCCTACGAACACAGGGAGCCTCCCGTGGTCAAGTTCCCGCCGCGGCCGCCGGCATCCGACTACGATCGTCCCCCTCGCGAGGAGAACCACCAGGTTCCGGACCATTCGGCCACGCTCAGCAAGAAGAAGAAAGGTAGCCGTTAACGCAAGAAAGCCACCCCGAAGGGTGGCTTTCTCGATGTTGCTAAGTTGAGTCCGGCGGTGTCCTACTCTCCCACAAGGTCCCCCTTGCAGTACCATCGGCGCTGAGAGTCTTAGCTTCCGGGTTCGGAATGTGACCGGGCGTT
>NZ_JBEPNA010000024.1:0-27195 GCF_040546025.1 Marisediminicola sp. UYEF4 | reverse complement strand
GCGAACAGCGACGCGTTGTCCAGCGCGGTGAACTCCCCCGCGGACGCCCCGAGCGCGGCGACCGTGTCGGCGGTCTCGCGGAGCGTGTTCGGGAGGTGGTCCATGCCACAATTCTCCCACTTCGAACATACTTTCGAAAGGGGAAACGGCTGATGGGGATAAGTATTTGTCCACAGTAGGTGGGGAGGAGAAGACCATGAGCAGGAAAAGACCGTGAGCAGGAAAAGACCTGAGCACGAGAAGACCTGAGCAGGAAGAGACCTGAGCAGGAGACGACCCTGAGCAGGAGAACACCCTGTGCGGAAGAAGACCGGCGCAGAAGAAGAGACCCCGCGCAGGAGACGACCCTGTCGCGAGGAGTCGGCCGTGGAGCGGTCCGGGCTCTACCGCCGCAACTCGTCGCGCCCAACGATGGGTCGCACGATGATGCCGATGATCCAGCTGATGAGCGCCAGGACGAGCGCACCGAGCACGCCCCACCAGAATCCATCGACTTCGAGGCCGAACCCGATGAGCGTGCTGATCCAGGCGACGAGCAGGAGAAGGAGTCCGTTCACGACCAGAGCGATGAGACCCAGGGTGAGGATGTAAAGGGGAAACGCGACGATCCGAATGAAGTTGCCGATTACGCCGTTCACGATTCCGAAGACCAGGGCGACCATCAAGAACGTCAGCACGCTCGCGGTTGTGTCGCCCGGCTCGTAGGACACGACCCGCACGCCCGCCACGATCAGCGTGGTGAGCCAGAGGGCGATCGCGTTGATGACGAGCCTGACCAGGAATCTTCTCATTTCACAATGATGCCCGTGCTCTGGCACGGGTGCAAAGGTGCCGCGCGGAAGCGGCCACGCACCGCGGCCTCGCCGCCCCACAGCGCCAGCGAAGTTCAGCACAGGCGCCCACCCTAGAATCGGACGGTGAACTCCCGCGATCGCGACCAGTCCCCGGTGCAACTGCGGCCTGAGATTCTCGCGCTGGCCGCGTACCGGCAGGGCAAACCGGCCCCCGACGACGCCTTCAAGCTCTCGTCGAACGAGAACCCGTTCGAGCCGATCGACGCGATCCTTCGGGCGATCTCCGAATCATCCATCAATCGATATCCGGACGGCAGCGCGAGCGCCGTGCGCGCCCGCATCGCGCAGCGCCACGGTGTGGACCCCCGGTCGGTGCACGTCGGGGCCGGATCCGTTGCGATTCTTGCCCAGCTCATCCAGGCTGCCGCGGGGTCCGGCGACGAGGTCGTCTACGCCTGGCGCTCGTTCGAGGCCTACCCTGGGCTCGTCACGGTGGCGGGCGCGACGAGTGTCACGGTGCCGATCGACGAGACCGACGGCAGCCACGACCTTGCGGCGATGGCAGCAGCGGTGACCGCGCGAACCCGCCTGATCCTCGTCTGCTCCCCCAACAATCCCACCGGCGCTGCGGTATCGGCGGATGCGTTCGCGGACTTCATGGGGACCGTGCCGCGAAACGTGCTCGTCGTGCTCGACGAGGCGTACGCCGAATTCGTGACCGACCCGTCTGCGGTGTCGGGCATCGGCCTTCTCGAGGACTACCCGAACCTCGTCGTGCTGCGCACCTTCTCCAAGGCCTATGGGCTTGCCGGGCTGCGGTTCGGCTACGCGATCGGGCCGGCCTACGTGCTCGACGCCGCACGTACGACCGCGATCCCGCTGTCGGTGATCGAGCCGGCGCAGCGCGCGGCGATCGCAGCACTCGACAACGAGGAGTTGCTGCTCGAGCGTGTCGCGCGCATCTCGGCGCTGCGCGACGAGGTCTGGCGGGCACTCCTCGAGCAGGGCTGGAGCATCCCGAATCCCCAGGGCAACTTCGTCTGGTTCGCGACCGGCGATCACACCGCCGCCGCCGCCGAGATCTTCCTCAAGCACGGGATCGTTGCCCGCGCACTCGGCACCGACGGGCTGCGGGTCTCGATTGGAGAGGCCGAATCTGTGGGCAAACTCCTAGCGGCGGCCCAAGAGGTTGTGCAGACCCTACCAACGGCGCATGCCCGGACCGGGCTAGATTAGAACCTTGACGTCGGTCCTCCCGACGACCGGACTCCACTGCGCACAGCCCAGGGAACTAACAGGACTGCGAGGTCACCGTGGCAGAATCCGTCGAGATGGTGCAGCTGCTCTCCGCCGATGGCGTCATGCAGAGCGGCGCCACCGCTGAAGAGTACCTCCCGTACATCGAGAAACTCAGCGACGACGAGCTGCGCCGGTTTCACCGCGACATGGTCGTCATCCGCCGCTTCGACGTCGAAGCGGCGAACCTGCAGCGCCAGGGCCAGCTCGGACTCTGGGTGCCGAGCATGGGCCAGGAGGCCGCCCAGGTCGGCTCCGCCCGGGCCGCACGCGACCACGACCACATCTTCCCGGCCTACCGCGAGCACGCCGTCGCCATGGTGCGCGGTGTCGATGTGCTGGGCATCATCGGATTGCTCCGCGGCACGACGCACGGCGGCTGGAACCCCGCCGAGTCGAAGAACTTCCACCTCTATACCCTCGTGATCGCCTCGCAGACCTTGCACGCCACCGGTTACGCGATGGGCATCGCCCTCGACGGGCTGCACGCGACGGGGAACCCCGATAAGGACGAGGCGGTCATCGTCTACTTCGGTGACGGGGCCACGAGCCAAGGCGACCTCAACGAGGCGCTCGTCTTCGCGGCGAGCTACCAGACTCCGCAGGTCTTCTTCCTGCAGAACAACCACTGGGCCATCTCCGTGCCGGTGAGTGTGCAGTCGCGGGTGCCGCTCGTGCAGCGCGCCAGCGGCTTCGGCATCCCGGGTGTGCAGGTCGACGGCAACGACGTGCTGGCGAGCTTCGCCGTGACGGCGAAGAACCTCGACGAGGCGCGGAGCGGCGCCGGCCCCCGATTCATCGAGGCGCTGACCTACCGCGTCGGAGCGCATACCTCGTCGGACGACCCCACGAAGTATCGGACGGATGCGGAGCTGCAGTCCTGGATTGCCCGCGACCCGATCACGCGCTTCGAGACGTGGCTGAGGTCGCGCGGCGAGGGGGACGCCTTCTTCGCCGAGGTCGACGAAGAGGCGGAGGACTTCGCCGCCGACATCCGCGCTCGCACGTACGAGCTCGGCACCCCGTCGACCGACAAGATGTTCGATCACGTGTACTCGGACCCGCACCCGGTGACCGCGGCGCAGAAGCAGTGGCTCGAGGACTACGAAGCATCGATGGGATCGGACTCATGAGCGAGAAACTCATCACGAATACCGACGCTCCGCACCACGCGGGATCCCGCGACGGCGAGGCGCCCCGCCCGGCCCGGAAGCCAGCGGGCACGGCCGAGCTGCCGCTCGCGAAGGCCATCAACGCAGGGCTCCGCAAGGCGATGGGCGACGACAGCAAGGTTCTCCTGATGGGGGAGGACATCGGCCCGCTCGGCGGCGTCTTCCGGGTGACCGAGGGGCTTCAGGCCGAATTCGGCGAGAAGCGCGTGCTCGATACCCCCCTCGCCGAATCCGGCATCATCGGAACGGCAATCGGGCTCGCGATGCGCGGCTACCGGCCGGTGTGTGAGATCCAGTTCGACGGCTTCATCTTCCCCGGCTTCGACCAGATCACCTCGCAGCTCGCCAAAATGACGAACCGGCACGAGGGCCAGGTGCAGATGCCGGTTGTCATCCGCGTTCCCTACGGCGGCCACATCGGCGCCGTCGAGCACCACCAGGAGAGCCCGGAGGCGTACTTCGCCCACACCCCGGGCCTGCGCCTCGTAAGCCCCTCGACGCCGAACGACGCCTACTGGATGATCCAGGAGGCGATCGCGTCGAACGATCCGGTGATGTTCTTCGAACCGAAGAGCCGTTACTGGCACAAGGGCCCGGTCGATCTCACCGGCAGCGCAGCGCCCCTGCACGCGAGCCGGGTCGTGCGCACGGGCAGCGAGGTGACCCTGGTCGGCCACGGCGCAATGGTGACGGTGCTGCTGCAGGCGGCGGAGCTTGCCGCGTCCGAGGGCACGAGCGTCGAGGTCATCGACCTGCGCTCCCTCTCCCCCATCGACTACTCCCCCATCATCGCGTCGGTGCGCAAGACCGGCCGGCTCGTCGTCGCGTCCGAGGCGCCCGGCTTCGTGAGCGTCTCGTCAGAGATCGCGGCAACCGTGACCGAGGCCGCCTTCTACTCCCTCGAGGCGCCCGTGCTGCGGGTGTCGGGCTTCGATGCCCCGTTCCCGCCCGCGGGCCTCGAGACGATCTACCTCCCCGACGCCGACCGCGTGCTCGAAGCCGTCGACCGGGCCATGGCCTACTAGGTACGGAAAGACAGCGAACATGAGCAGCCGTGAATTCAACCTCCCCGACGTCGGCGAGGGCCTGACCGAGGCCGAGATCGTCGCCTGGAAGGTCGCCGAGGGCGACACAGTGACGGTCAACCAGGTGCTCGTCGAGATCGAGACCGCCAAGTCGCTCGTCGAGCTGCCGTCGCCGTTCGCCGGTGTCGTGACGAAGCTCCTCGTCGAGGAGGGCACGATGGTCGACGTCGGCACGGCGATCATCTCCGTGTCGGATGCGGGGATGCCGTCGATCCCGGATGCCGCGCCCGCCGCGCCCGCCGCGCCCGCCCCGTCCAACGACCAGGCGCAGACCATCGCCGACACGGCCGCGAGCATCGCCGCCGACGACGACAAGCCGGGCGCCGTGCTCGTCGGGTACGGCATCAAGGGCCACGTCGCATCCCGACGCAACCGCCAGCCGGCCGCCGCCCAGGCCCCGGCCCGCGCCGCCACCCGGCCGAGCTCGGTGCCAGCGGCATCCGCCTCGGCGATCATCGCCAAGCCGCCGATCCGCAAGCTCGCAAAGGACCTCGGCGTCGACCTCGCCACCGTCACCGCGACCGGTCTGGCCGGAGAGATCACGCGCGACGACGTCGTGCGCGAAGCCTCCCAGGCGAGCCTGTTCCGCAACATCGAGACCCCGCAGTGGGCGACGGACCGCGAGGAGCGCATTCCCGTGAAGGGCGTGCGTAAGGCGATCGCCTCGACGATGGTCGCCAGCGCCTTCTCGGCCCCACACGTGAGCCTGTTCGTCGACGTCGACGCCACGCGAACGATGGAGTTCGTCAAGCGCCTCAAGAACTCCCCCGACTTCGCCGGCGTCAAGGTCTCGCCGCTGCTCATCATGGCGAAGGCGATGATCTGGGCGGTTCGCCGCAACCCCACCGCCAACGCGCAGTGGACCGACGAGGAGATCGTCGTCAAGCACTACGTGAACTTCGGCATCGCGGCGGCGACCCCGCGCGGACTCATCGTGCCGAACATCAAGGAGGCCCAGGACCTCACCCTGATCGAGCTCGCCCGGGCGATCGAGCAGCTGACCATCACCGCGCGCGAGGGCAAGACCCAGCCAGCGGCGATGGCGGGCGGAACCATCACGATCACCAATATCGGCGTCTTCGGCATGGACACCGGCACCCCGATCCTCAACTCCGACGAGGTCGCCATCGTGGCCCTCGGCACGATCAAGCAGAAGCCATGGGTCGTCGACGGCGAGGTGCGGCCGCGATTCGTGACGACCCTCGGCGCGAGCTTCGACCACCGCGTCGTCGACGGCGACGTCGCGAGCCGCTTCCTGGCCGACGTCGCGAGCATCATCGAGGAACCCGCGCTGCTTCTCGACTGACCCTCCCCGGCCTTGCCGGTGCGTTCCTTCCGGCTATAATTGATAACGACACTCATTAGCCTCGTTGGAAAGCTCACCCCATGCGCCCGAAACTCTCGACCGGACTGCTCCTCGGCTCCGTCGCCGCCACCTCGCTCGTTCTCGCCGGATGCGCGTCGCCCAGTGACTCGCCCGCGGCCGGCGGCGACCTGCTGCGGGTCGTCGCCTCCACCAATGTCTACGGCGACATCGCGTCCCGCGTCGGTGGTGACCTCGTCGACGTCACGAGCATCATCACCGGCCCGACCCAGGACCCGCACAGCTACGAGGCATCCGCCCGCGACCAGCTCGCCCTCGCCAAGGCAGACCTCGTGATCGAGAACGGCGGGGGATACGACCCGTTCATCGACACGCTCCTCGCCGGCATCACGACCTCCGAGCCCGTCGTCGTGAATGCCTCCGAGATGTCGGGGCTGCTCGACGGCGCCGATGAGCACGCGGATGACGAGGATGCTGATGACGAGGACGCCGATGACGACCGCGCTGCCGACGACGACGCTCACATCGAGGGTTTCAACGAGCACGTCTGGTACAGCTTCCATGGGATGGAGAGCCTCGCGGAGGCCCTCGCCGCAGAGTTCGGCGCGCTCGACCCCGCCAACGAGGCCGTCTATGTCGAGAACTACGAGTCGTTCATCGGCGAACTCGCGGGCCTCGAGGAGCGGGCCGCCGAGCTCCGCACCACCGTCGAGGGCAACGGCGTCGCGGTCACCGAACCGGTCCCCGTCTACCTCCTCGACGAGATCGGGCTGGTGAACCTGACCCCGGATGCCTTCTCCGAGGCCTTCGAGCAGGGTGCCGACGTTCCGCCCGCGACGCTGCGGGAGACCCTCGACCTCTTTTCGGCCGGCAGCGTCAGCCTGCTCGCCTACAACGAGCAGACCACCGGCCCCGAGACCGAGCAGTTGCGCGAGGCGGCCGAGGACGCCGGTGTCGCGGTGGTGTCATTCTCCGAGACGATGCCGGAGGACGGCGACTACATCGGCTGGATGACGGACAACCTCGATGCCCTATCCCAGGCCCTCGGCTAAGTGTCCGGATACGCCATACTGATAACGACAATCAACACGCGCCTCGATCGCATCGAGCAACGCGGTGATAAAAGGAATCTGTGTTCCCCGACACCTCGCCCTCGGTACTGAGTCTTCGATCGGCGACCCTCGCGTTCGACGACCGCGTGCTCTGGAAGGGCCTGAACCTCGAGCTCAAGGCTGGCGAGTTCCTCGCGGTGCTCGGCCCGAACGGCACCGGCAAGACAAGCCTGCTCAAGGCGATCCTCGGGCAGCAGTCGCTCGCCTCCGGCACCATAGAACTGCTCGGCGAGCCCGTCGCCCGCGGGAGCCGCAATATCGGCTATATCCCGCAGCAGAAGCTGCTCGACGACGGCACGCCGCTCCGCGCGCGCGACCTTGTCGCCCTCGGCATCACCGGGCACCGGTGGGGGCTCCCGATCCCGACCAGGGCGCTGCGCGCGCGGGTCGACGCGATCCTCGAGTCGGTCGGGGCGACCGCGTTCGCGAACGTCCCGGTTGCGACGCTCTCGGGAGGCGAGCAGCAGCGCATCCGGGTCGGCCAGGCCATCGCGGGCAATCCGCGAATCCTGCTCTGCGACGAGCCCCTGCTCTCGCTCGACCTGGGCCACCAGAGGGGCGTGAGCGAGCTGATCGACGCCAAGCGTCGCGAGCTCAACACCGCCGTCGTCTTCGTCACGCATGACGTGAACCCGATCCTGCCCATGGTCGACCGAGTGCTCTACCTCGCCGGCGGGATGTTCCGCATCGGCACCCCCGACGAGGTCATGCGCAGCGAGGTGCTCTCGTATATGTACGACACCCCCGTCGAGGTCATCCGCAGTCGCGGCCGGATCATCGTCGTCGGCGCCCCCGACGGCTATGGGGCGCACGACCACGACCTCCACCACGTGGGAGAGGGACACCACTGATGGGCGACCTCTTCGATTTCTCCAACTACGGCGAACTGCTCCTCCTCGTGCAGAACTCGATCTACGCCGGCGCCCTGCTCGGCGTCGTCGGTGGACTCATCGGCGTGTTCGTGATGATGCGCGACCTGCCGTTCGCGGTGCACGGCATCAGCGAGCTCTCCTTCGCGGGTGCCTCAGCGGCCCTGCTGCTCGGCGCCAACGTCGTGATCGGGTCGACGATCGGATCGCTGCTAGCTGCCCTGCTGATCGGCGTGCTGGGCGTGCGGGCGAGGGAACGAAACTCGATCATCGCCGTGCTCATGCCGTTCGGCCTGGGCCTCGGCATCCTGTTCCTCGCCCTCTATGAGGGGCGCAGCGCCAACAAGTTCGGCCTGCTCACCGGCCAGATCGTCTCGGTCGACAACGAGCAGCTCGGCGTGTTGATCGGCATCTCGGTGCTCGTCGTCATCGGTCTCGTGATCATGTGGCGCCCGCTGACCTTCGCGAGTGTGGACGCGGATGTCGCCCGGGCGCGCGGCCTGCCGGTCACGGCGCTCTCGGTCGCCTTCATGATCCTGCTCGGCCTCGCCGTCGCGGTGTCGATCCAAGTTGTCGGGGCGCTGCTGGTGATGGCGCTGCTCGTCACACCGGCCGCCGCCGCAATGCGCGTGACCTCGTCGCCGCTGCTCACGCCGCTGCTGAGTGTCGCGTTCGCCGTCGTGGCGATGGTCGGCGGCATCCTGCTCGCCCTCGGCGGCGGGCTGCCGATCAGCCCGTTCGTCACCACGATCTCGTTCCTCATCTACGTCGTCTGCCGCATCGTCGGGGCCCGGATGCCGAAGACGAGGCGCTCCGGTGATCCGTCCGGCGTCGCGTTCGCCGGCACGAGCGCCGCGGTGCTGCCGCGTTAGAATCGTTCTCATGAAGCGGAACACCTGGCAACGCGAGGCCGTGCGCGACGCGCTCGGCAGCAACGAGGGTTTCGTCAGCGCTCAGGGCCTCCACCAGGGCCTGCGCGAGGCGGGTTCGTCGATCGGGCTCGCGACCGTGTACCGCGCCCTCGCCGACCTCGCCACTGAGGGCGAGGCGGACTCGCTGCAGTCTGACCAGGGCGAGAGCCTGTACCGCGCCTGCACCCCCGGCCAGCACCACCACCACCTGATCTGCCGCAACTGCGGGCTCACGGTCGAGATTGAGGCAGACGCCGTAGAGGCGTGGGCGCACGAGGTCGCCTCGGACAACGGCTTCACCCAGGCCAGCCACATCGTCGACGTGTTCGGACTCTGCGCGAGGTGCAGCGCCTCACCCGCCGCGCTCGGGCACGGGGCTTAAGGCCGTGTCGCTGCCGGCCCGACGCGTCTAGCGTCGCGTACACGGGCGCGCACCGCTGCGGCCCGGCGACGAGAGGCAACACCATGCGAGATCAGCACGTGGTCTGGTTCGAGGACATCTCCCTGGGGGACATCCCGCAGGTGGGAGGCAAGAACGCGTCACTGGGAGAGATGGTCGGCGCGCTCGCGGCGAGCGGGGTCCGGGTTCCCCCCGGGTTCGCCACGACGGCGGACGCCTATCGGTCCTTCCTCCTCGCGGGCGACCTCGAGCCGGCCATTCGGGAGCTGCTCGAGCGCTACCGCCTGGGAGACGCGTCGTTGCGGGTGACCGGGGCGGCGATCCGCGAGCTCTTCCTCGACAGCCAATTCCCCGAGGACATCGCCGACGACATCCGCGCGGCCTACCGGACCCTCGCCGAGCGGGCCGGAATCGACAACCCGCCCGTCGCGGTGCGCAGCAGCGCCACCGCCGAGGACCTGCCCGACGCGAGCTTCGCCGGGCAGCAGGAGACCTTCCTCAACGTCACGGGCGCGCGAGACCTTCTCGACACCTGCCGTCGCTGTTACGCCTCGCTGTTCACCGACCGGGCGATCAGCTACCGCGAGGCGAAGGGCTTCGACCACCTCGAGGTTGCCCTGTCGATCGGCATCCAGCGCATGGTGCGGTCGGACATCGGGGGGTCGGGGGTCATGTTCTCGATCGACACCGACACGGGGTTTCCGAACGCGATCGTCATCAGTGCCGCCTGGGGGCTCGGCGAGACGGTGGTGCAGGGCACCGTCGATCCCGACAAGTACCTCGTCTTCACCCCGTTGCTCGCGGATGCTGGATTGAGCCCGATCATCGAGAAGACCGTCGGAGGCAAGGCGAGCAAGATGGTTTACGGCGCCGGCGGCAGCGCGCGCACACGCCTGGTCGACACGACCGAGCGGGAGCGCCGCGCGCTCGTGCTCGACGACGGCGAGATCGTGCAGCTCGCCCGCTGGGCGGCGATCGTCGCCGAGCACTACGGCCGCCCGATGGACATGGAGTGGGCCAAGGACGGACTCACCGACGAGCTGTTCCTCGTGCAGGCGCGGCCGGAGACCGTGCAGGCGGGCAAGGCGGCCGACCGGTTCACGGTGCACCGCCTCGTCGAGCCCGGCAGGGTGCTCGTGACCGGCGCGGCGATCGGCGAATCGATTGCGGTGGGCGAGGCCTGCGTCATCCGCAGCTCGGCCGACATCGAAAAGTTCCGCGACGGCGCCATCCTGGTCACCGAGATGACCGACCCGGACTGGGTTCCGATCATGAGCCGAGCATCGGGCATCGTCACCGACCACGGCGGGGCGACGAGCCACGCGGCGATCGTCAGCCGCGAACTCGGGGTGCCGGCCATCGTCGGCACGGGCACGGCGACGGTCGATCTCGCGGAGGGGGCGATGATCACGCTCTCCTGTGCGGAGGGCGACGAGGGGCACGTCTACGAGGGCGCCCTCACGTTCGAGACCGAGGAGATCGACCTGGGAGACGTCCCGCGCACACGGACGCGGGTCATGGTCAATGTGGCGAGCCCCGCCGCGGCGTTCCAGTGGTGGCGACTGCCCGCCGACGGCGTCGGGCTGGCGCGGATGGAATTCATTATCAACAACCTCATCAAGGTGCATCCGATGGCGCTCGTGCACCCGGAGAGGGTCGCACAGAAGGATCGCGAGCTGATCGCCGAGCTGAGCCGCGGCTTCGCGGGTCCGCAGGACTACTTCGTGCAGACGCTCGCCCTCGGCATCGCCAAGCTCGCGGCCCCGTACTACCCGAATCCCGTGATCGTGCGGTTGAGCGATTTCAAGACGAACGAATACGCGCACCTGATCGGCGGCGGCGTGTTCGAGCGCAGCGAGGAGAACCCGATGCTCGGCTTCCGCGGAGCCTCGCGCTACTACGACCCGCGCTACAGGGAGGGCTTCGACCTCGAATGCCGGGCGCTCAAGCGGGTGCGCGAGCACATGGGCTTCACGAACGTGGTCGTCATGGTGCCGTTCTGCCGCACCCCCGCGGAGGCCGACCGGGTGCTCGAGACCATGGCGCAGAACGGTCTGGTGCGGGGCGAGAACGGGCTCAAGGTCTACATGATGTGCGAGATCCCCTCGAACGTGATCCTCGCGGAACTGTTCGCGACGAGGTTCGACGGCTTCTCCATCGGTTCGAACGACCTCACCCAGCTCGTGCTCGGGGTCGACCGCGACTCGGAGGAGCTCGCGGGGCTCTTCGACGAGCGCGACGAGGCCGTCACGAGGTCGATCAGCGAGGCGATCCGCAAGGCACACGAGGCGGGCATCCCCATCGGCATCTGTGGGCAGGGCCCGAGCAACCACCCCGACTTCGCGGCGTTCCTGGTGAGGGAGGGCATCGACTCGATCTCGCTCAATCCCGACAGCTTCCTGCGCACGGTGCACCTGATCGCGGACGCCGAGACCGCGGCGCTGCAGACGGCGCGCTGACCCGGTGCGCGGGCGCGAGCTTGCAGTGCGGCATCGGCATCCGTAAGCTAGACCACTGGCTGGGCGGTATCTACGCTCGCTTCGTACGCCAACCCCCTCATTGTCATGATCCGGGGGTTTCGCGCGTGCCGACAAGAGATCTTGGGTAGGGCACTCGCCCTACGGTAGTCAAGGAGAGAACCATGGCAGCAACCTGCCAAGTAACCGGAGCCATTCCCGGCTTCGGTCACAACATTTCACACTCGCACCGGCGCACTAAGCGCCGCTTCGACCCGAACGTCCAGAAGAAGACCTACTACGTTCCTTCGCTGCGCCGCAAGGTCACCCTGACCCTCAGCGCCAAGGGGATCAAGGTCATTGACGCCCGCGGCATCGAGACCGTGGTCAAGGACATCCTGGCCCGTGGGGAGAAAATCTAATGGCTAAGCACCAGGACGTACGTCCGATCATCAAGCTCCGCTCGACGGCGGGCACCGGCTACACCTATGTGACGAAGAAGAACCGTCGCAACGACCCAGATCGTCTCGTGCTGAAGAAGTACGACCCAGTAGTGCGCAAGCACGTCGAATTCCGCGAGGAGCGCTAACCATGGCGAAGAAGAGCATGATTGCCAAGAACGAGCAGCGCAAGGTCATCGTCGCGCGCTACGCGACGAAGCGCCTCGAGCTGAAGAAGGCGCTTGTCGACCCCGCGTCGACGGATGCTGAGCGCGAGGCCGCGCGCCTCGGGCTGCAGAAGCTCCCCCGCAACGCCTCGCCCGTGCGCCTTCGTGGCCGCGACGCGATCGACGGACGCCCCCGGGGGTTCCTCAAGCAGTTCGGTGTTTCGCGCGTTCGCTTCCGCGACATGGCGCACCGGGGCGAGTTGCCCGGTATCACCAAGTCAAGCTGGTAAATTACAGTCAGATCCTCGGGTTTTACGCCCGGGATCCTGAATTGACCACCAGTCACTCGACTGTTTCACCGATCGAGCCGACCTGTACTGCAACAAAAGTCCGAGGAGGACACAAATGGCTGACAAGTCACTGAACCGTACCGAGCTCGTCGCAGCTGTAGCCGCAGAGTCTGGCCAGAGCCAGGCCGCAGTGAACGGCGTTCTCGACGCACTGTTCTCGACCCTCGCGACCTCGGTCGGCGAAGGCACCAAGGTCACGATCCCGGGATGGCTCGCCATCGAGCGCACCCACCGTGCCGCACGCGCCGGACGCAACCCGTCCACGGGCGAGGCAATCCAGATCGCCGCCGGATACGGTGTCAAGGTCAGCGCCGGAAGCAAGCTCAAGGCCGCCGCGAAGTAATCCAGCTCCACAACGAAGGGGATGACGTCCGAGAGGGCGTCATCCCCTTCGTCGTCCCCCTCGGCTTTCATTATTCAGGAGATGGCGGGGCAGACGAGGGCTGGTGGCTTTCATCATTCAGGAGTTGTCGGTCGGAAGTGGTGGGTGGTGGCTTTCATCATTCAGGATCCGGACGTGAGAATCGGCTCGGTTTGCCTTCCGAGGGGCCGGATGCTCAGCTATACAGCATCCGGGGGCCGAAACGTCCTGAATTATGAAGCCCGGATCCGGCTTCTACTCCTGAATAATGAAAGCTGGATGCCTCTGTAACTCCTGAATAATGAAAGCAGGGCGGGCGGTGCGACGCGGGTTTCGCGCCCAGCTTGCTCGCCTAGGCTAGTGGGCGTGTCTCGGCCTCTTCGCATCATAGGACCGGCCCTATTGCTGGCCGTCGCTCTGGCCAGCCTGCTCGCCGCCCTCGAATTCGGGGGTGCCGCAGAGGCGCCCGCCCTCGCCGATCCGGGCGCGCTCGTGCGCTACGGGCTGCCGATCTCCAAGCTGTTCGTCAACATTGGCGCCGCCGGCACCATCGGTGCCCTCGTGCTCGTGAGCTTCGCGCTCAGCCGCGACAAGCCCGAGTTCGACCGGGCTCTCGATTTCGCCGCAGGATCCGCCGCCTTCTGGGCCGTCGCCTCCGCGGCCACCGGCTTCTTCACCTTCCTGAACGTGTACCTCGAGCCGTTGTCGTTCGATGCGCGGTTCGGCGAGCTGCTCGGCGCCTTCTTCACCGAAGTGGACTTCGGCCAGGCCTGGCTCGCCACCACCCTGGTCGCGGCCGTCACGACAGTACTGTGCTTCGCGGTGCGAGGCCGAACTCTGCTTCTGCTCGTTGCCGCCTTCGCGATCGCCGGCCTCGTGCCGATGGCGCAGCAGGGCCACTCCGCGGGGGCCGCTGGCCACGACGCCGCGATCTCCTCGCTCGGCCTGCACCTCGTGTTCGCGGCGGTCTGGCTCGGCGGACTCCTCACGATCGTCGCGATCCGCTCGAGGGTCGACCCGGACCGCCTCGCCACGATCGTCGGCCGCTACTCCTCGTTCGCGCTCGTGAGCTTCATCGTCGTCGCGGTCTCCGGCTACGTGAACGCGTCGCTGCAAGTCGGCTCCCTCGACGGACTGCTGCGCCCGTACGGAATCCTCGTCGCGGTCAAGGTCGTCGCCCTCATCGCCCTCGGCCTGCTCGGGGCGGTTCAACGCCGGTTCCTGATCGGGCGGATGCTGCGCGACGGCGCCCAGCGCGGCCGCGCGTTCTGGTGGCTCATCAGCGCCGAGTTCGCGTTTATGGGTATCGCTTCCGGTGTCGCCGCGGCGCTCGCCCGCACCGACCCGCTCGTGCCCGAGGTGCTGGTGACGACGACCCCGGCCTACATCCTCACGGGGGAGCCGCTGCCGCCGGAGGCGACTCCGCTGCGCTACCTCACCGAATGGCGTTTCGACGTGATCTGGGTGCTGGTCGTGGCGTTCCTCGCCTTCTTCTACCTCGCTGGCGTCTGGCGGCTGCACAAGCGCGGCGACGCGTGGCCCGTCCATCGCACGATCCTCTGGCTCGCCGGACTCGCCCTGCTGTTCTACGTGACGAACGGTGGGCTCAACGTCTACGAGAAGTACCTGTTCAGCGCTCACATGCTCGCACACATGATTCTCGGCATGATGATCCCGGTGCTGCTGGTGCCGGCCGCCCCGGCGACCCTCGCGTTGCGGGCGATCGCCAAGCGCGCCGACGGCAGCCGCGGCCCGCGCGAATGGATCATGCTCGCGGTGCACTCGAGGATCGCCGGCCTGCTGGCGAACCCCATCATCGCGGCGGTCACCTTCGCCGGCTCGCTCTGGCTGTTCTACTACTCGCCGCTGTTCAGCTGGGCGACGACCGACCACATCGGCCACCAGTGGATGATCGTGCACTTCCTCATCACCGGCTACCTCTTCGTGCAGTCGCTCATCGGCGTCGACCCCGTGCCGTACCGCGCGCCGTACCCGCTGCGGCTCATTCTGCTGCTCGGCACGATGGCGTTCCACGCCTTCTTCGGGCTCTCGCTGATGACCGGAACGGGACTGCTGCTCGCCGACTGGTACGGCGCGATGGGCCGTCCGTGGGGTGTCTCCGCGCTCGCCGACCAACAAGCGGCCGGCGGGATCGCCTGGAGCGTCGGCGAGATCCCGACGATCATCCTCGCGATCATCGTTGCCGTCATGTGGTCGCGCAGCGACACCAAGGAGGCGAAGCGGCTCGACCGCAAGGCGGAGCGCGACGGCGACGCCGACCTCACCGACTACAACGTGATGCTCGAGAACCTGCAGCGGCGCTCCTAGTCGCCGTCGGGGCTGCGCGGTCGCTTGAGCGATTATCCGGCGCGACGCTCCAAGCCGATGCTCTTCGCTTTGGGCCGATTGTCGTCGTCGAGGGTGCGGTAGAGCCGCGGGGTGACCCCCATCTCGGCGAGGAACTGACGGTTGAAATTGGCCAGATTGGCGTAGCCGACAGAGGTGCAGATCGTGGAGATCGAGGCGTCTGTCTGCTCGAGCATGCGGCAGGCGTTCGCAATGCGCAGCCGTTTCACCATGTCGCTGAAGGTCAGCCCGCTCGCGTGCTTGAAGTACTTCGAGAACGATGGTTCCGACATGTGCGCCAGTCGCGCGGCCTCTGACATCCGGATGCGGCTGGTGAAGTTCTCGAGAATGTACGCCAACCCCGCATCGACTGCGGCGGTGCCGCTTCGCCCGGCCGTCAGCATCAGCCAGTCGGGAGCGACGTGCAGCTGGTCGTCGAGCGGGGCGGCCGCGAGGATCGCCAGGAGGGCGAACATGTGCGAGATGCGTGAGGTGCCCGTCGTGCTGCCGACGAGCTCGATCGCGTCAGCCGCGACGATCGCCGTTCGACCCGAGAATACGATTCCGCTCGAGGCTGCGGCGAGGATCGGCCGGGCATCCCGCAGCTCCGGAAGCACCTCCTCGCACCGGTTGAACCACTCAGAGTCGAACTGGATGACCGCATCGCGCTCATGGATGACCTCGCCGGGGGCGAGGTCGCTCATCCAGTCGTGGGGGAGCTGGGGGCCGATGACTGCGACGTGGCCCGGTCCGAATGTGCCGATCTGGTCGCCGATGAGATAGCTGCCTGTTCCCTTCCTGATGAGATGGATCTCGAATTCGGGATGGTAGTTCCACCGGGCAATCGCGCTCGGGTAGTCGTGTTCCATCCACCGGAACGAGTCGCCCGGCAGGTGCGGAACGACCTCGCGGGTCGCCGGCTGGTGCACGATTCGCCGGGCGATCGTCGCCGGTTCCGAGTTAACATCGTTTCGCAACATATGACACTCCTTTGCGTTCAACTTCCAAAAGTGTGCCATAAAGGGGGTCATCGATGCTGATGTATGAAACAAAGTATCGGAATTTGAACGCAACCACTGTGTCCTTCGGGCGCCCGCCACAGTACCTTCGAGCAACAGGCGTCGTTGACGGTGAGTGTCGGCGACGAGCCCGCCAAGGGTGATCACTGACAACATGAGCACTGAAAACAAAGGAGTATCAATGCCTCTATACAGGCGTGCCGTCGCCATCGGCGCCGGCCTTACGATCTCGGCCCTCGTGCTGAGCGGATGTTCAGGGGCTGGCGGTGGTGGCTCCGCCGGCGAGGGCGGCGACGTCACCCTGACCCTCGCAACGGTCAACAATCCGCAGATGAAGGACATGGAGGAGCTGAAGGGCTTCTTCGAGGAGGACAACCCGGGCATCACGGTCAACTTTGTGCAGATGGAGGAGGGCGACCTGCGCGCGGCGGTGACGGCGGATGTCGCGTCCCAGGCCGGTCAGTACGACATCGTCACGGTTGGGGCGTACGAGGTTCCGCAGTGGGGTGCGCTCGGTTGGCTGAAGGATCTCACGCCCGAACTCGAGGGTGACGAGGCGTATGACGTCGACGATCTCCTCACGCCGGTCCGTGAGGCCATCTCGGTCGACGGGAAACAGTACGCGGTCCCGTTCTACGGCGAGTCGTCATTCCTGATGTACAACAAGGAGATCTTCGTCGAGGCCGGGCTGGAGATGCCGGCCGAGCCGACGTGGCAGGAGGTCGCCGGGTTCGCCCGGCAGTTGGACACCCCAGAGACCGCCGGCATCTGCCTGCGCGGCAAGCCGGGGTGGGGTGACCTGTTCGCCCCTCTGACGACGGTCGTGCAGACTTTCGGCGGCAGCTGGTACGACGAGGACTGGAATGCCCAGGTTGATTCCCCGGAGTTCACAGAAGGAGTCAACTTCTACGTCGATCTTCTCGCCGACGCGGGCGAGGCCGACCCCGTGTCGGTGAGCTTCACCGAGTGCCTCAACCTGCTCAGCACCGGCAAGGTCGCCATGTGGTACGACGCAACGTCAGCGGCCGGGTCGCTTGAAGACCCGGATGCCTCGACGGTCGCCGGAAAGATGGGCTATGTCAAGGCTCCGGTATACAAGACCGAGGAGTCCGGATGGCTGTGGTCGTGGAACCTCGCTGTGCCGGAGACCACGAAGAACGCCGACGCGGCGACCAAGTTCGTCAAGTGGGCAACGAGCAAGGAATACCACCAGCTCGTCGGGGAGGAGCTCGGCTGGACCCGGGTTCCGCCGGGGGCGAGGGAGTCGACCTACGAGATCCCCGAGTACGCGGAGGCGGCCGAGGCCTTCGGACCGATCACCCTCGACATCATGAACGCGGTCGATCCGGTGCAGCCGGGCGTCAACCCGCAGCCGTGGGTCGGCATCCAGTACGTCACCATCCCGGAGTTCCAGGATGTCGGCAACCAAGTAGCGCAACTCGTCGCCGACGCGATCGCGGGGCGCTCCACGGTCGAGGATGCACTGGCCAAGGGGCAGCAGATTGCCCAGGTCGCCGGAGACAAGCAGAAATAGCAGCTCCGCGACCGTGACTGACGGGACCGGCCTCGCCCACAACGCGCGGCCGGTCCCCGAAATCACCTCAACGACGAGGAATGAAGATGACAACCACAGTTGAAAGCCCCATCGGCCGCCCTCCGGCTCCGCCGCCCTCCGGCACCCCGACGCGCCACAACCACGTGAGCCCGGGGACACGCAAGAAGGCGCGGCAGGCGCGCGCCCTGGTGATGCCGGCCCTGTTCTTCTCGATCGCGCTGACCCAGATCCCCTTCCTCGTCACCATCTACTTCTCGTTCCTCGAGTGGAACCAGTTGAGGCCGGATGACATCGCGTTCACCGGGTTCTCGAACTACGCCGCGGTGTTCACCGGCCCCGACTTCCTCTCCTCGCTCATGGCTACCGTGACGATCACCGGATCGGCGGTGGTGTTGTCACTCCTCTTCGGGCTGCTATTCGCCATCCTGCTCGACCGAAAGTTCGTCGGGCAGGGTCTCGCGAGGACGCTCATGATCACGCCGTTCCTCATCATGCCTGCGGCGGCGGCGCTGATCTGGAAGTGGTCGATGCTCGACGCGAATGTCGGCATGGTAAACGTCGGGCTGAACTTCATCGGGCTCCCGTCGGTGGCTTGGAACACCGATTTTCCCGCGCTGACGATCATCATGCTGCTCACCTGGCAGTACACGCCATTCATGATGCTCATCCTGCTCGCCGGGCTCCAGAGCCAGAGCCGTGAGGTGCTCGAGGCGGCTGCCGTGGACGGTGCCGGGCCCCTCCGCACCTTCCAGCACATGACGCTCCCGCACCTTCGTCAGTACATCGAGATCGCGACCCTCCTCGGCGGCATCATGCTCCTGCAGGTGTTCGACCCGGTCGCGATCATGACAAAGGGCACGGGTGGCACCAAGACTCTCTCCTACCTGCTCTACGAGCGCGCGTTCATCGGCCTCGACATCGGACAGGCCGCCGCATTCGGAGTCGTCACCGTCATCATCACAATCGCCGTGGCCACCATCGCCCTGCGAACGCTCTTCAAGGTCTTCATGGAAGGAGGAACCCGCTGATGCGCAAGCTACCGGGCACCTTGATCACATCCGCCACCTGGCTGATCGCGCTGCTGTTCTTCTTCCCCGTCGCGTGGATGGTCTTCACGAGCTTCAAGTCGGAGTCCGCGGCATCTGCCATCCCGCCAAGCTTCGTCACCGAACTGACCTTTGACCGGTACGTCGAGGTCTTCGACCGGGGGATCGGCTCGTACCTGCTGAACTCCCTCATGGCGAGCGCCGGGTCGACCCTCCTCGTGCTGCTGCTCGCGATCCCCGCAGCGTACGCGCTGAGCGTGCGGCCCATCAAGCGGGTGCAGGACGTGCTGTTCTTCTTCATCTCGACACGGTTCCTCCCGGCCGCGGCATCCATCATCCCGGTGTTCTTCATCCTGAAGGCGCTCGGGGCGCTCGACAACATCAACGCGATGCTGCTGCTGTATGCGGCAATGAACCTGCCGATCGCGGTCTGGATGATGCGGTCGTTCTTCAACGAGGTACCGCTCGAGATCATCGAGGCCGCGCAGATCGACGGCGCGAACCTGCGTACCGAGCTCGTGCGGGTCGTGCTGCCGATCCTGCTGCCCGGCGTCGCCGCCGTCGCCCTGATCTGCTTCATCTTCGCGTGGAACGAGTACTTCCTAGCGACCCTCTTGACCACGTTCAACGCGCGGACGGTTCCCCCGTTCCTCGCGAGCTTCGTGGATGGTCGGGGGCAGTTCCTCGCGGTGCTCTCGGCGGCGTCGACCCTTGCCGTGCTCCCCGTCGTCGTGGCGGGCTGGCTGGCACAGAAACAACTGGTGCGAGGACTCGCGATGGGAGCAGTGAAATGAGCGACGAATCGAACAGCACGGCAAGGAAACTCCCTGACGAACGGGAGGCGGAGCGGGGCCTGAGCAACGGGGCCCTCGCGACGCTTCCCTCCGGGATTGGCCGGCCCATCTACGATCGTGTGGGCATCACGGCGGGGATCGTGCACGTGGGGGTCGGTGGGTTCCACCGCGCCCACATGGCGATGTCGATCGACCGGCTCATGAACGCGGGCGGCGCGAAGAAATGGGGCATCTGCGGAGTCGGCCTGCTGGAGGGGGACCGGCGCATGAAGGAGATCTTCGAGGAGCAGGACTGCCTCTACTCGCTGATCGTCAAGCACCCCGACGGGAGGCGCGAGGTCACAGTCATCGGCAGCATTCTCGAGTACCTGTTCGCGCCGGAGGACCAGGAGGCGGTCATCGAGAAAATGGCCGGCCCCGGCATCGAGATCGTGTCGCTCACGATCACGGAGGGCGGCTACAACTTCGACAGGGTAACCGGAGAGTTCGACGCGGCGACGCCCGTCGTCGTCGGCGACCTGGTACCCGGGGCCGTTCCGACGACCGTGTTCGGCTTCGTCACCGAGGCGCTGCGACGACGCCGCGAGCGGGGGATCGCGCCGTTCACTGTGCTCTCCTGTGACAACATCCAAGGCAACGGACACATGGCTCGAGAGATGTTCACGGCCTTCGCGAGACTCAAGGACCCCGAGCTCGGTGCCTGGATCGCGCAGAACGTGAAATTCCCGAACTCCATGGTCGACCGGATCACCCCCGTCACCTCGACAACCGATATCGAGGAGGCCGCCGTGCTGACCGGCGTGCGCGATGCGTGGCCCGTGGTGTGCGAACCATTCTTCCAGTGGGTCATCGAGGATGACTTCGGGATGGGGCGCCCGGCCTTCGACGAGGTCGACGCGCAGTTCGTCGTGGATGTCGAGCCGTATGAGCTAATGAAGCTGCGGCTGCTCAACGCGAGCCATCAGGCCCTGTGCTACTTCGGTTTCCTCGGCGGCTACCGCTATGCGCATGAGGCGACATCCGATCCCGCGATCGCCGCGTTCCTTGCGCGATACATGGACCGCGAGGCGACACCGACCCTGCGCCCCGTGCCGGGTATCGACCTCGACCGCTACAAGCACACCCTGATCGAACGATTCTCGAACCCCGAGGTGCGCGACACGCTCGCGCGGCTCTGCGCAGAGTCGTCCGATCGCATCCCCAAGTGGCTGGTGCCGGTGATCCGAGCGCAGCTCAAATCGGGTGGCGAAATCGACTGCTCCGCCGCGATCGTCGCCAGCTGGGCGCGGTACGCCGAGGCCGTTGACGAGCAGGGGGAGCCGATCGAGGTGGTCGACTCGCTGAGGGACGAACTGATCGCGATCGCGAGGACCCAGCGGGAGAACCCTCTGGCCTTCATCGAGAACACGCGCCTATTCGGCGATCTCGCGACGAGCGAGCGCTTCTCTGCCGCCTACCGCTCCGCGTTGAGGTCGTTGGTCGAGCACGGCGCCCTCGCCACCGTCCGAACCTTCTCCTGACCCTGCCGCATCCGCCCGGCCCCGACGAAAGGCACCCCTTTGACTACCCAACTGACGACACCGACCACCACGACGACCAGAATGGCGGTCTCCTACCTCCTCGAGCAGGGGCGGATGTCGCTGGAATCGGCCGAGGTCCCGACGCTCGACCCGGACCAGGTACTCGTCCGCGTCGCCGCTGTCGGGGTGTGCGGCAGCGACGTGCACTACTACGAGCATGGACGAGTCGGACCATACGTCGTCGAGCACCCGCTCATCCTCGGGCACGAACTATCCGGGACAGTCGCCGCTGTCGGGACTGCGGTCGACCCTGGCCGCGTTGGCGAGAGGGTGGCAGTTGAACCGCAGCGACCGTGCCGCACCTGCGCGCAGTGCAAGGCCGGGCGGTACAACCTCTGTCCGGACATGGAGTTCTTCGCGACTCCGCCGATCAACGGAGCCTTCGCGGAATTCGTCGCCATCCAGTCCGACTTCGCCCACCCCATCCCCGACAGCGTAAGCGACGAGGCGGCCGCGCTGATGGAGCCACTCTCGGTCGGGATCTGGGCCTGCCAGCGCGCTGGCATCGGTCCCGGCAGCCGGGTGCTCATCGCCGGCGCCGGCCCGATTGGCGTGATTGCCGCGCAGACTGCCCGCGCGTTCGGGGCGGGGGAGGTCTACATCACGGATGTCTCCGACGAGCGCCGAGCGTTTGCGCTGGAGCATGGGGCGAGTCACGCCCTCGATCCGCGGGTCGACCAGGTCGAAGGCCTCGAGGTTGACGCGTTCATCGATGCATCGGGCGTCGAGCAGGCGGTGCACTCGGGAATCAAGGCGGTGCGGCCCGCTGGGCGGGCTATCCTCGTCGGCCTCGGCAACGACGACATTATGCTGCCGGTGTCGTACCTGCAGAACAGGGAGATTTGGCTTAGCGGGGTGTTCCGCTACGCGAACACCTGGCCCCTCGCCATAGAGCTGGTTGCGGGCGGGAAGGTCGATCTCGACGCACTCATCTCGGGCAGGTTCCCACTTGCCCAGGCGGAGGATGCACTCAACGCGGGGAAGCGGCCTGGCCAGATGAAGGCGATCGTCTACCCGGGGCGGTAATGGAGCGCGACGGCGACGCCGACCTCACCGACTACAACCTGATGCTCGAGAAACTCAGCCGCCGATAACGGCGTCGATCACGACGCGGCCGTCGCCCGGGAACGTCATCAGGTAGCCGATCGTGAACGGCACGTCCTCGTCGAGAGTTGACCGGGTGCCGTCGAAGAGCGACTGCACGCCAACGACGAGGTGGGCGGTGCCAGGCGTCTCCGGCACCCGCCAGGTGCCGGGGGTGTCTCCCGGCAGGATCGTCACGACCGGGTAGCTCGCGATCGTCCACTCGGGGGCCCCCTCGACCCGGTTCGCGATTCTCTCGCCGAACGGGCATCCGGTCGGCTGAAGAACCGACTGTGTCGCGCAGTCGTCGAGCAGCGCATCGAGCTCGCCCTGGACGAGGTCGATGAACTCCTCGTTGGCGCGCGCTCTCACGGTCGCCTGGGCCGTGGATCCCGCATCGAGCACGATGAGCCGCTCCGCATCTGCGGTGAGCAGCTCGGAGTCGTGGCCGAGCGCGAAGACGCCCGGGGTGAGCACGTGGTAGGCGCTCGCGGCGGCCGCCCCGTTGGTCGCCTCGAGGGTGACACCGTTGGCGTCGAACTCGGAGTCGTTCTGCGGGACGACCTCGAGGATGCCCGTTGGGCTCGCCTCGAAGGACCAGGCGTCGAAGAACCAGAGGCGGGCGGATGCCGGTTCGACGGTAAACGAGGTGCGGCCCGCCGTTCCGTCGAGTTCGAAGGAGAACTCGAGCGTCACGGTGCCGTCGGCGCCGGGGGTGCTCGTAACGTGCTCGATCTCGGTGAGCTCGCCGAGGGCGTCCGCCGTCAGGAGCTCGCGCGAGGCGGAACCCGCGGGTGTCACGCCGGGCATTTGCAGTGCCCCGTCGACGTCGTGCCGGGCGAGGGCCGTCAGGTAGGAGCGCACGAAGCCCTCCGCGCTGTACAGCGTCGCGTTGAGGCCGACGACGGTGGCGGCGAAGGCGAGCACGAGCAGGGTCACGACGCCGCCCCAGCGGATCGCCCATCGACGGATCGGGACGGGCCCACGCTCGACCCCACCCCCGATCACCATTGGGCAATCCTAAACGGGGAGCTTCCCCCGGATCGTCGCCGCTCCACCGTGTGGCCCGTTCCGGCCCGGTAGTCTGGGAACAATGATCGGCAACACTGACGAGGACCGCGCGTGAGCAGCTCCCCGATTACCCTCTCCGCCGAACAGCAGGCCCTGTTCGACGCGATCGAGACCACCCGCGAACACATCTTCGTGACCGGGCGTGCCGGCACCGGCAAGTCGACGCTGCTGAACCACCTGTCGTGGAACACCTCGAAGCAGATTGTCATCTGTGCACCGACGGGCGTCGCGGCGCTCAACGTCGGCGGGCAGACCATCCACTCGCTCTTCCGCTTGCCCATCGGTGTGATCGCCGACCGCACGATCGAGCAGAACGCCGACGTGCGCAAGCTGCTCAACACGATCGAGACCCTCGTGATCGACGAGGTGTCGATGGTCAACGCCGACCTGCTCGACGCCATCGACCGGTCGCTGCGGCAGGCGCGCCAGCGACCCCTCGAGGCGTTCGGGGGAGTGCAGGTCGTGCTGTTCGGCGACCCGTACCAGCTCGCGCCGGTGCCGGGGGATGCCGACGAACGCGCCTACTTCGCCGACCAGTACCGCTCGATGTGGTTCTTCGACGCGAAGGTGTGGGACGAGGCCGACCTGCGTATCTTCGAGCTCAACACCATTCATCGCCAGCACGAGGAAGAGTTCAAGGCGATGCTCAACGCGGTGCGCCACGGCTCGGTGACGGCGGAGATCGCGGGGCGTCTCAACGAGACGGGAGCGCGGCCGGCGCCGGCATCCGGGGCCATCACGCTCGCAACCCGCAACGACACGGTCAACGCGATCAACGCGAAGGCGCTTGCCGGACTGCCCGGGCGTGTGCTGACCGCAAAGGCAGAGATCACCGGGGAATTCGGCGGCCGCGCATTCCCCGCTGACGACGCGCTGCAGCTCAAGGTGGGCGCGCGTGTGATGTTCCTCCGGAACGACGCGGACCAGCGCTGGGTGAACGGTTCGGTGGGAACTGTCACCGCCATCTCGTCGACCGTGTTCGTCGAGGTCGACGGCGAGGAGCACCAGGTGCAGCCGGCGATCTGGGAGAAGTTCAAGTACTCCTACTCCGCGGCGACGAAGGAGCTCAAGCGCGACATCGTCGCCGAGTTCCAGCAGTTTCCGCTGCGCTTGGCCTGGGCGGTGACGATCCACAAGTCGCAGGGCAAGACCTACGACCGCGCGATCGTCGACCTCGGCCAGCGATCCTTCGCCCCCGGCCAGACCTACGTCGCGCTCAGTCGCATCACGGCCCTCGAGGGCCTGTTCCTGACCAGGCCGCTGAGGCCGTCCGACATCATCGTCGACCAGGACGTGCGCCGCTTTATGGAGAAGGCCCAGGCGATTCCCGCCATCCGGGCCTGAGACTGCTGCCGAAGACGGCTGCCTGGGACGACTGCCCGAGACGGCTCGCCGACGAACGCGGCTAGTGTCCGCCGTGCTCCGGGAGCCGGATGCCGGTGAGCGTGCCGCTTTCGCCGGAATTCTCGGCGGGCACGAAGTCGGCGTCGTGGGTGCCGTGCGGCTGCGCATAGCGGCCGGCTTCGCTGGCAGCCAGCGCGGGAGTGGTGAGCGCGCCGACGAGCAGGGCACCGGCCATGAGGCCGACCAGGTAGCGGCCGGCGTTCGGCGCGGCCGAGGACCGGTCGGTCCCGCCGGCGTTCTGCACCCGGCGCAGGTGGGTGGCGAGAACCGCGGCGACGAAGAGTTCGAAGATCGACGCGATCGCCATCGGCAGCAGCGGCAGCGACGCCCCGAGCCAGGCAGCGTCGAACAGCGTGGCGATGACGACCATGAGGCTCCATGCCAGAAGCGGGACGATCGCCACAGCGCTGGCCACCCGCGGCACGGGCACGGAATCCCGCGCGAAGGTGACGACACCCCACGTGACCTCGGCCACGCCGAGCAGGAGCGCGACGGCCGCGATCGGAAGAGGAGAGCTGATGACCAGGGCCAGGTGAACCAACCCGGCACCGATGGCGGCGAATCCCAGCCAGGTGCGAACGATCTGCGACACGGTCGCTCTCCTCTTCTCTAGCGGCGCGTACGCCGTGCTTGTCATCGGACGGCGCCGCGGGTGCGGCGCCGTCCTGCTCCACCGGGCGGAGCTACGCGGTCGCGGAGCGCACCTTCTTGTCGGCGCCCAGGCCGACGGCGAGCAGTACGGCGGCGCTTGCGAAGTGCAGCACGTTGTCCGCCGCGTTGATGGCGAGGATGTTGAGCGCCGTGCCGATCAGGAAGAGGCCCGCGACGCCGAGCAGCAGGTAGGCGGCACCGATGGCGATGTTGACGCCGCGCGCTGCGGCCACATTCGACACGCCGGCGATGAGCAGCGCGGCACCGATGAGCAGGTGGGCCACGTTGTGGAAGACGTTGACCTCGAACAGGCCGAGCAGCAGTCCGCCGGAGGTGGCGAAGAAGCTGACGCCTCCCGTGACGGTGAATCCCAGCAGGCCGACGAGCAGGTAGACGACACCGAAGACGGTGGCGAGCAGACGATTGGGTGACTTGGTCATGATTGTGCCTCCTAAACACGAGCCCGGCGGATGTCGGGTGTACCAGTCATTCGTACCCCGGTTCCGACCAGATTGGTCGCATTACCGAAAGACCGGTTTCGAGTCGAAGTTCAGCGCCGCATCTGGCAGCTACTCCAGCAGGTGAAGTTCGAGGAATCTGGCCGTTCTCGCGTAGGCGAGGGCGGCGGACTGGGCGTCGAGCGTCCCGTGGATCGTCGCGTTCGCGAAGCCGTGCCGCGTTCCGGGGTAGGTGTAGCGGGTGACCGGGGTGCCGTGCTCCTTGAGTCGATCGACGAAGGAGTCCGGATCCTGGCCCTCGGCCCAGTCGTCGTCGGCCGCAAGGTGCAGCTGGACCGGGCAGGGGATCACGCCGTGGTCTTTGCCCTCGAGGCTCGCGTAGTAGGCGACCACGGCATCCGCCGACCCGGCCTGGGCGTGCAGCAGCGCGATCCAGCCGCCCATGGCGAACCCGACGACGCCGACGCGGTCGGAGCCCTGGGCGCGGCCCTCCTCGATGGCGTCGTCGACGAGGGAGAGGGCGAAGCCGACGTCGAGCTCGTCGAGCAGCCGTCGCGCTGTCGCCTCGTCGGTGGTCGCGAACCCGTTGTAGAGGTCGGGGACGACCACCCGGAACCCGTGACGGACGAGCGCCTCGGCGTAGAACTCGAGGCTCGGAAGCCGACCGAACCAGTCGTGAATGAGGACGACGATGGGGTTGCCCGGCTCGCCGTACTCGAGCGCGACCCCGGGGGAGGGGATCGGCACGATCTCGGTCATGATCACACCCTACTTCCAGGCCACCCGACCACGGCCGACGCGGCCCTGCCGGTCTACCGCGCTTTCGCCGGGGCGCCAAGCAACTACCGCGGGCACGTGGCTCATCGGTCGCTCAGGCGCGCCTCATCCGCCCGCGAGAACCGCGCCCTCGTTGGGCGGCTCGGGAACGAGCCTGAGCCCCGCCGTCGTGTTCGCGGACTGCATCAGGAAGTCGATCCAGGTCTTGTTGAGGCCGGGCGGCTGGCCCCTGTCATGCTTGAACTGCAGCGGGATTGCGGGATGGATCCACACCGTCGAGCGCGCCCCGGAGTCGTCCTCCCAGGTGAACGCGAAGCTCTCATTGCGTCGGAGCTTCGCCAGCATCACGGCCTTGAGGTGTGCCAGCGCGCGGTCCTCGAGGGGAATCTCGGTGCTGCTCGGGCCGTAGATCAACATCGCCATTGCTGTACATCCTTACTCTGCCGGGCCCTCGGATTGGGTCCGGGATCATGCGAAATTCTCGCCCCGATCAGCCCCGGCGACAATGGCGCGATCGAGGCCACGTTGCCTTGACTTTCGCTCGAAGTATCCCTCTCCCCGAGGAGTGTGTCAAGGCCTCGCGTTGACTCATAAGAAACCTCCGCGTAGCACCATTCGTTGCCTCATGTGAAAACCTCCGCTTCGGCGTGGTTCGAGTCGTGGGCGGTGGATGT
>NZ_JBEPNA010000023.1:0-29676 GCF_040546025.1 Marisediminicola sp. UYEF4 | reverse complement strand
TCGGGGTGTCGCCGAGCCCCCCGGCGGGCGCCCCCCCCCCCCCCCCGGCCGCGCCCCCCCCCCCCCCCCCCCCCCCCCCCCCCCGGCCCCCCCCCCCCCCCCCGCCCGGCGCGGTCGGGGAAGCCGTGCGGGCGCCCGCCGAGTACGGGCTCGAGCCGGTGCAGGCGCTCCCGTTCCAGCTCGAGCGCCGCGGATTCGCGTTCGCGCCGGATCGCGGTGATCGCGAGCAGGAACGCCTCCGGGTGCGCATCCGGAACCGAGCTCACGTACGGCGCCGCCTCGGACTGCAGCTCCCGGGCGATGCGCGCGCGTGTATCCGGCGTGAGCCCGCCGGACTGCGCCAGGAACTGCGCGATCCGCCGCGAGACCCGGTCGGGCATCCGCGCAACATCGGCGGTGGTGGACCACCGCTCGAGTTCCGGTGGAAAGCCGACGGCGTGCGACACGATCGCCGGCACCCGCTCGTTCTGGCTGTAGGTGCCGGCGAGCAGATCGCCGAGGCGCTTCGACCGGGTGTTGAGCAACCCGACGAGCGCCGCGAACCCGCCGAGGGTGAGGAAGATCTCGAGCAGGCCGGTCAGTGCCCGAATGAACGCGTGGCGCAGCCCGATCGCGCCGCCGTCATCGCGCACGATGCGCGCACCGATCGCGAGCTTGCCGAGCGACTTGCCGTTGGTGAGGGTCTCCACCGTCGTCGGCACCACGATCGTGAGCACGACGACGAGTCCGATTCCGATGGCCGCAAGCAGGGCCTCGTCGATTGCCGCCTCAAGGCCCGGGATGCTGAGCAGCTGAAGAAGTCCGATCGCGATCGCGACGGTCAGCGCGAAGTCGATCGTGGCGCCGGCGCCCCGCAACACGAAGCTCGCCGGGCGAAGGTCGAGGGCCACGGCTTCCCCGGTCACGAGTTCGTCGTCGCCGGCATAGTCGGGTTCGAACGCAGCCGTGGGCATGCCTAGTATCTAAGCAGATGGATCTCGACGCCTACTCCGCCGCGCACCGCGATGAGTGGGAGCGTCTTGCCCGGCTCGGGAAGCAACGCCAGTTCTCCGGAGCCGACTCGGACGAGCTGATCGAGCGCTACCAGTCGGGCACGGCGCAGCTTTCGGCGATCAAGTCGACGGCGGGCCGCTCGTCTCAGGGCGACCGGCTCTCGCTCTACCTGAGCCGCGCGCGTCTGCGCTTCACCGGGGCAAGCGCGAACGTGCTGAGCCAGCTGCCCGCCTTCTTCCTTCTCCAACTGCCCGCCGCGCTGTACCGGGTGCGCTGGGTCACTCTCGTCGTGGCGCTGGTCACCGCACTGATTGCGCTGCTGACGGCGGTCTGGTTCATTCAAAACCCCGCGCTGCTGGCGAGCCTCGGCACGGAGTCGGTGCGCCGCCAGTACGCGGAGGAGGAGTTCGTCGGCTACTACTCGGCGAACCCGGAGGGCTCCTTCGCGGGTCAGGTCTGGACCAACAACGCGTTCATCGCCGCCCAGTGCATCGCCTTCGGCATCATCGGCGTCTGGGTGCCCAGCGTGATCGTGCAGAACGCCATGGGGCTTGGGCAGTCCGCGGCTGTCATGAACGAATTCGGGCGGCTCGGCGACTTCTTCCTCTACATCTCGCCGCACGGCCAGCTCGAGCTCTACAGTGTCTTCGTTGCCGCCGCCGCCGGCCTGCTGATCTTCTGGGCGTGGATCGCCCCCGGGCCGCGCACCCGTGGCGAGGCTCTCGCCGAGGACGGCCGGGCGCTGTTCACCATCGCGATCGGTCTCGTCTTCGCACTGCTGGTCTCGGGCATCATCGAGGGCTTCGTGACCCGCCAGGACTGGCCCTGGGTGATCAAAATCGGGATCGGCGCGGTCGCGCTCGTCGGGTTCCTGCTGTACCAGTGGATGCTGGGCGGCCGCGCTTGGCGCACCGGCCAGACGGGCGACCTCGACGAGTTCGAGGCGGGCGCCCGCCGTATCATCGCGTCCTGATCATCCGGTCTGCCGCCGGTCCGAACCGCGGGTCCGCCGCCGGTCCGAACCGCGGGTCCGCCGCCGGTCCGAACCGCGGGGACCGGGTCAGAGCCGCCCGGCGAGCTTGAGCGCGATGTACCGGTCGGCGACCGCGGGAGGCAGTGCGTCCGGGGTACCCGTGACCACATCCGCGCCCAGCTGCCGGATCGCCGCGGAGACCCGCGCGGTGTCGAGCAGCGCGCGCTCGGCGGCAGCAGCCCGGTACACCTCGGTGCGGTTGCCGCGTTCGTGGGTCGCGCTTGTGGTGCCCGGGTCGGTGACGGATGCGACGACGACGAGGTGCCTGCGGGTCAGCTGGGGCAGCACCGACAGAAGCCCGCGCGAGGCGCCGGGGGCGTCGATCGAGGTCATCAGCACGACGAGGGCGCGATGGGAGGTGACCGAGCGCACCAGTTCCGGCACGGCCGCCCAGTCCATTTCGATGAGCTCCGGCTGCACCGGCGCCATCGTCGACACCATGCGGCTGAGGAGCTCGGCGCCCGTCGCCCCCTGGATGCGGCCCCGCACCCGGCGGTCGTAGATGACCGTGTCGACCCGGTCGCCGGCGCGGCTCGCGAGCGCGGCGAGCAGGAGCGACGATTCGAAGGCCGTGTCGATGCGCGGCTCGTTCGCGATCCGCGCGGCTGACGTGCGCCCGCTGTCGATGACGATGACCACCCGCCGGTCCCGCTCCGGCCGCCAGGTCCTGATGGTGAGTCGCGGGCCAGCGCCGGCTGACGGATCGCTGCGCCTGGCGGTCGCCCGCCAGTCGATCGACCGCACGTCGTCGCCGCGCACATAGTCGCGCAGGCTGTCGAACTCGGTGCCCGGCCCGCGGACCTGCACGCTGGTCGCGCCGTCGAGTTCGCGCAGCCGGGCGAGGCGCGACGGCAGATGCTTGCGAGACGAGAAGGCGGGCAGTACGCGCAGCACGCCAGGCTCGGCGATGGTTGCCTGCCGGGCGACGAGCCCGAGCGGCCCGAACGAGCGGATCGTCACGTGCGAGGCCGTGCGGTCGCCCCGCCGGAACGGGGTGAGGGACGTTGTCACTGAACGGCGCTCCGCGGCCGGGATGCTGATGCGCGCGCGGGTCGGCGCGGCCCCGGCCGACGGGGGCCACGCGTCGCGCACGATCCCGCGGATGCCGCGGCGCCCCCGGTTGGTGATCGTGAGCGAGCTCGTGACGGTGTCGCCGAGGCGCACCCGGGCGGGGAGCTCTCGTGCCAGGGTCACGACGCGCGGCGACCCGGCGAGCGCGAGGTCCACCGCGCCGACCGCGCCGACGATCGCGAGCCAGCCGATGAGAGCGAGCGCGTCGCCGAACGCCACCACCGGCACGATGCCGAGCGCGAGGAGCGCGACGAACCAGCCGGAGACGGCCACTAGATCGGCACCCGCACCTGTTGCAGGATCGAGCGCAGGATCGTGTCGGCCGAGACCCCCTCGAGCTCCGCCTCGGGCCGCAGCTGGAGACGGTGGCGCATCACCGGCAGCGCCATCGTCTGGATGTGGTCGGGGGTCACGCCCTCGGAGCCGCAGAGCCACGCCCACGCCTTCGCGGCCGCCAGCAGTGCGGTCGACCCGCGCGGCGAGACGCCGAGGCGCACCGATGGGCTGCTCCGCGTCGCCCGCGCGAGGTCGACGGCGTACCCCATCACGTCGGTACTCGCTCCGACCCGGCCGACGAGCACCTGCGCCTCGGCGAGCTGCGCCGCGCTCAGCACGGGTGTCACGCCCGCTGCCGCGAGGTCCCGCGGGTTGAACCCGGCGGAGTGGCGCCGCAGCACCTCGAGCTCGCTGTCCCGCTCGGGCATCTCGAGCACGAGCTTGAGTAGGAAGCGGTCGAGCTGCGCCTCCGGCAGCGTGTACGTGCCCTCATACTCGATTGGGTTCTGGGTCGCGGCGACCATGAACGGCACCGGCAGCTTGCGGGACACGCCGTCGACCGACACCTGGCGCTCCTCCATCGCCTCCAGGAGCGCCGACTGGGTCTTCGGCGGAGTTCGGTTGATCTCGTCTGCGAGGCAGATGTTGGTGAACACCGGCCCCGCCCTGAATTCGAACTCGCCGGCCTTGGCGTCGTAGACGAGGGAGCCGGTCACGTCGCCGGGCATCAGGTCGGGGGTGAACTGCACCCGCTTCGTGTCCAGGCTCAGCGCGTGGCTCATCGACCGCACGAGCAACGTCTTCGCGACCCCCGGCACGCCCTCGAGCAGCACGTGGCCGCCCGCGAGCAGCGCGATGAGCAGCCCGGTCACGGCGCCATCCTGCCCCACCACAGCTCGGCCCACTTCGGTGCGCACCTGGGCGAAGGCGTTTCTCAGTTCCGTTGTCATGCGATTCATCGTCTCCAGGTCGTCGGTCGGATAGTCGGGTTGGTGTGGGGTCCGGATTCCTGGTGGTCCGGATGCCCGGAGCGCGGCGCCGTCACGGGCGCAGCTCGTCGGCAAGGGCGGTTTCGAGCGCGAGCAACCGGTCGCTGAGGCGCACGAGGTCGGCGTCGGTCTCGGGGATCGCGCCGACGAGCAGCGAGCGTATGCCCGCGGGCTCAGCCCCGAGCGCGGCGGCGACGGCGAGGCAGACCTGCTCGACGTCGGCCGTCGTCGGCAGCCCGCTCCATGTCGCAAGCCGGGAGATCGTCGCCATGCGCAGCGAGTCCAGCGCCCGCACCCGCGCCGATCCCTTCTCGTAGAGCCGCGCCCGCCCCTCCATCGTCTCGCTCGCGCGGACGACGACGGGCAGGTTCTCGATGATGAGAGGGCCGAAGCGGCGGCCGCGCCAGAACGCCGCCGCCGCCGCGACGAGGATGACGAGCACGATGGAGGGGGTGACCCAGCCGGGCGTGAGAGCCGCGGGATCGGTCTCGCCCGCCGCATCCAGAATCGACGGCCGATACCAGATGAGGGTTTCGTCCTCGCCGAGCAGATTGAGTGCGAACGCGGCGTTGCCGAGGTCGGTGACGGCCGCATTCGTGAGGGCCTCTGTCGCGCCCACGATCGACACGACCGTTCCGTCCGTCTCGACGCGGATGTAGGAGTGGGCGTCGGCGCCGCTGTCGCCGTCGCTGGTGAGGCAGAGCTCGGCGCTCGCCCCCGCGCGGTAGGCGAGGCCGCCGGGCGAGACGGTTGTCGCCATCGTCGCGGCGGGCAGCGAGCATCCGGCGCGGAGAGGGTCATCGTCGGGAACACCGGCGGGGCTCACCCCGGGGGCGAGGCTCGCGAGCTCCGCGAAGCCCGGCTCGAGCAGCACAAGGTGAGCGCCGGTGTCGAGCAGCGTCTGCCGTTGGGCGTCGTCGAGCTGCCCGTCCTCGTCGAACAGCACGATCGTGGTGTTCGCGGGGTCGCCGACCGCGGCGGTCGTGTCATCGAGGGTGTCGGTCGGGCGCACGTCGATGCCCTGCGCGGCCAGCACCTCGGCGACAGCCATCGCGCCGTCGGGGGCGGGGTTCGCCGGCGACAACCGCGGCGCGTCGCCGGAGACCCCGATGAGGGAGAGGACGCCGATCGCGACGAGGAGCACGAAGGCGCCGGCGGAGGCCCAGAACAGCGACCGCCGCGCCCCCGCCCGCAGGGTCGGTGTCAGCACTGTCGCGGTGGCTGTCGGGCGCGCTGCCGCCGGCGGCGCGGTCATGCGCCCGCCCCGTCGAGGCGCGGGGTGCCGGCCCGCAGGTGCCGGTCGAGCTCCGCAATGGCGTCGAACTCCGCCCGCGAGCCGGGGCGCCCCAAGTAGCGCACGGCGTCGAAGCTCGCGGCGGCGGAGGCGAGCTCGGCGGAGGTCTCCGGGAACGGCCCGCTCGCGGATGCCGCGAACGCGCTTGCCGTCGTGCCCGGCATCGTCGACACGATTGCCCGCTCCGAGAGCCCTCTCGCGATCGCACGAAACATCTCCTCGATCGCGATGACCCAGTCCCCGGCGGCAGCGGCGCGGTCGGCGGCGGAGCGGAGGGTCTGCGCGCTCCGGCTATCGTCGTCGCCGAACAGGCTGCCGCCGACTGTGCTGCGGCGGTTGACGCGCGGCGGACCGAAGATGAGGTACGCCGCGACGAGCGCCGCGACGAGCGCGAGGATGATCACCGTCCACGCGATCGCGGGGGTTCCGCCGGGCCCGGATTCGAGGAGGCCGGCGAGCCAGTCCCCGACGGCGGCGCTGAGCCGGTCGAACCAGGTCGGTTCGGCGGCGCGGTAGACCGGCTTCGCAAGCTCCCGCACGAGCAACTCGCGCGCCTGCTCCGCGTCGGGTTCGACGGGAACCGCCAGAATCATGCCCACGGGGAGGCGTCGGGCTGCGCCGCCGGCGGCGCTGCCATCCGGGCGTACGGGTCGGCCATCCCGGCCGCGCCGCCGGACTGCCTGGCCTCCACATACCGGGCGAGCTCGAGGTCGAGGCCCTCCTTGCGGATCCGCTGGTCGAGGTAGAGCAGGGCCGTGGTGGCGGACTGGACGACGAGGATGACCGCGGAGACCACGATCGTGAGCACGAGCGACACGATCGTCACCGCGACGACCAGGGCGATGAGTGCCGTCTCATCGCCGGTCGGGGCGACGAGCGCAGGGAGCAGCACCGTGACGAACTGCAGGGGGGCTCCCGCGATCGACGACACAAGGTTCAGGATGAACGCGACGAGCAGCAGGATGCCGAGGATCTTCCAGAACGCGCCGGTGCTGAGTCGCCACGACCTCGCGATGGATTCGCGCACGCTGAGCCGCTCGAGCATCAGGATGCTGGGGACGAACGCGAGCTTGGTGCCGACCCAGGCGCCGAGCACGACGAGCGCGGCCCCCAGCAGCAGCGTGAGCGCGACACCGGCCAGAACCCCGGCCGACCCGAGGAGCGACACCCCCGCGACGACACCGATCACAACGGCCACGGCGACGAGCAGCACCGCGGTCAGGGCGAGCGAGTAGCCGACGAGGGCCAGGATGCGACCGCGCGCGAGAGCCCACAGCTGGCGGAACCGGAGCTTCTCGCCGAGGCTCTGCCGAGCGACTTCGAGCACGATGATGCCCTGCATGATCGCTGTCGCGACGAGCGACAGGGCGAGCGGGATGAGCGACGACAGCAGGATCATCCCGATGCTGCCGGCCACGATCTCGTCGGACGCCTCTGATCCGGTGGCGAAATCGATGCGGCTGAGGCTGAAAAACGCCGCGACCGACACGACCACGAGGGTCAGCAGGAGCACACTGCCCTGCAGCAGGAGGCTCATGCCGAAGGTCGGCCGAGGGTTGCGGCGCAGCAGCTGGTAGGGGGCAGCGAGGATCGTGCCGACGTCGAGCGGTCGCAGTGGAACCAGCCCGGGGCGCGGCGGGGGCGCCCAGCCTGCACTGGTGCCGGGGAACTGGCCCGCCCCGGGCCCCGGGGAACCGTGCGGCGCCGGCCCCTGGCCGACTCCTGAGGGCGCATGCCACGGCTCGTTCTGGGTCACTGGGGGTCTCCTCGATGCTGCAACAACGCTGGCCGTGATCTGACGATGCTTTCACACTCGACTACTCTTGGTATAAAGCTCAACACGCGTCCGCAAACTGGGCGTGTCGAATCCGAAGATGGTGGCGATGACTGCGCGCATCCTGGTGGTTGACGACGATACCGCCCTCGCCGAAATGATCGGCATCGTGCTGCGCACCGAGGGGTTCGAGCCGGTCTTCTGCGCTGACGGCACCCAGGCGTTCGCCGTCTTCACAGCATCCAAACCCGACCTCGTGCTCCTCGACCTCATGCTGCCGGGCAAGGATGGCATCGAGGTGTGCGCGGAGATCCGTGCCGAGTCCGGCGTGCCGGTGATCATGCTCACCGCGAAGTCCGACACCTCCGACGTCGTGCGCGGCCTCGAGAGCGGAGCGGACGACTATGTCGTCAAGCCGTTCAACCCCAAGGAGCTCGTCGCACGCATCCGGACGAGGCTCCGACCGACCCAGACGACGACGACCGGCACACTGCAGGTGGGCGACATCGAGGTCGATGTCGCCGGTCACGAGGTGCGCCGGGGCGACACGAAGATCAACCTCACCCCGCTCGAGTTCGAACTCCTGCTCGCCCTCGCCTTGAAGCCGCAACAGGTGTTCACCCGGGAGATGCTGCTCGAGCAGGTATGGGGCTACCACTACAAGGCCGACACCCGGCTCGTGAACGTGCATGTGCAGAGGCTGCGCGCGAAGGTCGAGGAGGATCCCGACAACCCCCGCATCGTGATGACGGTGCGCGGCGTCGGCTACCGCGCCGGCTCCAGCTGAGGGGCATTGAATGCGGGGACTTGGCTGGCGAACGTACCTGCCGCGGTTACTGCGATTCTGGCGCAGGTCGCTGCAGTTCCGCACGGTCGCGATCACGGTCATGCTGTCGAGCGTCGCGGTCGGGCTCATCGGCGCGTACATGTCGATCAGCATCGGCGACAACCTCCTGTCCTCGCGCACCGAGCAGATCAACGCCGAAGCGGCGCGGGCAAACCTCATTGCGCAGCAACTGTTCGATGACGCCCCGACGACCGACGAGACCGACCCGGTCGAGCTCGCGACCCTCGGTGTGAGCGTGCAGAATTCCATCGCCAGTTCGACGACGACTCCGGGCGGCACCGGCATCGCGCTCAAGCGCACGCCGGGCCAGCAGACCCCGCAGGTTCTGCAGCCGACAAGCAGCCGCAACTTTCCCGACGAGGTGGTCACCGAGGAGATGCGCGGGCAGCTCGCGGAGAGCCCGGGTGAGGTGCTGTTGCAGTCGGTGATGCTGCCGGACCGCAAACCGGGCCTGGTCGCGGGATCCCAGCTGTCGGTACCGAACGCCGGGATCTACGAGCTGTACCTCGTCTACGACCTGAGCGACGCGCAGCTCACCCTCGGCTTCGTGCAGCAGACTCTGATTCTCGGCGGACTCGCGCTCATCGCGCTCATCGGCGCGGTCACCTACGTCGTCGTCCGTCTCGTCGTCGGCCCGGTGCGGCTCGCGGCCGAGACGAGCCAAAAGCTCGCCGCCGGCCAGCTGGAGGTGCGGATCCCGGAGAAAGGGGAGGACGTCGTCGCGACCCTCGCCCGATCCTTCAACGGCATGGCGGACAGCCTGCAACACCAGATCACGCGGCTCGCCGAGTTGTCACGGGTGCAGCAGCGCTTCGTCTCGGACGTCTCCCACGAGCTGCGCACGCCGCTCACGACGATCCGGCTCGCGGGAGACATGCTCTACGACCAGCGGGAGTCGTTCCCCCCGGCCACGGAGCGCACCGCCGAGCTGCTGCACACGCAGGTGCAACGCTTCGAGGTGCTGCTCGCCGACCTGCTCGAGATCAGCCGGTACGACGCCGGGGCGGTCGACCTCGATCTCGAACCGACCAACCTCGTGCGGCTCGTCGAGGACGCCGTGGACTCGATGGGGGCGCTCGCCGACGAGCGTGGCACCGACCTGCGCCTCGTCGCCCCCGGCGGTTATTTCGAGGCAGAGGTCGAGGCGCGTCGCGTCCGTCGCATCCTCCGCAACCTCCTGGGAAACGCGGTCGAACACGGCGAGGGGCGCCCGATCGTGGTGACCATCGACAGCAATTCCACGGCGATCGGGATCGCGGTGCGCGACTATGGCATCGGCATGGCCGCCTCCGACGTGGAGAAGGTCTTCGACCGATTCTGGCGTGCCGACCCGTCCCGGCAGCGCACGATCGGCGGCACCGGCTTGGGCCTGGCGATCTCGCTCGAAGACGCCACCCTGCACGAGGGCTGGCTCGAGGTCTGGTCGGAACCGGGCCGCGGGTCCTGCTTCCGGCTCACCCTGCCGCGCGAGCGTGGCGTGCCGATCTCCAGCTCACCGGTTGGCCTGCCGCCGGAGGAGCCGGTCGACGGGATCGAGGAAGCCCATGCGTAGGCGCGGGAGCCGGATCCTGCCGCTGCTGCTGGTGGCGCTCGTGCTCACCGGCTGCGTCGGCATCCCGACCTCCGGCGATGTGACGGTCGGGCAGGAACTCGAGGAGCAGGATTCGGGCGACTTCGAATTCTTCCCTCTTGCTCCGACGGAGGGGGCGGACCAGGAGGCCATCCTGGCCGGGTTCGTCGCGGCGTTCACCGGGTCGGCGGAGGACTTCAAGGTGGCCCGCCAGTTCCTCAGCCAATCCTTCGCCGACGAGTGGAACCCGCGCAGCGGGGTCACGGTGCGCACGGCGCTGCAGCGATTCTCGTCCGTCGACTCGACAACGATGGAATACTCGGTGACCGCGGCGGCGACTGTCGACTCGGCGGGCGCATACCGGCAGAACGGCGAGCCGGTCCCGTTGACCCTACGGTTCGAGTTCGTGGAGGAGGACGGCGAGTGGCGGATCGACTCGTCCCCGGACGGGATCGTGCTCGCGGATGCGACCTTCCGGTCGATCTTCGACACGCACGTACTCTATTTCCTCGGCCCCGCAGACACCGCGCTCGTGCCCGACCTGCGCTGGTTCCCGAGCGGCAGCGCCGCGCTCCGCGTGGTGTCCGCACTGCTCGCCGGGCCGCCGGACTGGCTGAGGGGAGCGGCGAGCACGGCGTTCCCCGAGGGGACGAAGCTCGTGGCGCCGAGCGTCGAGGTGCAGTCGGGCGTGGCGATCGTCGACCTTTCCACCGCCGCGCTCGAGGCCGACCTCGAGGAGCGGCAGCTCATGCAGCTGCAACTGACGAGGAGCCTCGCCGCCGTTCCCAACGTGCGTCGGGTCAGCCTGTCCGTCGGCGGCACCCCCCTGGACATCGCGGAGTTGGGTGCCTCGGCGCCGCGATCCAACCCGCAGGTCGACTCGCGGGCTGTGGGCCTGCGCGACGGCACGTTCGGCTACGTCTCCGGGGATGAGACCGCCCCCATCGGGCCGCTGAGCGAGCGAATCGTCGCGACCGACCCCCGTGGTGCCACGGTGTCGATCGGATCCTTCACGGCAGCCGTGCTCGGCAATGAGGGCGTGTCGGTCGTCCAGTCCGGCGACCCCGGCACGACGCTGCTCGACGGGCGCCGGAATCTGACCGTTCCCTCGCTCGATGACGGTCACGTCTGGTCGGCGTCCCTGTCGGCGCCCGGCAGCATCCGCGTGTTCGACTTCGCTGGCGCGTTCCGCGACTTGCAGACAGGGCTCCCCGCCGACGCCGAGATTGCCTCGATCGACGTGTCGCGCGACGGCGCCCGTATCGCCATCTTCGCGTCCACCCCCGCTGGCCCGCGCCTGCAGGTGCGGGCGATCAACCGTGACCCCGATGCGAACGAGTTCCCCGCGAGCCTGAGCGAGCCGGTCCTCGACGTGGTGGCCGCGTCGGGCGTTGCGGTCGACGCGAGCTGGGTCGACGAGCTCTCCATCGCGACGCTTGTGGGGGACGAGGCCGAGGGTGCCGTCGTGCTGCACCAGGTGGGCGGCGAGCGCACGTCGCTGAGCCGCATCCCGTCCGCTACGGCTCTTGTCGGCGGCAACGGGCGCGCCGGTTTGCGTGCGCTCGGCGAGAGCGGCACGATCCTCGAACGCAGCGGCAACTCGTGGACCGATACGCGTCGCGCGGTCGGATTCCTCGCAACCCAGCGCTAATCCTCCCCACCGGCCTCCGCCAGCGAGATTCCCCCGCCCCGCCGCCGTGGCCGTGGTCGGGTGCCGGCGGGCGGATGCTGGGCGTGTGATCCCACTCCGCGCGTGGCCTGCAGCGCTGCGCTCGAGCATTCTCGACGCGTGGTCGGTCGTGGCACCGGTGGAGTGCGCCGGGTGCGGGCGCGCGGACCGCGCGCTGTGCGAGCAGTGCCGTGCGCAGCTCGCGCCGAGGATCTTCGCCACCGAGATCGGTTCTCTGGAGACGACGAGCGCGCTGCGCTACGAGGGGGCCGCGCGCCTCGTGATCGTGGCGATGAAGGAACAGGGCCGCACCGACGTAGTCGGCCCGCTCGCCGACGCGCTGTCGGCCGCGCTCACGGCCGCGCTGGCCGGTTCAGTCGGGCCGATCGAGCTCGCGACGGTGCCGGGGAGCAGGGCCGCGTACCGTCGCCGTGGCTACGAACCCGTCGCGCTGCTGCTGCGCCGCGCTGGGGCGCCGCGGGCCGCCGGTGTGCTCGTGAGCGTGCGCGCCACTGAGCGCCAGAAGACGCTCGGCAGGGCGGCGCGCGGCGCGAACCTGGCCGGATCGCTCCGCGCTAGCCAGCCGCTGGCCGGTCGCCGATTCCTCCTCGTCGACGACGTCGCCACAACCGGCGCGACCCTGCTCGAGGCGTCGCGCGCGATCCGCGCGGGCGGAGGAATCGTCACTGGTGCGGTGACCCTCGCCGTTACTCCGCTGCGCTCCCCCGCCGTACCTGCGACTTCCCCGGACTCGGGAAAGCCTCCGCATCGCCAACCGTGACAACGGGGGAAACGAGGACTAGGTTGGGGGCGAAAGAGGCGCGGATCATCGCCTGGTTCACGGGCGGCGCGTTTGACTGGAACGAGGAGGACGCCATGGAAATTTCCATCAACGGACTGGGTCTCGGAATCACTGATCGGTTCCGGGAGTACGCCACCGACAAGGCCGAGAAGGTTGCCCATCTCGCCGACCGGGCGCTCGCGTTCGAGGTCAAAGTCACTCGTCACAACGAGAAGAACGGCTCCTCGGGCGACGACCGGGTCGAGCTCACCCTCATCGGGCCTGGTCCCCTCGTTCGTGCCGAGTCGAACGGTTCGGACAAATACGTCGCCTTCGATCTCGCCCTCGACAAGCTCGTCGAGAGACTCCGCCGGGCTAAGGACCGGCACAAGGTACACAGGGGCAAGCGCCGGCCGACCTCGCTGCGCGAGGCGACGGCCAGCGGGTTCAGCGTCGTCGACATCACCCCGGCCGCTCCCGAAGTACTGGAGAAGGTGCGCACCGGATCCGTAGACATCGTCACGCCCGAGCAGCAGCCGGAGAAGGCAGAGCCGGACTGGAGCCCCGTTGTCATTCGCAAGAAGGTGTTCGCGGCGCTGCCGATGACCGTCGACGACGCGCTTTACCACATGGAGCTCGTCGGCCACGATTTCTACCTGTTCATCGACTCGGAGACCCACCGGCCGAGCGTCGTCTACCGGCGCAAGGGCTGGGACTACGGCGTCATCGGCCTCGATGACGCGTCCGCTGAACTGCAGGGGGCGAGCGCCTCGGCCAATTCGAGCCGCTGACACCTACCATCTGAAGGGCGTCGTCCGGCATCGGGCGGCGCCCTTCAGACATCCCGAGGGTGACCTCGCTAGGATTGGCTGGCATCACGGAAAGGTCACGACCCTTTCCTCCACGTGACAGCAATGGGAGTTTTTCGGTGGCTAATGTTCTAGAGCGCGTTCTTCGTGTCGGCGAAGGACGAACCCTGCGTCGGCTTCATCGCTATGCGGAGGCCATTAATCACCTCGAAGACGACTTCACCGGCCTCACCGACGAGGAGCTGAAGAATGAGACGGTCGAGCTGCGCGAGCGCTACTCGAGCGGCGAATCACTCGACGACCTGCTGCCCGAGGCGTTTGCCGCCGTGCGCGAGGCCGCGAAGCGCACCCTGGGCCTTCGCCACTTCGACGTGCAGCTCATGGGAGGTGCGGCACTTCACCTCGGTAACATCGCCGAGATGAAGACCGGCGAGGGCAAGACGCTCGTCGCGACCACGGCGGCGTACCTCAACGCGATCGCCTCCCGCGGAGTGCACATCATCACGGTCAACGACTACCTCGCCAGTTACCAGTCCGAGCTCATGGGCCGCGTATTCCGCGCCCTCGGCATGACGACGGGCTGCATTGTCAGCGGCCAGACGCCGCCCCAGCGCCGCGAGCAGTACGCGGCTGACATCACCTACGGCACCAACAACGAGTTCGGCTTCGACTACCTGCGCGACAACATGGCCTGGCAGTCCCAGGACATGGTTCAGCGCGGTCATTTCTTCGCGGTCGTCGACGAGGTCGACTCGATCCTCATCGACGAGGCCCGAACCCCCTTGATCATCTCCGGCCCGGCCTCCGGCGAGGCCAACCGCTGGTTCACCGAGTTCGCGAGCCTCGCGAAGAAACTCGTGCCCGGCGCGGACTACGAGGTCGACGAGAAGAAGCGCACCGTCGGCGTGCTCGAACCCGGCATCGAGAAGGTCGAGGACTACCTCGGCATCGACAACCTCTACGAGTCGGCGAATACTCCGCTGATCTCGTTCCTGAACAACTCGATCAAGGCCAGCGCCCTGTTCAAGAAGGACAAGGATTACGTCGTCATGAACGGCGAGGTGCTCATCGTCGACGAGCACACCGGTCGAATCCTCATGGGGCGCCGCTACAACGAGGGCATCCACCAGGCGATCGAGGCGAAGGAGGGCGTCGCCGTGAAGGCGGAGAACCAGACCCTCGCGACCGTGACCCTGCAGAACTACTTCCGGCTCTACAAGAAACTTTCGGGCATGACGGGGACGGCCGAGACGGAGGCCGCCGAGTTCATGAGCACCTACAAGCTCGGGGTCGTCGCGATCCCGACGAACCGCTCGATGATCCGGATCGACCAGCCCGACCTCGTGTACAAGAACGAGCAGGCGAAGTTCGCGCAGGTCGTCGAGGACATAGATGCCCGGCACAAGCTGGGCCAGCCGGTTCTCGTCGGAACGACGAGCGTCGAGAAGAGCGAGTACCTGTCGAAGCTTCTCGCGAAGCGCGGCATCCGCCACGAGGTCCTCAACGCCAAGAACCACGCCCGCGAGGCCGCGATCGTCGCCCAAGCCGGGCGGCTCGGATCGGTCACGGTCGCGACCAACATGGCCGGGCGAGGCACCGACGTGATGCTCGGCGGCAATGCCGAGTTCCTCGCCGTCGCCGAGATGCACAGCAAGGGCCTCAGCCCCAACGACACCCCCGACGAGTACGAGGCAGCCTGGGACGCCGTGTTCGACAGGGTCAAGGCCGAGGTCGGTACCGAGGCCGAGAAAGTCGTCGAGGCGGGCGGGCTCTACGTGCTCGGCACCGAGCGCCACGAGTCCCGGCGAATCGACAACCAGCTGCGTGGACGCTCCGGACGCCAGGGCGACCCGGGCGAGAGCCGCTTCTACCTCTCGCTCACCGACGACCTGATGCGACTGTTCAACTCGGCCGCGGCCGAGTCGCTGATGGGACGCGGCAGCGTTCCCGACGACCTTGCGATCGAGTCGAAGGTCGTCAGCCGCGCCATCCGCAGCGCCCAGAGCCAGGTTGAGTCCCGCAACGCGGAGATCCGCAAGAACGTGCTCAAGTACGACGACGTGCTCAACCGCCAGCGTGAGGCCATCTACGGCGACCGTCGGCACATCCTCGAGGGGGACAACCTCCAGGACCGCACGCAGCAGTTCCTCGACGACGTCATCAACGAGGTTATCGACGAGCACACCGCCGAGGGCCACGCCGACGACTGGGACCTCGAGGCGCTGTGGACCGAGCTCAAGACGCTCTATCCGATCTCGATCACGGTCGACGAGGTGCTCAACGAGGCGGGATCGCGCGGCAAGCTTTCACGCGCCTACCTCGGTGAAGAGATCATGTCCGACGCCAAGCTCGCCTACGAGAAGCGCACCGAGTCTCTCGGGGAGCCGGCGATGCGCGAGCTTGAGCGCCGCGTCGTGCTCTCGGTGATCGACCGGCGCTGGCGCGACCACCTGTATGAGATGGACTACCTCAAGGACGGCATCGGCCTGCGTGCGATGGCGCAGCGCGACCCGCTCGTGGAGTACCAGCGCGAGGGTTTTGCCCTGTACCAGTCGATGATGGCGCAGATCCGCGAAGAAACGGTTGGCTTCCTGTTCAACCTCGAGGTCGAGGTCTCCCCAGCCGGCGCGACCGCCGCGGTGCCCACCGTCGCCGCGAAGGGGCTCGGGGCCCCCGCTGCGCCGGTCGACAAGCTCAGCTACTCGGCACCGAACGTGGAGGGCGAGGTCGAAGTGCGCAACCAGCGCGGCCAGATCGAGCGCACCGCGCCGGCGACGGCCCCGCGCGGCGCGGACGAGGCTGACGCGGCGCAGACTACTCCCTCCGGACCACAGCGGCCAGCGGCGCGAGGCGCGTTCGGCGAGAAGTCCCCAGGCGCGAGCGCGCCGCCAGTCAACCGGGCCGAGCGCCGGGCCCAGCCCAAGCGTAAGTAGCGCCACCGGCCTCCCACCGGCGGCTACAGCACGTTGATGGCGGTCGCCCTCCAGCGGGAGTCCATTCCCTCGAGGCGAATGGCGACCGCGCGGGTCCTCGCGCGCCCGCGCACGATGGTGACTGCCTCGACGACGCCGTCGCGCGGCTCGCAGATCGAGGTCGAGCCGATCGAGAAATTGGGCCTCGCGGGCGCCTGGCCCTTCGCCTGACGGGCCCTGGCCGACAGCACGACACGCTTGAGCAGATGTCGATACACGTCATCCGTGACCCATCGGGAGATCTGCTCGAGATCCCGTGCCCCAGCGAGGATCTCGATGACGCAGCGCGTGAGGTTCTCCAGGAGCGGAGTCGGCGCGGGAAGCGCGGAGCTGGATGCCGGTTGGTGCCCGAAGAACTCCTCGGAATCGAAGCGGGCCTTCTGCGCCCCCTGGGCCGCAGACGTCTCTGCGGGGGAGGGGCGCCCCTCAGGAAACACAGTGCTCATAGCTGGCTCCGAACGCTCGGGTGGCGGCGTGAACCCGTCCCCGTGCGGGGGACGAGTGACATGAGAGTGCCACTGTCTCACCGGCCATAGCCCCTGTCCACGCCCCACTAATGGGCTGTGGATAACCTCCGGTGGCTCCGCCACGGTGTGGTTAGCGTCACAGAATGCGCTGGGACGACCTGTTCGACGACCTCGAGGGCCAGCTCGAGCATGAGCTCAGCGTCGACGAGGTCGACCTGCGGGCGGAGGAAGAGCGGCTGCGGCTCGGACGTCTCGCGCTGCGCGATCGGATCATCGCGATCCGCGGCTCGGAGCCGAAGCACTCGCCCTGGTCGATTCGCCTTCGACTCATGAGCGGCAGGCACATCGACGTGCGCCCCGACACGATCGGCAGGGACTGGTTCTCGGCCGACCTGGTCGGCGATGGCGTCAGGCGAAGCCAGTGCATTGTTCCGCTCGGCGCGATCTCCGGCATCCTCCTCACTCGCTCCCAGGTCGCGCAGTCCCTCGCCGGCCCCGACCCGGAACAGCGGGAGCGCGGGCTGTCGGCGCGTCTCACCCTCGGGTTCGTGCTGCGCGATCTGTGCCGGCGCCGCACCTCGGTCGAACTCGACCTGCTCGACGAGACCCTCGCGGGAACGATCGACAGGGTCGGGCGGGACCACCTCGACCTCGCCGTGCACGAGCCGGGATCGGCCAGGCGCGAGTCCGCCGTGAGCCAGTATCGCCTCGTCCCGTTCGCTCAGCTGTCGCTCGTGCGGTTCTGAGGCCTGATCCTCGGGTCGAAGGAGTACTCGGGGAGGTCGGCATATTCGGCCTGGTGCCAGAGCCCGATCCGGCGGGACTCCTCGTACTTCGCGTCGATGTAGGACTCCAGCACGCTGCGCTCGATGCGCCAGTGGCGGCTCGCGCCGATCTTGATGGCTGGCAGCTCTCCCGAGCGGACGAGCGAGTAGGCCTGGCGCGCCGAGATGTTGAGAAGCTCGGCAGTGTCGGCCAGAGTCAGGAACCGGCCCAGCGCGCCGGCGTTCTCGATCCCGTTCATTCGACGATTATGAGGGTCGCGCCCGCCGATGAACCGGGCTGTGGATAACTTTCCCCGGAGGCGGCTGGGAGCGCTGAGATGAACACCTGACTGATCGGCATCCGAGGGAGCAGGTGGGAATGAAGCGCAGCAGCCCGGCGGCGCCCCGGGAACGGGTGCCGCGATCATTCTGGTTCGACCCGCGATTCGGCCTCGGACTCGCGCTCGTCGTCGCCTCCATCACGGGTGTCGTGTGGCTCGTCTCCGCCGCCGACCGCACCGTCGAGGTGTGGGCGGCGCGCTCGGCCCTCAGCCCGGGGGACCTGGTGACCGGCGATGACCTCGCGCTGCGCAGCGTGCGGCTCGGCGACACCGCCGACCTCTACGTCGGCGCAGGGATGCTCGGCGACAGCGGGCTTGTCGTGACGCGCGCGGTGGCGGCCGGAGAACTTGTCCCCGCCTCCGCGGTCGGGGCGCCGGAGGGTGTGCAGCTTGCCTCCGTGGTCGTGACTGTGCGCGGCGACCTGCCCCAGTCGGTCGAATCGGGCTCGGTCGTCGACCTGTGGTCGGCTCCGCAGACCGACGAGCGCGGCTTTGGTCCGCCGGCGGTTCTCGTCGGCTCCGCGACCGTGGTCCGGGTGTTGGAAGCCGACGGGCTCATCGTGGGCAGCGCACAGGTCGGGGTGGAGATGCTCGTGCCGCGGTCGAGGATCGCCGCAGTGCTTGAGGCGATCGCCAACTCCGACGCGATGTCGCTGGTCCCCGTTAGCCTCCCGGTCGGGGGGTGAGCCGTGGCACGAATCGCGATCGCCGCGCCGGTCGTGCTCGAGGACAGGCTCCTCGACGAGCTGCGCCGCCACGGACACGGCACCGTCGCGCGGTGCGACAGCGCCGACGAGCTCGCCAGCATCCTCGCCGACTGCGGTGCCGATATCGCGATCGTCGCCGCCGGCCACCGGTACCTCACCGGGAGACTGCTCGAGGAGAGCGACGCGGAGGGGGTACGGGTCATCGCGCTGGTCGCCTCGGATGCCGAGCGCCGCCATGCGGCTGCCCTCGGCCTCCACGAACTCGCCGAGGCGGACGGCCCGTGGTCGCAGATTGAGAGCCTCATCGCCGGTACCGTGGCCGCGCCGCCGCGACGAACCGGACGCGGAAGGGTCATCGCGGTGTGGGGGCCGGCCGGCTCGCCGGGGCGTACGACCATCGCGATCGCCGTCGCCGCCGAACTCGCTGCTGCCGGGGCGAGCGTCGCGCTGGCCGACGTCGACACCCACAGCGGTTCGATCGCGCCTGCGCTCGGACTACTCGACGAGGCGCCCGGGTTCGCCGCCGCCTGCCGCCTCGCCGGGGCGAACAGCCTCAGCCGGGGCGAGCTCGAGCGCATTGGCGAGCGCTACCTCTCCGGCCACGGGAGCTTCTGGGTGTTGACCGGCATCGGCCGGCCCAACCGGTGGCCGGAGCTGTCCGGCGACCGTGTCGCCGCCACCCTGCGAGAGTGTCGGGACTGGGTCGACTACACCGTCGTCGACACGGGGGCGAGTCTCGAGAACGACGAGGAGATCTCCAGCGACCTGTTCGCTCCCCGGCGCAACGCCGCCACCATCGCCGCGCTGCGGGAGGCCGATGACGTCATCGCCGTGGGCTCCGCCGACCCGGTCGGCCTCTCCCGGTTCCTCCGCGCACACGTCGACCTCGTCGAGACCGTGCTCACCGACCGCGTCACGGTCGTGATGAACCGGGTGAGGCCCGGCGCGATCGGTCCGCACCCCGCTGCGCAGGTCGCCCAGGCGCTGCTGCGCTTCGGCGGGATCTCGTCGCCCGTGATCGTGCCGAATGACCAGCCTGCACTCGACACAGCGCTGCTCACCGGTCGTTCGCTGCGGGATGTCTCGATGCGGTCGCCGGCCCGCGTCGCGATCGGACGGTTCGTTGCCGCGCGCCTACTGCCCGAGCCGGCGGCGACGGTCCCGACACGGCGTGTGGGGCCATTCAGTCGGCGAGCGGGATCACCTCGAGCAGGTCGCCGGGACCGGTCACGATGAGTACACGAGCTCCGGTGACCCCATCGAGGGCGGCAGCGACCCGATCCGCGGACGGGGCAACCGTCGCCGTCTCTGCACGCCTCCAGACGCTCACAGCGGCGCCGCTCGCCTCACGCACCGCACGCACGAGCGGGTCCGGGTCGGCTCCGGTGACGAGCAGCACGCGCCCGATGGTGCGGCGTCGTCCCGGCATAGCGGCGATCCGGGCGGCATCCCGGCGCCACACCGCGAAGTGGTACGCCGCCACGAGAGCGGTCGCGGTGAGCAGTCCGAGCGAGGCCCGGACGCGCTCGAGCAGGCTGCCGCCGCTCGCTCCGCCGAGCGTGAACTCGAAGACTCGGTAGCCGATTACGAGAAGGGTGATGAGCGCGACGACGGCGCTCAGGCCGAAGACGGCGATCAGGTACACGCGCCGGCCGGTGGCGCCGATCGCATCCGTGTGCACGGGGACGGTGGGCCGCCACGCTACCCACCACAGCGGTGCGCCGACGGCGAGGGAGCTGATGCCCGCGAGCAGGAGTGTGCGGGCGCCGGACTCGGCGAGCGGGCTGCCGATCGCGGCGAGCAGCGAGTTGACGATGATCCCGATCCCGGAGGCTGCCGCGGCCAGGCCCACACCCGACGTCACGAGACGCGTGGCCAGACCGATCTGGCCCGTGTCGCGTGTCGCGATACCCCGGTAGTAGACCCAGACGAGCGAGCCGATGGCGGCCGTAGCGATCGCGGTCCCGAGCGGCTCGAGGATGGAAGAAACCGAGCTGCTGCGATCGACGGCGAGTTCCAGCAGCACGAAGAGCGTCGTTCCGAGACCCCCCAGGGTCAGGATGACGGCGCCGAGAGCAGCAACGATGACGAGGGCGACGGCGGCGAATCCGGAGCGGAGCAGCCCGGCGCGATCACGGAACCAGTGCCACCACCAGATTGCGCTGCCGCCGGCCGCCCAGACCAGCCCCTGCAGGGTCGTCTGCCACCAGGGTGAGCCCGCGATCGCCGCATCGCCCGTGCCGCCGATCGCGGCATCGAGCACACTCCCGATCGCGGTGACGGCCCCGCCCACCCCGAGGATGAGCCCGAACACGTACCCGATGACGGGGGCGAGGTCCACGAGCTGCGTCGCGCTCTTCGCCGGGTGGTGGCGCATCCACTGGTGCCACAGCCAGACGAGCGCCCAGACGAGACCGGAGGCGAAAGCCTGCGGCTGCCACCGCCCGTCGACACCAGCCGAGGCGGTGGCCAGCAGCGACGTCGAGAACGTGATTAGCGACACCGTCGACATCGCGGCGAGGTAGAGGCCCCACGCGACCGATGAGCGCTCGGCGGCATCGGTGGATCCGCGCCAGAGGAACCACCAGAGCACCAGGGCCAGGGGACCGCCAACGAGAGTGAACGCGAGGGCCCGGGCAAGGCCGGCGGTGTCCCCGACCGCGAGTTCATTGCCGGCATCCAGCACCCGCCCGACCAGTCCGCTGAGCCCGATGGCGGCGATCGTGACGGTCGCGAAGAGGAGCACGAAGACGATCAGGCGCCGCACACTCCTGCCAGCCCCTCCCGCGATGCCGGGAGTGGCCTGCGCCGCGGTCACGGGAGCATCCGGCAGATGTCGAGTGGCCACGGAACGCCTTCGATCAGCCACTCGCCGTCGATCATCGCGAGGTCGAAGTCCTCCTGGAACTCCTGCTCGTCGATGCCGAAGGGGCCATTCTCGTAGATCGTCGTGATCGACACGCGCACGTCCGCGGTGTCGTCGCGCCGGGTCGTTGACACCAGGGTCACCCGGACGTTGTCGGTGGACTCCGAGTCGAACGTGTCGCAGTCGTCGGCGACGTCAGGCGAGAGGTACTCCACGGCGCCGCGCTCATCGCCCGCGATCACGGCGGCCGAGTAGCGCTGTACCACTCCCTCCGGCGTGTCCGCGTCGAGAAGTGCCGGCGCGCCTCGGGTCAGAACGACGATGAGCGCGACGATCACGAGAGCGGCGATGACCGCGACGATCGCCCAGAGGGCGCGGTCCCGTCGCGGACCCGCCGAGACATTGGCGTCGGGCGCTGCACCCGGGGCGGAATCGTTCTCCATTCGCTCAGCTTGGCCTTGTGGAGTGCTGCTCGACAAGGACCAAAGTCATGACTGTCGAGCGGTGCCGTCCCCGCGGCTGTCCTCGGGGCGCGGAACGTGGTTCGCTGGGGGAATGACCCAGGTACCGATGTTCCCCCTCGGCTCAGTGCTCTTCCCGCACATGCCCCTTCTCCTGCGGGTTTTCGAGGAGCGCTACCTCGTGATGCTCGCACGGATGGTCGAGGAGGAGTCGACGCAGTTCGGGGTCGTGCTGATCGAGCGCGGTCAGGAGGTCGGCGGGGGAGAGCAGCGCTTCGCGTTCGGCACCCTCGCGCACATCGCGCAGTTGGGTGAGCAGGAGGGGGTCGTTGCGCTCGTCGCGCAGGGCGAGCACCGATTCGAGGTTGTCGAGTGGCTCGAGGAGTCCCCCTACCCGACCGCCGTGATTCGGGAGCTGCCCGACCTGGACTGGGACGAGTCGCTCCGGCCGCTGCGCGCGCGGGCGGAGTCCGCCGTGCGCCGCACTCTCGCCCTCGCGAGCGAGTTCGCGGACATGCCGTGGGCCTCGGACGTGGAACTGGCGGATGACCCGGCTGCGGCGGCCTGGCAGCTCGCCGCAATTTCGCCGCTCGGGCCTCTCGACCAGGTGCAGTTGCTGCGCTCGGCGTCGATGGAGGAGCTGCTCGGCAACCTTCTCGAGTTGACGACCGCGGCGGCGGAGGCCTACAGCGCGCCGTGGCCCGACGAGTGAGGCCGACTGCGCGCACGGGACGGCCCGCAGCGCCGGTTACGCTGTAATGCGTGTCGACCCTCAGTGATCTCGTGCTCGCGCAAGGCAGGTCCAGCGAGGCCGACGTCGAATGGCTGCACCTCCTCGTCGGGGACTGGCAGCTTCTCGCCGACCTCGCCTTCGCTGACATTGTGCTCTGGGTGCCGACCACCGGCGACTCGTTCGTCGCGGTCGCCCACGCCCGCCCGTCGAGCTCGGCGACGCTCTTCTACCGCGACTTCGTCGGGCAGAGCATCAAGCCCGAGTGGCGCAAGCAGGTCACCGACGCCTTCCAGTCGAGCCAGATCATCGACTCCGCGGCGCCGGACTGGTACGAGGAGACCCCGACCAGGGTGCGCGCGGTGCCCGTGCTCCGCCGGCTCGCCGTCAACGGGTCCGAGACGACGAAGCACCCCGTCGCCATCATCACCCGGCATACGAATCTCAGCGAGGCGCGCACGCCCAGCCGGCAGGAACTGACCTTCAACGAGTGCGCCAACGACCTGTTCGCCATGATCGCGGCCGGGGACTTCCCCGACCTCGGGGCTCCGACGGGGCCGCGCCGGGGCGCCCCCCGCGCATCCGACGGGCTCATCCGCCTCGACGTCGACGGCATGGTGACTTTCGCGAGCCCCAACGGCCTGTCTGCCTTCAACCGCATGGGGTTCGCCGGCGAACTCGAGGGGGAGTCCCTCGCCGAGGTGGCCACCGGGCTGCTCAAGGGCCAAGTCATCATCGACGAGTCGCTGCCGCTCGTCGTGACGGGCCGCGCGCCGTGGCGCACCGACATTGAGGCGCGCGGGGTGGCGGTGTCGCTGCGCGCGATCCCGATCCGCGACCGCGGCGAGCGGGTCGGTGCGATTGTGCTGTGCCGGGATGTCACCGAGCTGCGGCACCAGGAACGCGAGCTGATCACGAAGGATGCGACGATCAGGGAGATCCATCACCGGGTCAAGAACAACCTGCAGACGGTGGCGTCGCTGCTGCGCATCCAGGCCCGCCGCACGAGGTCGGAGGAGGCGCGGGAGTCGCTCAACCAGGCGATGCGCCGGGTCGCGGCGATCGCCGTCGTGCACGACACCCTCAGCGAGGGCCTCAACCAGAACGTCGACTTCGATGCCGTGTTCGACCGCGTACTCCTGCTCATCGCCGAGGTCGCCTCGACCCACAACACGAAGGTGCACCCGAAGTCGACGGGCAGCTTCGGCAACCTGCCGAGCGAGTACGCCACCCCGCTCGCGCTCGCGCTCACGGAGCTCGTCACGAACGCCGTCGAGCACGGCCTCGCCGGGCGGGAGGGTGACGTCGAGATTATCGCGGACCGGAACGACGAGCGGCTCAGCGTCAAGGTGCGCGACACGGGCAGCGGCCTTCCCGAGGGCAAGGTCGGGTCGGGGCTCGGCACCCAAATCGTCCGCACGCTCATCCAGGGCGAACTCGGCGGCACGATCGACTGGCACACGATGGTCGGCAGCGGCACCGAAGTGACTATCGATATTCCGCTCGCTTGGATCACCGTTCGCTAGGTGGGCCAGAAACCAGAAACGGCACCTGGCTCCCGCGGAGCGGGGTCAGATGCCGGATCGGTGCGTCGGCCGCTGGCCGACGACGGGTTCGAGGCGGGTGTTAGGAGGCGCGGCGGGCGCGTGCGGCGCGACGCTTGAGGGCGCGGCGCTCGTCTTCGCTCAGGCCGCCCCAGACGCCGGAATCCTGGCTCGTCTCGAGCGCGTACTGAAGGCACTGTTCGGAGACGCTGCAACGGCCGCAGACCATTTTCGCCTTCTCGATCTGGTCGACCGCCGGTCCCGTGTTGCCGACGGGGAAGAAGAGCTCGGGGTCGGCCGTGAGGCAGGCTGCGTTGTCGCGCCAATCCATGGGGGGTACTCCTTTGATTTGTTGCTACGTGTGGTCGAGAGACCAAGAACTTTCGACGATGTCCGGCCGACAAGCGGCGGGTTAAACATCGAGGAGGTTGGGCTCACGACCTTGTAAGCTTCAAAATCAACCTCACATAGACTCTCATACTGACCATGGCAAATCAATAGTTTTGTATCGGAAGGCACTGTGAGCGGACCATCCCCGGACGCCCGCGACAGCGCGCGCGACCCGCTCCGATCGGCCCCGCTGAAGGCGCTCGTCGGCCTCCTTCTCGTCGAGGCGGTCGCGCTCGCGGGGCTCACCGCGTTCCTCCTGTTCGAGATCCTCACCGACGTTCCCGATTCGTATGCCGCGGCGATCGGCATCACGGTTCTTGCCGCGATCGCGACGCTCTGGCTCTCAATCATCGCGATCAACACGCTGCGCGGATTCGCGTGGGTGCGCGGGGCAATAGTAACGATGCAGGTGCTGCAGCTCGCCGTCGCGATCGGAAGCTTCCAAGGCCTGTTCGCGCGCACGGACATCGGCTGGCTCCTGCTCGTTCCCGCGGTGGCAGTGCTCGCGCTGCTGTTCAGCCGCCCCGTGATGGCGGCGACGGCGAGGCGCGGAGACTAGAGCGCGGCTTCGTGTGCGCTGTCCGGTGTCACCACACGTAACGCAGGAGTCTCGGCGGACTCGCCGCGTTCCGGGGCAGCGCGAGGCGGCGAGTCGCCGTTTCTCCTGCCGAAGTGTCACGCGCCTCGCGGCGCGGCTCGCGCGACTAGAGCAGGCCGAGTTTCTTTCGCAGCGAGGCGACGTGACCGGTTGCCTTCACGTTGTACAGCGGCAGCTCGATGGTGCCCTGCTCGTCGATCACGAAGGTCGAGCGGAGTACCCCGGTCACCGTCTTGCCGTAGAGCGACTTCTCACCGTACGCGCCATAGGCCTTGTGTACCTCGAGGTCGGGGTCGCTGAGCAGCGGGAAGTTGAGGTTCTGCTCCGTGCGGAACTTCTGCAATGCCTCGGCGCCGTCCTTCGAGACCCCGAGCACCTGGTAACCGGCCGATTTCAGCGAGTTGAGGTTGTCGCGGAAATCGCAGGCTTCGGTCGTACAGCCGGGGGTGGATGCTGCCGGGTAGAAGTAGATAATGACCTTCCGGCCAGCGTGATCGGCGAGCGCCACAGGGGTGCCGTCGGAACCGTCGAGCGTGAATTCCGGGGCGGCGGTGCCGGCGGACAGGCGGGCAGAGTTATCGGTCATGGTGTCTCCAACGCGAGTCTTGGGGCGGTCGAGACTCATGCTAACCTTGATCCTCGGCTGCGGAATTCACCGCGGCCGCACGCATCCCTAGCTCAATTGGCAGAGCAACTGACTCTTAATCAGTGGGTTCTCGGTTCAAGTCCGAGGGGGTGCACCAGTCAATGGGCCTGAGCCCCGTAGTTACCTCACAACTACGAGGCTCAGGTGTTTTCACATATACCCTCAGCGGCACTCAAGTCGTCAGAAACTCGTCAAAAACCCCCACGGGCCCGCAGTCCGCGGGCCTCGTCACCCGGTTGTTTCGGGGTGTTCCCCGTTGACCTCCGGGTGGTGCCGGGAGTCCGTTCCTACCTACGAGGTATGAACGAGCCTCGCCCCTTCGCACAGCTGCCGAGCCGCCTTGAGCGACTGCTTACGGTGCAGCAGCTTTCGGACTACCTCGGCGTGCCGGTCAAGACACTCTACGAGTGGCGCACGCAGAAGGTCGGTCCTCGCGCGGTCAAGGTGGGGCGTGCGCTGCGCTACCCCGAGAGTCACGTGATCGACTGGCTGGAGGAGCAGTCGTGAGCCGCCCCGTTCAGCCGCTGGGCACCTACGGGTCGATCTCGGTGAGAAAGCTCGGGTCAAAGTATGCGGCCACCACGCGCTACCGCGACATGGACGGCGACTACCTCCGCATCCAGGCCACGGCAACCAGCGATACAAAGGCCACGAACGCGCTCAAAGCGAAGATCGCCGAGCAAGCGGCCACAGCGGGCGATAGTGACCTGGATCGCAACACCAGCCTGCGCGACCTCGCGAGCTACTGGCTGGAGGAGGTCCGCGTTACCGGACGGCAAGCTCCGCAGACGCTCGATGCCTACGAGCGCAGCCTGGAGGTAGTCGTGCTCCCGGCGCTCGGCCAGTTCCGGCTACGGGAGCTGACTGTCGGCCGCGTCGATCGGTTCCTGAAGGCACTTGCACCCCAACACCCGTCGCGCGCCCGTCGGGCCAAGATCGTGCTCGCGCTGGTCTTTGATCTCGCCGTGCGGCACGACGCGGTAGGCAAGAACCCGGTGCGCGACACCGCGCCCGTTCCGCGCGGACGCAAGGAGATTCGCAGCCTCGATCACGCCGAACTTGCGCGGCTGCGCGACGCCGTGGCGAAGTGGCGCACGGGCGAGAAGGTGCACGGTCCCAAGCCCGACGGTCAGCTCGCCGACGTCATCGAAACGATCCTTGGCACCTCTGCGCGCATCGGCGAAGCGCTGGCGATCCGCAAGTGCGACGTCGACATGACCGTCTCGCCACCGGAGATCACGATCAGCGGAACACTTGTGCAGCGCAGGGGGCACAGTCTGTACCGGCAGCCTCAGGTCAAACACTCGAAGGACTGGCGAATCATTGCCGTTCCGAGCTACACAGCCCAAGCCATTCGCTCACGGCTCGCGATGCTCGGCAACGTGCCCGACGATCACCCGATCTTCAGCACCCGCAACGGCACGTTCATCTCCCCGAACAATCTGCGCCGCCAGCTTCGCGCTGTGCTCGCGTCAGCGGGGCTGCGGGAGGACCTCGACCTGAGCGACATCACCCCGCACACATTCCGCAAGACCGTAGCCACGACGATCGACCAGGCAGCCTCCATAGACCTCGCCGCAGAACTGTCCTCGGTTGCCGCGAGAAGGTCACCGATCGGACTTAGATTGAGCGCATAGAAGGAGGGGCTGAGGCCGCCGCGCTCGCGCTCGAGGGAGGTTCTCGCTAGTAAGGTGCGATGAGGTTCTCTAAGGTGCGATGAGGTTCCCGCCCGGCAGCGTTTCCTTTATCTCACCGTCTCGTTCTTGCCCAATCAGGGGCCAGACGACAGCATTGTTTTCATACTGGAGGATTAGCGCCTGCGGACCCGCGGGAAGGTAGAGAGCCTGCCCAGCGGGGCGACCCGCCTTTGAGTCAGCGATTGCGGTATCCACGCCCTCAACGGGTGCCCCGTCGGATGCCGGATCGAGATACGCGACCACACTAGAACCTGCCCGCAGGCCGTCTTGGTAAGCATCCGTTTCCTGCCCGCCCGGATTCGGCAACTCGACATATACGAAGCCATCACTGTTTTCTTCGACGCTTCCCGACACGACCATCGGATCTCTCAGCACGAGCACGATGGTCGAGACCCCCGGTATCTTCTCGTTCGCGGGCACGATCTGAACTCGACCTTCTTGGACCCGCTCGATCGTTCCCGTCACCACGAGCTGACTCTGCTCCTCGAGTGCTGATGGAGAGTCCACTGGGTCGTAGTCGAAATCGATTCCCGCAAATTGTTCAACGCTCTGCTGAGCCGAGTACGACGTCGTCGTTGTCCCATCGCTCACGCATGCGGACATGGTGGTCGCAAAAACGATAGACCCTGCGAGGGCGGCAAACGGGGATCGCTTTACTGTGCGCATCGTATCCCCTTATTAGGTTTCGTTGATGTGGTCGCGGTGGTGCTGGTCACGGCCCGCTGAGTGGTGGAGTTTCTCAACACCGTGCGGGTCAGTTGTTCTAGCTTAGGCGGCGGCGAGTTCGGGCAGGATCACCGCCTCGTCGATGACCTCGATGGGGTTGTTCATGGTGGCCAGCTCGAGCGTGGATGCCTCGGAGAAGTAGCGGCGTTCGCCGGCCTCCCACTCGTCGTGCTGCTCGATCAGAACCGAACCGGCCAGGCGCAGGAGGGCGGCAGCGTTGGGGAAAACGCCGACGACGTCGGTGCGGCGTTTGATCTCCTTGTTCACCCGTTCGAGCGGGTTCGTGGACCAGATCTGGCGCCAGTGCCGCCTCGGGAATGCGGAGAAGGCGAGCAGGTCGGGTTGCGCGTCGACGAGCATCGCGGCGACCTTCGGGTGCGAGCGGGAGAGCATCGTGGTGACCTCGCGGAACTGCTTCTCGATATGCTCGTGATCGGGCTGGGCGAAGATGGTGCGGATGATCGAGGCGACCGTGTCCTGGGAGCCTTTCGGGATCACGGCGAGGACGTTGAGCATGAAATGCACCCGGCATCTCTGCCGGCCGGCACCCTGGAACACTGTCCCGATGGCCTTCTTCAGGCCGGTGTGAGCGTCAGACATGACTAGCTTTACCCGGTCGAGGCCGCGGGTATTCAACGACCGCAGAAAGCTAGCCCAGAAGCCCTCGTTCTCGCTGTCACCGACGTCGAAACAGAGCACTTCACGGCGGCCGTCAGCGGCCACTCCAACCGCCGCGACGATGGCTTGGGACACGATCCGGTGCCCGACCCGGGCCTTGCAGTAGGTGGCGTCGAGGAACACGTAGGGGAAGTCCTGCGCGGCGAGGGTTCGGTCACGGAACTCGGCGAACTCACCGTCCAGGCCTGCGCAGATCCGGGACACTTCCGACTTGGAAATCCCGGTGTCCGCACCGAGCGCTTTGACCAGATCGTCGACTTTCCGGGTCGAGACGCCGTGGACGTAGGCCTCCATCACGACCGCGAACAACGCTTGGTCGACCCGGCGGCGCCGCTCCAGCAGGGCTGGGAAGAACAACCCGGCGCGCAGCTTCGGGATCTTCAGGTCGAGGTCCCCGGCCGTCGTTGACAAGGACCTCGGGCGGGCGCCGTTTTGGTGGGTGGTGCGGTCGTGGGAGCGCTCTAACGGGGCGGCGCCGATGAATGCGGTCGCCTCCGCATCGATCAGTTCTTGATAGAGAGTTTCGGTCGCGACGCGGATGCGGTCGGTGACATCGGTGAGTTGGAGTTCTCCCAGCAGGTTCAGCAGTCCCGACTGGTCTAAAGCCATCGTGTGGTGTCCTTTGTGAGTTCTTTGATCGTTACTCACTGACCATCCCACGATGGCTCTTCGCGTCGACGAAGCAACGCTCAAGAGCGGGAAACCACACCACTCAAGAGGACGTCACCAGTCCCAGGGGATGCATCACTCTCCCTTGCGATTCCGCGGATTCTCAAGGGAGTTTCTCGTGGAGAAACTCGAGTTGCCCGTCATTTGCTTGGCATAACCCCATTTCGGCCGTCGGCTCTGGACTGTTTCTGCCTGGTTGCTGAACGGTGCGGCACGCTGCCGGGGGGGGGGGGGGGGGGGGGGGGGGGGGGGGGGGGGGGGGGGGTGGGTGGGGGGGGGGGGGGGGGGGGGGGCGGCGCGCGGGGGGGGGGCGG
>NZ_JBEPNA010000022.1:0-30428 GCF_040546025.1 Marisediminicola sp. UYEF4 | reverse complement strand
GTGGATAGGCCAACCTCCGCAGGCTGGTAACCCACGTCTACTCGAACGGGGGCCCCAGCCTCAAGAGGTAAGCGCCGTACTCATATCGTCTAGGGGCGGGGCTGGACCTCGCGCTTCTTCCGCACCGCGGAGGCGGCGCCGCTCGCGATCATGTACCCGGCGTAGGCGATGAGCAGCACGGCGATACCCGGCACGATCCACGCCCGGTTCTCTCCGTTGACGGCGTTGTTGGCGAAGCCGACGAGGGGCACCGAGTACCAGACCTTGCCCTGCACCTGGATCGCGCCCACCGGATCGGGATCGGCGTCGCTGTTGTTGTCGCCCTTGGTCTCGAAGGTGCGCGCCCCGGTCGTGGACGCGTTGATCGCGATGATGCGGTGCGTGATCACGGCGGGGTCGCCGGACCGGATCTGGTACGTGATGACGTCGCCGACCGCGAGATCGTCGACGTCGACCGGTTGAACCACGATGAGCGTACCCGGCGGAAGCCCTGGCGCCATGGACCCGGTCAACACCGTGAGCGGGATGGATCCGGATGCCCGTGGGACCACGATGACGACCACGGCCAGCGCGAGGACGAGCAACAGCAGTGCCCCGCTCAGCCCGAGGCCGACGTAGTGGAGCACGCCATTCTCGCGGGGGGCGGTGCCCGTTTCCTCGCGCACGTCGCTCACGACTCCTCGCGTTCGCGGCGGCGGCGGGCGCCGAACAGGAAGAATCCGGCGCCGAGCAGCAAGGCACCGATCGTGATGAGAGGCACGGGCAGGTCGACGCCCGTGCGCGCCAGGGCACCCGGGGCGGATCCACTGCTCGCTGGGACGGCGGGCGCAGCGGGAGTCGGCACGGCGGGCCCAGCGGGAGTCGGCACGGCGGGCTTCGGGCCGATGACCACACCGGGGTCGTCGCACGCGGATTCCGCGAACTCCCCGGCATCCGCGTCCCGCATGGCGATCAGCAGGTTGAGGTCCGCGCGCTGGCTCTGCGACACGTTCCGCGCATCCGGCGACATGGCGAAGCTCAGATCGAAACGCATCGTCGCTCCCCCCTCCAGCATCTGGGACGGAACGAGCATCTCACACTCGGAAAGTTGCGCGAGGGTGCGGGAGCGCGTTCCGCTCCCCTCCGATCCAGTGGTGGTGGTCAACGACACGTCCTCGGCGAACGATACCGAGGGGATACGGAGCCCCGTTGCGCTCACCTTCACGATCGCGCGGGTGGTGGCCGGGTTCCTGATCCAGAGCACGGACGCGCGCGATCCCCCTGGGACGAGGGTCTGGAGCGGATCGAGTATCCCCTGAGGCGGTGCGCTGGAGAACACGACGCCGTCGGAGCTGAGGAGCACGTCAGAGGGTTCCTCCTCCGCCGCGGCCGGCGTCGCGCTCGAGGCGAGCAGCGCGATGGCGACAGCGGTTCCACCGAGCCAGGTGATCCATCGGGTGGCCACGGCTCAGCTGACCGTCGTGATGGTGAACAGGAGCGAGTTCGCGCTGCCGCAGGCCTGCTGGCGCAGGGATCCCGAGGTCGGCACCGAGAGGCACAGCCCGCTGTTGCGGTTGACGAACTGGTAGGTGCCCGATGCGTTCCGCGAGACCTGCCACTGCTGGCTCGTGGCGCCGTTCGAAGTGGACAGCTGCGCTGCGGCATTCGCGGCCAGGCTGGCACCCGTGATGTCCCAGACGAGCGTCGGGGCGCGCCGGGACACCACGGTGTAGTAGCCGCCCACCGCCACGACCTTCCACTCGTTCTTGTCACTTCCGCCGCAGGTGGCCACGCCCAGGGGGCCGCCGTTCGTGGGGCTCGGTCCGGACTCGATGCACACCCCGCTCGCGGTGCTGACGGAGTACCACAGCGCCGGGTCGAGCACGCCGGGAGCCGAGCTCGTGACGACGTTCGTGCCCGTTGACACCGCAGACACATTGCCCGCCGCGTCGCGCGCCACGATCGTGTAGCGGTAGGTCGTGGCAGCAGTGAGGCCGCTGTCGGTGAACGCGGTGCCGGCGACGGTCGCGCGGAGGAGTCCGTCGCGGTAGACGTCGTAGCCCGTCACGGCGACGTTGTCGCTCGACGGCAGCCAGACGATCGACGTCCCCGTCGCGGTCGTCGCCGAGGCGACAGGCGCGCCGGGCGTGGTCGGCGACGTCGAGTCGAGCACGGCCTGGGCTGCGGAGGAGGTGGCGCTGGCGACCCAGCTCCCCACTGCCGACGTGACCGAGAGTGCCGCGGACAGGTTCGTGCCGGCGATCGTGGACTGCTGCAGCGCGGAGACGGACGAGCGCACGCAGTAGGTCGCGGAGGCGCCCGGATCCAGTGTGCCGGCGAGCGCCGGCACGTTGACCCAGCTGCTCGTCGTCGCCGAGGACGGAGCGATACTCGTGGCGGTGCAGGCAGTCGCCGCGGCGACCGGCCACGTCCGCACGATCGCGCCGGTCGCGAGGGCGGTCGCTGACGTGGCGCCGAGCGTGAGCGAGAACGGCGCCCAGATCGTGCCCGTGTTGGTGACCGTGACGGGCGCCGAGATGGCGAGGGCGGATGCCGTGTAGTTGGTCGCAAGAGCAGGGAACCCGTTCGTAGCGATGCCGATCGCGCCGGCGTTGACGCTGCCGGCCGTCGATGCCTGAGTGCTCCAGTAGGCGTTGCCGACCCCGGTGCCCGCGAGCACGAGGAATGCCGCCGTGCCGATGGCGATAGCGGTGCGGTGCCTGACCATGGTCAACGCACCTGGACGGCGTCGATCGCCATCGCGAAGGTCGTGCTGCCTCCCTGCGCGGCGGGCGGAGCCCCGGCGGCGAGGCCGATCGCGAGGCAGAACTGCCGGACCTCGCCGGGCTCGAGCACGACGGGCGCCGCGGTCGTCGTGAAACCCGCGAGCGGCGCCGGAACGAAGGTCGCGACGGCGCAGTCGGGGGCCGGTACGAGGCTCGCCGTGAGGAAGCCTGACAGCGAGTTGGCCTGGGCGAGCACCTGGGTGCCAGCGACGGTGACGGAGAGTCGCGTGGTGCCGGTGTTGGCGATGGCGAGTGGGATGACCTGCGAACGGCCCGGCGCGAGTCGCTTGGCGTCAAGCCCTGTGAGCGAGTAGGCCGCCGCACCATTGACGGTGAGGCCGACGTTGCCTGAGGAGACGCTCGAGGCGTCGACGACGGCCTCGCCGTTCCAGAGTGCGTAGCTGGTGCCGGTGCCGAGCAGGGCCAGGACGACCGCCACGGCGATGGCGGTGGCAGCGCTGAGCATCCGGCGGAGCGCGGACGGACGAGAGCGGGAAGCGCTGGTCGGTTCGGCGTTCATGTCTCGCTCCTTCCGGTCTTGGCAGGTGGTGATGTGAAACGAGGGGGGATGCGCCGGATTCGGCCGGCGCATCCCACCCGGCCTAGAGGCGGTCGTTCTGCTGCAGCTTGAAGGCCAGCGCGGAGAAGTCGACGGTGCCGTTGGTGGCGCCGGTGACGGTGTCCGGGAACTCGATGGTGACCGTGAGCGTGACGGTGCTCGTCGAGGTCGCCGGCGTTACGGCGAAGGTTTCGGTGCTGCCGATGCGGGTGACGTTGGTGCCGCCGGCGGCGTCCAGCGTGATCACGAGCTCGTCGAGGAGCGCCTTGTCGGCGGCCGTCACTGCAGCGAGGGACAGCTCGTCGTACGACAGCGTGGCGCGGAGGTTGTTTCCGCGAGCGTCGATCTCGACAACTTGGGTGAGCTCGATCGTGTCGCCGGGAGCAACCTTGAATGTCGAGATGTCGTCGATCGCAGATGCGGCCTTGTCGGCCGAGACGTCCATCCAGGTCGGCGTGCCGGCCTGGGCGATCGACAGGGTGCCGGATGCGACGGAGCCGACGTTGACGGACTCGGTCGAGTTCCACAGCGCGAAGCTGCCGGCACCGCCGAGGAGGAGGGCCACACCAGCTGCGCCGGCGACTGAACCCTTGAGGAGCTTGTTCATGATGATTCCTTTCGCGACACCTGCGTGTGCAGGAGCCTGTTCGCACGGGTGAACCCGTGTTCGAGAGTGTTGTGCCGTAGAACGCGGCGCAGACATCGCGATGGTCGCGGCGTCCGTGAGTCTGTGTTGCCCCCACCCGAAATCCGGGCTGTGAAATGTGTGCGCCGCTCCGGTTCGCCGTGTCGGCGTGTGGTGCGGGTCACTCTCCCCGGTATCACTATAGGTAGGACAGACAAGCCCGTCTATCCTCCTCGCGCCCCCAGTAAGAGGTACGCGCAAGACTAGGGTTCCGACACGAAATCCATTGAAAGAGTGTGCTCAGGCAACGAATTCCGTCGCAACATGTGTCATATCGCCCGAGATCAGCAATGCATACCGATGCATCTACCCGCAATCGGGGTACGGTGCGAATAGCGGATAGACAGCATTGTCTATCCGCATGGAGCGCGCAAAAACGCCCCGCGCGTCAGCGCGGGGCGTTTCGTGAGGGTCTGCTGGCTAGTCGGCGACCGCGATCAGGCCGAGCTCGGCGGCGCTGGCGAGCAGCGGATGCTTTGGCGTCACGCGAACGTTGTAGCCGAAGCTGCCGGCGCGCGTCAGCGGCACGGCACCGATGAACTGCACCGCGACGCCCGGCGCGGCCGACTCCGGCTCGAGAGCGACGTGGTGCGTGCGCTCGAGGTTGTCCCCCTCGCGGGCGCGGCCGTAGACGACCTCGACGGCGACGTCATCCGGGCTCAACCCGTCGAGCTGCACGTGGGCGCGCACATGCAGGACGTCGCCGACCTGCGGCACGGTGTCGACGCCGCCGGATTCGACGTGGGTGACCGCGACAAGGGGCCAGGCATCGCTCACTCGCTGCTTCCAGGCCGCGAGCTCCCGCGCGCCCGCGAACGACGTTGCGCTGATGGTGCGCTCGGCCTCGGCCGCCGGAACGTAGAGGCGCGTGACGTACTCCTTGACCATGCGATCGGCCGACAACTCGGGCGACAGCGTCGCGAGCGTGTGCCGGATCGACTGCACCCAGCGCTTCGGCACACCGTCGCTTCCGCGGTCGTAGAAGCGCGGGGCGATCTGGTGCTCGATGAGGTCGTAGAGCGCCTCCGCCTCAAGCTTGTCCCGCTCCGCGGAGTCGCCGGCGGAGTCGGCGCTCGGGATAGCCCAGCCGTTCTCCTCGTCATAGAACTCGGCCCACCAGCCGTCGAGGATCGAGAGGTTGAGCGACCCATTGAGCGCCGCCTTCATACCCGACGTACCGCAGGCCTCGAGCGGGCGCAGCGGGTTGTTCAGCCAGACATCCGTGCCGGGGTAGAGCAGCTGCGCCATCGCGATGTCGTAGTTCTCGAGGAACACGAGCCGCGTGCGCAGCTCCGGCGCCGAGGCGAACTGGACGAGCTTCTGGATCAGGCGCTTGCCCTCCTCGTCGGCGGGGTGCGACTTGCCGGCGATCACGATCTGCACGGGGTGGTCGGCCGACAGCAGGATCGACCGCAGCCGGTCCTCGTCGTGGAGCATGAGGGTGAGGCGCTTGTAGGTGGGTACGCGTCGGGCGAAGCCGATCGTGAGCACGTCAGGGTCGAGCAGGTCGGAGACCCACTGCGGCGTGATCGTGCCGGGGTTCTGCTCCGCGAGGGCCGCCGTGACTCGTCGGCGTGCGTCCTGCACGAGCTGTGCGCGCATGCCGTTGCGCACTTCCCACAGGTCGAGGTCGGTCACCGCGGGGCTGTTCCAGTCGCAGGAGGTTGTGTCGGTCGTGCCGAGGCGCGATGCGGCGAGCGCGAGCAACGACGGGTCGGTCCAGGTCGGCGCGTGCACCCCGTTGGTGACCGAGGTGATCGGGACGTCGGCGGTGTCGAAACCCGGCCACAGTTGCCCGAACATGCCGCGGCTGACCTCGCCGTGGAGCTGCGAGACCCCATTGGCGCGCTGGCCGAGCCGCAGGCCCATGACGGCCATGTTGAAGGTGCCGGGCTCGCCGCCCTTGTAGTTCTCCGCGCCGAGAAGCAGCACGTCGTCGACGTCGACGCCCGGCAGAAGCTCCGAAGAGAAGTACTGGCCGATGAGACCCGAGTCGAAGCGGTCGATGCCAGCGGGCACCGGGGTGTGGGTCGTGAACACCGTTCCGGCGCGCACGACCTGGAGCGCCTCGTCGAACGAGAGCCCGACTCCGATGAGGTCGCTGATGCGCTCGAGCCCAAGGAATCCGGCGTGCCCTTCATTGGTGTGGAACACCTCGGGAGTCGGGCTGCCGGTCAGCTCGGTGAAGAGCTTGATCGCACGGACGCCGCCGATGCCGAGCAGCAGCTCCTGCAGCAGTCGGTGCTCCCCGCCGCCGCCGTACAGTCGATCGGTGACCGACCGCAGCTCATCGTCGTTCTCGGGAATGTCGGTGTCAAGCAGAAGGAGGCGGATGCGCCCCACAGCGACCTGCCAGACCCGCGCGTAGAGCGTGCGCCCGTCGGGCAGTGCGAGCGCGACCTGCCCGGCCGTACCGTCCGGGTGGCGGAGCACGCTGAGGGGAAGGCCGTCCGGGTCGAGGACCGGGTAGGACTCCTGCTGCCAGCCGTCCGCCGAGATCGCCTGGGCGAAGTAGCCCGCGCGGTAGAAGAGCCCGACTCCGATGATCGGAACACCGAGATCGGAGGCGCTCTTCAGGTGGTCGCCGGCCAGGATGCCGAGGCCGCCGGAGTACTGCGGCAGTGCCGCGGCGATGCCGAACTCTGGCGAGAAATACCCGATCGCGGCGGGCGCCCCCTCCGGGAGCGACTGGTACCAGCGCGGCTCGGTCAAGTAGGAGTGGAGCTCGTGCAGGCGCTCGTTCACCTGGGCGACGAAGCCGTGGTCCGCCGCCAGCTCGTCGAGCCGCGACGGGTCGATCTCGCCCAGCAGGCCGATGGGGTCATGCGCGCTCTCCTCCCAGAGTGTCGGAGAGAGCTGCGCAAAGAGCTGTCTGGTCGGTTCGTGCCACGACCAGCGCAGGTTTGTCGCCAGTTCTTCGAGGCCGGCAAGGGCCTCTGGCAACACGGTACGGACGGTAAAACGCCTGATTGCTTTCACGAGGAGCAAGCCTAGAGGCTGCGGGATTCGGATTGGTAAAGCGCGCCCGCACCGAAAGCGAGTACGGTCGAATTGTGGCTATGGCATACGAACCGAAGGTGGGTCGCATCCCCATCAGACAACTTTCACCCCAACAACCGGAGAACCTGTGGCCGGCCAAAGCCTTCGCGGGCGAGGTCGTCCCGTTTGCGGCAACGGTCTTCAAAGAGGGGCACGACGTCTTGGGCGTCGACCTGCTCCTGACCGACCCCTCCGGCATCCGCACCAAGCATGGGATGGCGCCCGGCGCGCCCGGCACCGACCGTTGGCACACCCAGGCGCTTCTGGACCGGGCCGGCGGCTGGGAGTATCGCATTCAGGCGTACAACGACGACTGGGCGACGTGGCTGCACAACGCGCGAATCAAGATTCCCGCCGGCATCGATGTGTCACTCATGCTCTCGATGGGCGCTGGTCTGCTCGCGCGCGCCGTCGCGGCCGACCCCGGCTCGAAGGTACTCAGGGACGCCGGCAAACGCATCACGAGCAAGAAGCTCACCGCCGAGGAGCGCTTCGCCGCCGCCGACGACCCCCGTGTCGCCGCGGCGCTCGACGAGCAGCCACTCGCGAGCCTCGTCACCCTGAGCGACCCGCTCACCGTGCGGGTGGAGCGTGCGCGCGCCGGACTCGGCAGCTGGTACGAGTTCTTCCCCCGCTCGGAGGGGGCCAAGCGCAAAAAGGACGGCAGCTGGACGAGCGGCACGTTCCGCACCGCCGCGCGGCGCATTCCCGCCGTCGCGGCGATGGGCTTCGACGTGATCTATCTGCCGCCGATCCACCCGATCGGCGTCGCGTTCCGCAAGGGCCCGAACAACACGATGACCCCCACACCCGACGACCCCGGCTCGCCGTGGGCCATCGGGGCGGAGGCGGGCGGCCACGACGCCATCCACCGCGACCTCGGAACGATCACCGACTTCAGGTTCTTCCTCAGCACCGCGAAGAAGAACAACATCGAGGTCGCGATCGACCTCGCCCTGCAGTGCTCGCCCGACCACCCGTGGGTCACCGAGCACCCGGAGTGGTTCACGACACTGCCCGACGGAACGATCGCCTACGCGGAGAACCCTCCGAAGAAGTACCAGGACATCTACCCGATCAACTTCGATAACGACCCCGTCGGACTCCGCGAGGAGGTCCTGCGCATCGTCAAGTACTGGATCGGTGTCGGGGTGAAGATCTTCCGGGTGGACAACCCGCACACCAAGCCGCTCGCCTTCTGGGAGTGGCTGCTGCACGAGGTCAACACCGAGTTTCCCGAGATCGTGTTCCTCGCCGAGGCGTTCACCCGCCCGGCGATGCTGCACTCCCTCGCGCAGGTCGGATTCCAGCAGTCGTACACCTACTTCACCTGGCGCAACACGAAGCCCGAGCTCGAGGAGTTCTTCACCAGCATCTCGAAGCTGCACGCGGACTTCCTGCGCCCGAACCTGTTCGTCAATACGCCGGACATCCTCACCGAGTACCTGCAGTTCGGCGGGCCGGCGGCCTTCAAGATCCGGGCGGCACTGGCGGCGACCGCGGCCCCGACCTGGGGCGTCTACGCCGGCTACGAGCTGTTCGAGAACGTGGCGCGGACGGGCTCCGAGGAGAACATCGACAACGAGAAATACGAGTACAAACAGCGCGACTTCGCCAAGGCGGAGGCGCTCGGTCGCTCGCTCGCGCCGTTCCTCACCCGACTCAACGGCATCCGGGCGGAGCATCCGGCACTTCGCCAGTTGCGCAACCTCGACATCCACTGGAGCGACGACGACTCGATCCTCGTCTACAGCAAGTTCATCGACGGCCGCTTCACGGCGGACGGGCGCAGCGACGCGATCCTTGTGATCGCGAACGTCGACCCGCATTCCGTGCGCGAGACCACGGTGCACCTCGACCCGACCAGATTCGGCATCGATCCGGCGACCCCATTTGTGGTCACCGACCTGCTCACCGACGAGACATTCACCTGGGGCCTCAACAACTACGTGCGCCTCGACGCCTTTACCGAACCCGTGCACATCCTGCGCGTCGAATTCCCGAAAGGCAGCTAAATGGCCGACCTCACCGTCCACAGCACCACACCGAACCTTCCCGACCTGCATCCGGGGCTCATCGCCTCGATCGTGGCTGGCAGCCACCCCCGGCCGCACGACACGCTCGGGCAGCACGCGTTCGAGAACGGCTTCGTCGTTCGCGCCGTCCGCCCGCTCGCGGAGACCGTCACGGCGCTGCGCACCGACGGCAGCCGGGTCGAGCTGGCCCACCTCGCCGACGGTCTCTGGCAGGCCTTCCTGCCTGGCGCCGGGCAGGCGTACGAGCTCGAGACGACCTACGGGGGCGCCCCGACCTGGAGAACCGACGACCCGTACCGCTTCGTGCCGTCGGTCGGCGAGATCGACCTGTACCTCTTCGGCGAGGGACGCCACGAGCAGATGTGGAGCGTCTTCGGATCCCACTTCCGCCCCCACGAGGGCGTCGTCGGAACGGCATTCAACGTCTGGGCGCCGCACGCGAAGGCGGCCCGCGTCGTCGGCGACTTCAACGGCTGGAATGGCGTGCTGCACTCGATGCGCCGTCTGGACGACAACGGCGTCTGGGAGCTCTTCATCCCGGGGATCGAGCCCGGAACGACCTACAAGTTCGAGCTGCTCACGCAGGGCGGCGAGTGGGTCACCCGCGCCGACCCGATGGCGCGCTACACAGAGGTCTCCCCCGCAACCGGATCGAAGGTCGGCAAGACCCACTACGAGTGGACGGATGCCGCGTGGCTCGACAAGCGGGCCGCGCGCGACCCGCACAACTCGCCGATGAGCGTCTACGAGCTGCACGTCGGCTCGTGGCGGCCCGGCCTCGGCTACCGCGAACTCGCCAACGAGCTCGTGGACTACATGCTCGAGACGGGCTTCACCCACGTGGAGTTCATGCCGCTCGCCGAGCACCCCTTCGGCGGATCCTGGGGCTACCAGGTCACGGGGTACTTCGCTCCGACGAGCCGGTTCGGCCACCCCGACGACCTGCGCTACCTGATCGACAGGCTGCACAACGCTGGCATCGGCGTGATCATGGACTGGGTGCCCGGCCATTTCCCCAAGGACGAGTGGGCTCTCGCCAAGTTCGACGGGCAGGCGCTCTACGAGCACTCCGACCCGCGCCGCGGCGAGCAGATGGACTGGGGAACGCTGATCTTCAACTTCGGCGACTCCCAGGTGCGCAACTTCCTCGTCGCGAACGCGCTGTACTGGCTCGAGGAGTTCCACATCGACGGCCTGCGGGTCGACGCCGTCGCATCCATCCTCTACCTGGACTACTCCCGCGAGGACGGCCAGTGGGAGCCCAACATCCACGGCGGCAACCAGAACCTCGAGGCGATCAGCTTCCTCCAGGAGGTCACGGCGACCGCCTACAAGCGCAGCCCCGGCGTGATCATGATCGCCGAGGAGTCGACGGCGTTCCCGGGCGTCAGCCGGTCCACCGCCAGCGGCGGCCTCGGATTCGGGCTCAAGTGGAACATGGGCTGGATGCACGACTCGCTCTCGTACATGCAGACAGACCCGATGTACCGCGCGCACCACCACGGCGAGATCACCTTCAGCATGGTGTACCAGTACACCGAGAACTTTCTGCTGCCGCTCAGCCACGACGAGGTCGTGCACGGCAAGGGATCGCTGCTGCACAAGATGCCGGGCGACCAGTGGCAGAAGCTCGCCAACCTGCGCGCCTACCTGTCCTTCATGTGGTCACACCCCGGAAAGCAGCTGCTGTTCATGGGCCAGGAGTTCGGGCAGCCCTCCGAGTGGTCGGAGCAACGCGGCCTCGACTGGTGGATTCTCGACCAGCCCGTGCACCGCGGACTGCTCAACCTCGTCGGGCAGCTCAACCGCGTCTACCGCGAGGAGGGCGCGCTCTGGGAGCAGGACAACGACCCGGCCGGCTTCGAGTGGATCGACGGCGGCGCGGCCGAGCAGAACGTCGTGTCGTTCCTGCGCTGGGCGAAGGACGGCCAGCCGATCGCCGTGATCATGAACTTCTCCGGCAACCCGATCGGCCAGTACCGCGTCGGACTCCCGTTCGCGGGTGTGTGGGACGAGCTCATCAACACCGATGCCAGCGAGTACGGCGGATCCGGAGTGGGCAACTACGGCGCCGTGACCGCTACTGACGAGCAGTGGGGCGGGCGTCCGGCATCCGTGGAACTCACCCTCCCGCCGCTAGCCGGGCTCTGGCTCAAGCTGCGTAAGTAGTTCGCGGGGTCGCTGTGCGGCGCGCTCCATGCTGGGGCGCGCCGCCTCCGGGAGCGCACCCCACCAGCCGCGACTCGCCCACTTCTGTCCCTCCCAAGCGCACAGAGGGGACCTAACTGGGCAGTTCGCGGGGAAGAGGGGCGGCACACAGCAGCGTTGCGGGCGCAGCAGTGCCGCTGCGCGGGTGTGCGTCCTTAGTACAGCAGCGCGGTCAGGCGGCGACGCCCGGCGCTGACGCGCGGGTCCTCTGCCCCGGCCACCTCAAAGTACTCGAGCAGCCGGGTCCGCGTGGCGTTCTTGCCCTCGGCGTCGAGCGACGGGAACAGCGACAGGAGGCGGTCGAAGGCATCCTCGAGGTGTCCACCCGAGACATCCAGGTCCGCGACGGCGAGCTGTGCGTCGACGTCGGACGGCGCCGCGGCGGCCGCATCGCGTATGGTGCCGGCCGAGAGGCCGGTGAGGCGGTGCAGCAGCGACACCTGGGCGAGGCCGGCGACGGCGAGCTGGTCGCGCGGGTCTTGGGCGATCGCGGTGCGATAGGCGGTCATCGCGGCGGGGTAGTCCCCCGCCTCAATGGCGTCGTATGCGGCCTGGTGCAGCGGCGGGAGCGGCTCCTCGACCGACTCGGCGGCCTCTGCCCCAGCGTTGGCCTCCGCGGGCGCGACCGGAACGGTGCCGGTGACCCCGTTCTGGGCCGCGAGGACGAGCAACTGCTCGAACACCTGCCGCGCCTCGGCCTCCGGCAGCTCTCCCTCGAACAGGGCGAGCGGTCGGCCGGCGACCACGGCGGCGACGGTTGGGGCAACCTGAGCCTGAAACGCCTGCTGCAGCTGCGGGTTCGTCGTCGCGTCGACTCGTGCGAGCACGAGCTTGCCGCCGAACTCGGTGATGAGCTTCGTGAGTGACGCGGTCGGAACTCCACCGTGCAGCTCGACGACAACCGGCACGGTGTTCGACAGCTCGAGAATTCCCGTGAAGCTCGCGTCGGTCGCGTCGACGACGAGTGACGGCCCTCCGGTGCCCGGGGCGGATGCCGGCGCGCTCGGCGGGACGGGCGGCCGTACGAGCGACGACAGGTCGACCGCTCCTCGGAGGCTCGCCGCAGAGGGGGGAAGGTTGTTGGTCATTCGATCTCCTTGGCGCTGACGAGAACCTGGCTGAAGCCGAGCAGGACAATCTTCTCGTCGCTGCCGATCGGCGGGATGTAGAAGAGCAATTGGTCGCCGTAGGTGGCGGCGACGCCCTTCTTCGTGCCCGAGAGCCCGGAGAGCGTCTTGGTGGCGCCCTCGGGGTTGATCGTGGCACCCTCCTCGACGGGCGTCACCGTCTCGGTCTCCTCGATGTAGACGCTCACGAGGGCACCCGACTCGTTCGAGGCGAGCGCGATCGTCTCGGCATCGCCGGGGGCGATTCCGAATTCGATCTTGGCCTTGTCGTCGAGGGCTTCTGAGCGCGCCGTGCGCGCCTCGACGCCGACGCTCGGAATGAGCCCGTCGCGCTCGATATCGAAGAGCTCGTACGACGCGCTCTCCGCGCCGACGGTGAGCACATCGACGTAGGCGGCGGCGAGCTCGCCGGGAGCCGTGGAGAGCAGCTTCGTGTCGGGCGACAGGCGCGGAGCGCCGACCGTCTGCGGGGCGAGGGGCGGAAGCACCGCCTCGGGCTCGAGGGTGACCGAGTAGTAGACCTTGTACTGCTCGCGCGGCGACGTCTGGAGCAACATGAGGGCGACAGGGGCCGCGGGCTCGACGGGCTCTGCTCCCTCCGCCGCCTCCTCCACGACGGGCTCGACGACCGCGAAGATCGCGCGCGGAAAGGTGGTATCCGTGTCTTTGGGCAGCGACTGGGGCAGAGCGACCGCGAGCCGGCCGGTCGGGATCGGCGCGAGCGCAGGGAACGCGCTGTCCTTGGCCCGCGTCTCGTAATTACCGGTGCGCAGTTTGAGTGCGGGACCGTCGAACCGCGCCGAGAGCGCCGCAGTGTCGAGGTTCGCGTCGGCCGCGGCGGCCACCTCCGCAACGTCGGACACGATCGATTGAACCTGCCGCACGGTCGCGGCGGGCGGCTGGCGCTCCTCGACCACGGCCTCGGCATCGGCGGAGGCGCTGGGCGACGGCACGAGCGGGATCGCGTCGCGGCCGGCGAGGTCGGGCCACAGGTCGGAGGAGCAGCCGGAGAGCACGAGCGCCCCAATGAGGAAGGCGGGAACGGCGATCATCCGGCTCGTCGACCGGCGCCCCCTCCGGGTCGTGACGGCCTTGGGCTTGTTCACTCGGTAGCTCCTCTGCCGCGGCAGCTTGGGCATGCGCTGCGTCTTGGGGGGTTTGATGCTCTTGCGGCGGGGGCCGCGCGTGCGGCGTTGGTGGTGGATGCCCCAAACGAGGAAAATGAGCGAGAGAAGAAGCATGAGGCCGCCGCCGGCCATCAGCGGTCCGGCCCAGGGCGTGCGGTTGTCGAGCGGCCAGGTGATCGCGACAGTCGAGGGTGCGGTCTGGGTTCCGTCCGAGACGACGAGAATCGAGAACTCCTCGTCGAGCCTGAGCCTCATGCCAAGCTCGTCCTCGGCGTTGTACTCCGCGAGCCAGAGGTCGGATCCCGCCGGCAGCGGGACCGTCTGCTCAGACCCGCGATTCGTCACGCTCACGAGGTTCTGGCTCCCGGCGTCGAAGCCGACGCTGTTGTAGCTCGCGTCGCCGACCCACGCGAGAATGTCCTCGGTTCGGGCATAGGCCGCAAAGATGGTGTCGGACCCGCTGATCTGCACGTCCTGACGGCCGTCCATCGCGTTGAGGGTCTCCCCGCCGATAATGGTGACGGGGGCCTCGCTGTCTGATTCGCTGGTCGCGGTCAGTTCCGATGGGCCGTTGAGCACCGTCGTCTGGGCGATTCCGTAACCGCCGAGACCGATGCCGATCAGGAAGGCCACTATGGCTAGGGCAAAGCGCACGAACTTACTCCTTTCGTGTTGCCAGGCCGATCAAAATTGGCCGCACCCAGTCGCGTTCGCAGGGCAACCACTCGCTCAATTGGACGAGGTTGGGGTGTGCCGGGCCCGAGTTGGGCCCGAAAATGGCAACAGACAAAGACATTGCAGCCTAGCCGATCAGTCTGGGAGCTCCCACTTTTTCGCTGGTGGGGAAATATCGCACCGATACTGACGGCACCTCAGGGTGCGCCGGGGCCAGTCATCGCTAAGCTCATTCCAGTTCGGCTGTGCCTCCAGCGCCCGCCGACCACGAGGAGACAATGTGGCCAGTGACGACGACGACTTCAGCACAGCCATGCGCGGCTACAACCGCGAGGAGGTCGACAAGGCGCTCCAGGACCTGAGGCGCGAACTGATCAAGGCCAACTCCGACAGGGTGGAATCGGGGAGAGAGATCAAACGCCTTGCGGCAACCGTGCGCGATCTCGAGTCGGAGATCGAGGAGACGGGCAGCCCGAGTTACAGCGGGCTCGGCACGAAGCTCGAGAACATGCTTCGGGTCGCTGAAGAGCAGTCGACGAGACTCATCAGCCAGGCCGACATCGACGCCGAGCGCCTGCGCAGCAGCGTGCAGCTCGAGGTGAACCGGATGCGCGTCGATGCGATGGAGACCGCGGAGGGATTCGTCGCCGATGCGGACGAGAAGGCTACCGCACTGCTCGAGTCCGCGACCGCCGAAGCTGCCGAGATCCTCGAGAGTGCCGAGGCGAGGGCGGATGCCGTCACCCAGGAGGCACTCCTCGAAGCCGCCGCGATCCGCGGCGCCGTTGCGACGGAATCCGCCGAGATACGCGGCACGACCCGGCGCGAGTCCGCAGCCGTGCGCGCCGAGGCAGACCGCGAGTCCGCCGAGGTCCGCGCCGCGGCCCAGCGGGAGATCAGCGAGGCACGGGAACAGGCGGCACAGCTCGCTCGCGACACCGAGCGCGGCCGTGCCGAGTTCGACAGCATCAGCGAGAAGCAGCGCGGCGACCTCGAACGCGAGGTGGAGCAGCAGCGCACGGACCTGGCCCGGCACGTCGAGACGGTCACCGCCGAGCTCGCCGCCACCGTCGAGAAGACGACAGGCAACCTGCAACGTGAAGTGGCCGCCACCCACGCCTCCCTCGAACAGGAGCTCGCGCAGGGACGCTCGGCCCTCGAGGTCGAGACGATGTCCCGTCGCTCCGCATTGGAGCGCGAAGAGGAGTTTGTGCGTGCCGCCCTCGCGCGCGACACCGACGCCGCCTGGGCCACCCTCAACACGTCCACGGCCGACGCCGAGGCCGCCCTCGCCCGCGAAACAGAGGATACCCGCCAGAACCTCGCCGCGGAGGCCGAAGCCATTCGTGCGGCCCTGGCCACCGAGATGACGGACACCCGGGAGCTGCTCGAGAGGGAGGCATCCGATACCCGCAGCGCCCTCGCCCGCGAGACCGACACGGCCTACGCCGAACTCGAGAAGGAAGCCGCCGACACCCGCAGCGCGCTCGCCCGGGAGGTGGCCGATGAGCGTGCGGCTCTGAAGAAGGACATCGAGGAGCGGCACGCGGCTCTCGAGCGGGAGATCTCCGAGGCTCGCGCCCTGCTGGACGCCGACACGACCGCCGCCTACGCGGCCCTCGCGGAGGAGACCGCGGCAACCACGGCGACCCTCGACCGGACGACCAAGAAGGCGACCGCGGACCTCGCCCTCGAATTGGAAACCGCGCGGGCGGGCCTCGAAGAGGAGATCACGACCGCACGGGCGAGCCTCGCGCACGACATCGAGCAGCAGCGCACCGATCTGGACCGTGACATTGCGCAGCAGCGGGCGGACCTCACGCGCCAAGCGGAGGAGACCCGCGCGCAGCTCGCGTTCGAACTCGACGAGACGCGCACGACGATCGCCCGCGACGCCGAGCAGGGGCGCACCGACCTCGAAGTTGAAATCACGGCCCGTCGGGACGAGGCCGAGAAGGCAGCACTCGCCGCGCATCAGGAGGCGGTCGCGCAGACCCAGAAGTACCTCGACGACGCCGGCCGCCAGCTCGCCGAGGCGACCAAACGGGCCGACGAGCGTCAGAAGCACGCGGACGAGGTCGAGGGGTCCGCGCGGGCCGAGGCGAAGGCGCTGCTGGAATCTACTCGGGCGACCACGGCGGAGCTCGTGTCCGAAGCCAAGGCCAAGGCCAAGGCTACGGTCGACGACGCCGACAGGAGAACCGCGGCGCTCGTGTCTGACGCTGAGGAGCGCCTCGCCAAGATTAGGATTGAGCGCGAAGCGGTCGCCGGGTACTTCCAGGGTCTCCGCGGCGTTCTGACAGAGGCGGAGAAAGCCTCGGCCGAATAAACACCGACAGCGAGGTAGACGGCCCGTGAAGATCCAGAACCCTTTCCGGTTCGGCCTGTTCGGTGGGCTTGGGGTTCTCTTTGCCCTGTTGATAGGCAGCGCCGTCGTCTCGCTCGCGACGATCCTCACCTACATCGGCGCGGCGCTGTTCCTCGCCCTCGGCCTCGACCCCATCGTCACCTGGCTCGAGAAGAAGGGGATGAGGAGGCCGCTCGCGATCCTCACTGTGCTCTTCGGGGTGCTCGGTGTTGTCGCCGGCCTCGTGCTCGCGATCATCCCGGTCATCGCCGAGCAGGTACAGACCCTCGTCACGCAGATCCCGCGGGTGATAGAGAGCTTCGCCGACGGCAGCCTGAACCAGGCGATCAAGGATGCCCTCCCGTGGGTCGCAGTCGACGATCTCCTCGCCCAGGTCACGGACACCATCTCGGATCCGACCTTCCTCAGCAACCTCGGCGGCGGCGTGCTCAAGGCGGGCCTCGGGCTCGCTACCGGGGTGTTCGGAGCCCTGATCATCATCATTCTCATGCTCTACTTCACGGCATCCCTCGGCAGCCTCAAGCGCGGCATCTACCAGCTCATCCCCGCGTCGAAGCGGGTGGGGTTCATCGACATCTCCGAGCAGATCAGCCAGTCTGTCGGGCGCTATGTCGTTGGACAGCTCACCCTGGCGCTCGTCAACGGTGTGCTCTCGTTCATCGTGCTGACCTTCGTGATCCGCGCCGAGTACTCCGCGCTGCTCGCCTTCATCGCCTTTCTCGGCTCGTTGATCCCACTCGTGGGAACCATCTCGGCATCCGTCATCATCACCCTCGCCGTGCTGCTGTTCGACGGCACGCCGACCGTGTTCTGGGTCGCCGGATATTACCTGCTCTACATGCAGGTCGAGGCCTATCTGATCACGCCGCGGATCATGACGCGGGCGGTGAAGGTTCCCGGCGTCGTCGTCGTCATCGCCGCACTGGCCGGAGGCACCCTGCTCGGCCTGCTCGGCGCGCTCGTCGCGATCCCCGTTGCGGCGTCGATCCTGCTGATCATCAAGCAGGTCGTCGTGCCGCGCCAGAGCGCGCTGTAGGCGCACGCCGCCCCCGACGGTCAGATCAGCGCGATGAGGCGCGTGGTGGCCACTACAGCCCGATTAGTCCCATTCCTCCGGAAGGGGAAGCACACCGGGGTTCAGGCGGGCGACGATCTCGGTGAGCACGCGCCGGGTCTGCGCCTCGCCGACCCACAGGTGCTTGCCTCCCTCGACCGCGACCAGTTCGGCCTCGGGAACGCTCGCGAAACGCTGCGCCGCCTCCGCGGGACGCAGGTAGTCGTCGAGCTCGGGCACGACGACGATCATGCGCCGACCGCTTCCGGCCCAGGCCGAGAGCTCCTCGTCGGTCGTGCGGTGGAGCGGGGGCGAGAGCAGGATGACCCCCTCGACGTCGTGCTCGAGTCCGTGCTTCAGGGCGACTTCCGTGCCGAACGACCAGCCGAGCAGCCACGGCCGGGGCAGCCCGCGCTCGGCCACGAACCTTATGGCCGCGTCGAGATCGTGGCGCTCGTCCTCGCCGTGGCCGAAGGCCCCATCCGACGTGCCGCGCGGCGACGTGACGCCGCGGAAGTTGAAGCGCAGTACGGCGAGATCGGCGAGCGCGGGGAGACGGGCGGCCGCCTTCCTGATGATGTGCGAATCCATGAACCCGCCCGCGGTCGGCAGCGGATGCAGCGCGACGATGGTCGCAACGGGCTCGGCCGAGAGGGGAAGCGACAGCTCTCCCACCAGGTTCAGCCCATCCTCGGTGACCAGCTCGACGTTTTCCCTCGTGGCCGGAAGCTCGATGCCGCCCTTGATCTGCATGCGTCCCTACTTGATCTTCCAACAGTGGTTGTGCCAGTGCCGCCGGGCGGCGACATCGTCGGCCTCGCCCATCAGTCCGTCGGCGCGCCAGGCGACGACGTGGGCGACGCCCGGGGCGATGCCCAGTCCACAGCCGGGGCAGACATAAGGCTTGACCGCCGACGACGCGGCAATGGACTGCACGTTCCACAGGCCGTCGCGCTTCGCGTGGGGCTGCAGCCCTCCGAAGAGGGACCTGGACAGGTCGGGCCGTTCGCCGTCCCCCTCCCCTCTGGACCGACGCGGTCGGTTGCTACGCGGCATGGGTCCAATCCGGTTCGGGAAGTCGAGGTGCGTGACTGACGCCGGGTCAGTACCAGCCCTTGCTCTGGCTCGCGCCCCACGCACCGCACGGGGTCCCGTAGCGGCCACTGATGTAGCCGAGGCCCCAGGTGATCTGGGTGGCCGGGTTTGTCGCCCAGTCCGCTCCGGCCGTCGCCATCTTTGAGCCCGGGAGGGACTGCGGGATGCCGTAGGCACCGCTGCTCGGGTTGTTCGCGAACGTGTTCCAGCCGGATTCCTTCTGCCAGAGCGACACGAGGCAGTTGTACTCGCCTTCGCCCCAGCCCCTGGCCTGCACCATCGCGTACGCGATGGCCTTGGCCGAGCCGGGATCGGGTGTGCCGGCGGCGGGTGCACCACCACCACCACCACCACCACTGCGTGCAGGGGAGGCCGCGGCCGCCGGCGGCGGGGGCGGCGGAACGGGCTTCGCGGTGACCCCGTAGCCGTCGCGAACGACCTCGGTCGTGTACTCGCCATCGACCGCGAGCACCTGCGTGGGCATCGCTTCGATCTCAGCGAGCACAACCGCCGCGGCAGCTTCCTGCTGCGCCATCGGCGACGTCACCGACACCAGCACGAAGGCCAGAGCGGCGAACGAAGCAAAGACGGGCAGTACACCCTGACGCCGCATTGCGGGTTTGTGCACGTCCACGGCAGCAGCCGAAGGCGGCGGCCGGAGCGCTAGGACAGTTCTATGGCGACCCATAGTTTCAAGATTTTAGCCCAGATTGGCTGAAAAGCAGCATCCGATCAACCGCGGACGGCCAGCATGACGTCAATCACGGCATCCAGCACCACGTCGACCTGCGCTTCTCGGTACCCGCCGCGCTGCGGCGCGAAGGAGATTGCGCGCACCTCGTCGACGGTCAACCGCTCCCCGTCCTGGAAGTATCGCGTGAGGCGTTCGGCGAACTCATCGACCTGCTGCACGCTGTACCCGGCGGTGAGAGGACGGAGTCGGTCGAATCTCTCGCCGTTCGGGCGGGCGAGGCGATCGAGGATCTCCTGAGCTGATGTCCTCGCCGAGGAATACCAGTCCTCCTCACCCCGCTCGCGGATCCTCAGCTCTCGCTCACGGCTTGCGAAGGCGTCCTCGAGGCGCTCGAGAGCAGCATCCACCTGACCCGTCTCGTATCCGCCCTTCTGCATCGCAAAGGCCGTGTGGCGGATGCTGGCGGCCGTCACGATCGTGAGCTGGCCCGGTTCCGCCCCGTAGGCGCGCCTGGCCTCCTCGAGAAAGTCCTCCACCTGTTCGACGTCGTACCCGAGGCGGGACCTCTTGGTGCGAGGGAATGTTGTACTCACCGCACCATTCTGCACTACGCGAAGATCAGGAACAGAGCGTACGTCGCGATGGCGCTCGGAAGAACGGAGTCGAGCCGGTCGAGAAACCCTCCGTGACCGGGCAGCCAGGTGCTGATGTCCTTGATCCCGAGATCGCGCTTGATGAGCGACTCGGTGAGGTCCCCGAGCGTGGCCGTTGCCACCATCGTGATGCCGAAGATGACGCCGAGCCACCACGGCTGGCCGACCATGAACAGGGCGAGCACGACGCCAACGACGAGAGCAACGAGCACCGACCCGGCGAACCCCTCCCATGTCTTCTTCGGGCTGATCTTGGGCGCCATCGGATGCTTTCCGAACAGCAGTCCGCTCGCATACGCGCCGGTGTCGGTCGAGATGACGATGAGCAGGAACGCGAGGGTCCACCACTCGCCGCCGTCCTGCGCAGCCATGACGACCGCGAAACTGCCGAGGAAGGGCACGTACGCCTGCACGAGTGTGCCGGCGCCGAGGTCCTTCCAGAACTCCAGCGCCGTTCCCCGGCGGCTCGGGCGGACCTGTTCTGCCGCGCGCCAGAGGCCGACAAGCAGAACCCCGGCGAGGAATACCAGCCAGGCCCCGCTCGCGCCGAGGTAGAACGCCGCCGGCACGATCGCGACCGCCGAGATTATTGTCGGCACGCGCGGCACGTAACGGCCGGCGAACCAGAGGGCGCTCGCGAGTTCAAACGCGGTGAAGGCGACGAGCGCGGCGGCCACCAGCATGAAGAACGACTTCACGAGAATCAGGCTCAGCAGCATGCTCACACCGAGCACGAGGCCGAACCCGATGGCGAGCGGCAGGTTGCGGCCGGCCTTGGCCTCGAGCTTCTCGTTCGCGTCGTCGAGGTGCGCTCGGGTCGTGGCGATCTGGGCGCGGATCTCCTCGCGAGTCGCGGCGGCGCGGGCCTCGAGGTCCTCACGCCCCTGGCGCACGCGTCTCTTCAACGCTGGACGGGGCCTCTCCGGAGAATCCGACATCTAGACCTCGAGGAGCTCGGCTTCCTTCTTCTTCAGGGCGTCGTCGATCGCATCAATGTGCGACTTCGTGACGGCCTCGAGTTCTTTCTCGCCGCGTGTCACCTCGTCGTCGCCGACCTCGCTCTTGAGTGCGTCGAGGTCGTCCTTCGCGCGACGGCGGATGTTGCGGATCGACACCTTGGCGTCCTCGCCCTTGGCGCGCACGAGCTTGACGAACTCCTTGCGGCGCTCCTCGGTCAGCTCGGGCAGGGTGACGCGAATGACTGTGCCGTCGTTGCCGACGTTGGCGCTGAGGTTCGGAGCCGAGACGAGCGCGCGCTCGATGTCCTTGAGCGCGATCTTGTCATACGGGGTCACGAGCAGGGTGCGCGCCTCGGGGTTCTGCATGCCAGCGAGCTGCCCCAGCGGCGTCGGGGTGCCGTAATAATCCACGAGAATCTTCTGGAACAGTGCCGGGTTCGCGCGGCCGGTGCGCACATTTCCGAAGTCGTCCTTCGCCGCCTCGACGGACTTGTGCATCTTGTCTTTGGCTTCTGCCAGTACGTCACTGATCACGACTGCTCCTTCATGTCTGTTCGAGTTTAGACGGTTGCCACACGGCGGGCTTGCGGGGATCACCGACAAGGAACATCGACACCGCGAGCGCCGAGAGGATGAGGGCGGTAAGCCAGACGAGATGCACCAGGAGCGGGAACGGGATGAACATCGTGGCGCCGACGCCGACGAGGGTCACGGCGACGACGGCGAGCGCGGGCCACCAGACCCTCCGCCAACCCACGATGATCGCCACGGCAGGCAGCCAATAGGCGATCTGGCTCGCGGTACCGCTCACCCGCACCGCACGCGCGGCGGGCTCGAGTCCGGGAACGGCATCCACCCACGGCCCGAAAAACATCGCGGAACAGTGGAAGATCAGCAGCACACCGCCGATGATCACCAGTGCTCGCTCCCATGGCCGCAGCGGCACGGCACGCGGTGCCAGCACCGCACCACGGGACAGCAGGCGGATGAGCCCGCCCAGCAGCACAAGCCCGAGCAGGCCGCTCCACAGTAGCGGCTGGTCCATCTGCATCGCCTCCGGCGGGCTACTTGACGAGCGTGCCGATGCGCTCCCCGCGAATCGCACGGGTCACGTTGCCGTCGGGCTTCATCCCGAACACCACCATCGGCATCCCATTGTCCTTGCACAGGCTGAACGCGGTGGAGTCGACCACGTTGAGGCCCTGCACGAGCGCCTCCTGGTAGGTGATCTCGTCGATCTTCGTGGCGGTCTCGTCCTTGTTCGGGTCTGCGGAGTACACACCGTCAACGCCATTCTTGGCCACGAGTACGACATCTGCACCGATCTCGAGTGCGCGCTGCGCGGCGACGGTGTCGGTCGAGAAGTAGGGCAGACCCGCGCCGGCGCCGAAGATGACGACACGGCCCTTTTCGAGGTGGCGCTCGGCGCGGAGCGGGATGTACGGCTCGGCGACCTGGGTCATCGAGATGGCCGACTGTACTCGCGTCGCGGCGCCGGCCTGCTCGAGGAAGTCTTGCAGGGCGAGCGCGTTCATCACGGTTCCGAGCATGCCCATGTAGTCGGCGCGGCCTCGATCCATGCCCCGCTGGCTAAGCTCGGCGCCGCGGAAGAAGTTGCCTCCGCCGACGACGATCGCAACCTCGACCTCCTTGGCCGCCTCCGCGATCTCGCGGGCCATGGCGCTGACGACGTCGGGGTTGACCCCCACCGACCCTCCGCCGAACGCCTCGCCCGAAAGCTTGAGCAGTACCCGTCGCTTTGTGGTTTCCGTCATGGGTGCTCTTCCGCTCGCTTATTGCTGATTATGCCGCTTAACGTGTGGTGGTACACAAACAGGGCCCGAATCGCTGAACGCGACCCGGACCCTGTTTCACGTGTGTGTTACGCGCCGACCTTGAAGCGGGCGAAGCCCGTCACCGCGAGTCCGGCGTCGGCCAGCACCTTCGCAACGGACAGCTTGTTGTCCTTCGCGTAGTCCTGGTCGAGCAGGGCGACCTGCTTGAAGTAACCCGTGACGCGTCCCTCGATGATTTTCGGGAGCGCGGCCTCCGGCTTGCCCTCGTTGCGGCTGATCTCCTCGACGATGCGACGCTCGGTCTCGACCACGTCGGCCGGGACGTCGTCCCGCGAGAGGTACTGCGGGTCGGCAAACGAGATGTGCTGGGCGATGCTGCGCGCGGTCTCCGCGTCGTCTCCCGTGTAGCCGACGACAACGCCGACCTGCGGCGGCAGGTCCTTGTTGGTCTTGTGCAGGTAGACGGAGAACTTCTCCGCGTCGATCGCGACGAGGCGGCGAAGAACGATCTTCTCACCGAGAATGGCCGCTTCGTCGCTGATGAGCTCGGCGACGGTCTGGGTTCCGATCGTCGCGGCAAGCGCCTCGTCGACCGTCGTGGCGCCCGCGGCGACGGCGGCGTCAAGCACCGTGTCACCGAGCTTCACGAACTTCTCGCCCTTGGCGACGAAGTCGGTCTCGCAGACGAGCTCGATGAGCGTCGTCGTGGTTCCGTTTTCCTTCGCGGCGACGAGCCCCTCGCTCGTGGAGCGGTCGGCACGCTTCGCGTTGCCCTTTGCTCCCTTGAGGCGCAGGAGCTCGGTGGCCTTCTCGAGGTCTCCCCCGGCTTCGACGAGGGCGTTCTTGGAATCGACCATTCCGGTGCCCAGGCGCTCGCGCAGGGTCTTGAGGTCAGCCAAGCTGAAATCTGCCATGGGGGTTCCTTACTTGGTCTCGGCTGCAGCGGCCTTCGCTGCGGGCTTCTTCGGGGCGGGCTTGGAGGCGGGGGCCTTCTCTGCCTCGGTGGCCTCGGCTTCGATCTTCGCCTCGGCCGCCTCGGCGGACTCGACGTGGTGCTCGGGAACGATGGTCTCGTCTGCGGCGGCCTCGTGCTCGGCGGCGACGGCATCCGCATCGTTCTCCTCCACGGGGAGGTCGACCGCAACCTCGGCCGCGGGGGCTTCGGCGACGGGCGCCTCGGCAGCAGGGGTCTCGGCTGCGGGCGCCTCGGCCGTGGCCTCGGCCTGGCCGAGAAGCTCTGCCTCCCACGCGGCGAGCGGCTCGACGGGAGCGGATCCCTCTTCGGGCTTCTGGTGGCGCTGGATGAGGCCCTCGGCTGCGGCGTCCGCGATGATGCGGGTCAGCAGGCCAACGGAGCGGATCGCGTCGTCGTTGCCCGGGATCGGGTACTGAACGTCGTCGGGGTCGCAGTTGGTGTCGAGGATCGCGATGACCGGGATGCCGAGCTTGTGCGCCTCGTCGATCGCGAGGTGCTCCTTCTTGGTGTCGACGATCCAGATCGCGGACGGGGTCTTCGTGAGGTTGCGGATACCACCGAGGCTGCGATTGAGCTTGATGAGCTCACGCTTCTTGATGAGCAGTTCCTTCTTGGTGAAGCCCTTGGTGGTGTCGTCGAAGTCGAGCTCCTCGAGCTCCTTCATGCGGGCGAGGCGCTTGGACACGGTCTGGAAGTTGGTGAGGAGCCCACCGAGCCAGCGCTGGTTGACGTACGGCTGGCCGACGCGCTGCGCCTGCTCGGCGATCGATCCCTGAGCCTGCTTCTTGGTGCCGACGAAGAGAATCGTGCCGCCGTGGGCGACCGTCTCCTTGACGTAGTCGTACGTCTTGTCGATGTGCACAAGCGACTGCTGCAAGTCGATGATGTGGCTGCCCGAGCGCTCCGTCAGGATGAATCGCTTCATCTTGGGGTTCCAGCGGCGGGTCTGGTGTCCGAAGTGAACGCCACTGTCGAGCAGCTGGCGGATGGTTACAACGGCCATGGCCGTCTCCTTTACTGGCACACGCCTACCCCATGCGGGCAGGGCGATTGTGCCTTCTCAGTTGTAATCGCGACCGGTTGGCGCGATTCCTGGTGCCCGGCACACATCCGCCTGAAAGATCAGGACCGAGTGGATGTGGTGACATGCTCTGGTACGAGCACTGCGGGCACGCGTAGTCAGCGCACTCACGCGCGCTGCTTCGAAAATGATAGCACCGCTCCTGCACCGGGATGGTCGAGCGCCTCGAGTACACGGCGGCTCCCGCGTCGACGCCGTGGATGCCGAGCCGGGTGCACTCTGTCAATCGTGCCGCTCTCGTCGCTCCTTGCCAGGCCATTCCGGCTTAGTGGCTTTGCGCTCGTGCTCGCGCTCGTTGCGCTGGCGGTCTCCCCCCACGGGCGGCCGGCGGCGGGTGCAGCGGGGGCGGCACCCTCCTGGCTCTGGCCTGTCGGGTCGCCGCATGTCGTCTCCCGTCCGTTCATCGCACCCGCGACGGCATATGCGGCGGGACACCGCGGTATCGACATTCGCGTCGATGGGCGTGCGGGGCTCGGCGCGGAGGTCGTGGCCCCTGCCGACGGGGTCGTCCACTTCGTCGGCGCGGTGGTCGACAGACCAGTGCTGTCGCTTCGGCATCCGGGTGGCCTCGTCTCGAGTTTCGAGCCGGTGGAGTCACGCCTCGTCGCGGGACAGCCGGTGTCTGCTGGCGACGTCGTCGGCACCGTGCATGTCGGCGCCGCTACGCCGGCACACTGCCCGACACCGTGCCTGCACTTCGGGGTGCGACTGCACGGCGACTATGTCTCACCGCTCAACTTCCTGGACGGTATTGCGCGCTCGGTGCTCCTGCCGACCCGGGAGTTACGGTGAGCGGCGGCGTGGTGCGCCGTGGGGCACGGTGCGCTTCGTCGCGCGCGCCGCCTCAGGCCCGCGGGTGCGCCGATCGGTAGCTGGCCTTGAGGCGCTCGGTCGACACATGCGTGTAGATCTGCGTCGTGCCGAGGCTCGCGTGGCCGAGCATCTCCTGCACCGCCCGCAGATCGGCTCCGCCGTCGAGCAGATGGGTTGCCGCGGTGTGGCGCAGAGTGTGCGGCCCGGCCGGGCCGCTGCCGGGCAGCCCGTTGAGCAACTCCGCCACGAGCCGGTACACGGTGCGAGTCCCGAGCCTCGCCCCGCGGGGCCCGAGGAACAGGGCACGAGGCTCGACGGGCGCGGCACGTGCGGCAGATTCGCTACTCGCGGCAGATTCGCCACGCCCGCCGCCCTGGGCGGCATCCGCCAGCAGTCTGTGGCGCCCCTCGCCGAGCCAGGCCTCGATCGCGTGGCGGGCCGGCACCCCGAAGGGCACGATCCTCTCCTTCGATCCCTTACCCATGACGCGCACCGTGAGAGAGCCGAGCTCGACGTCACCGATGTCGAGTCCGGTCACCTCGCTCACGCGAAGGGCTGAGGCATACAGCAGCTCCACGACGGCGACATCCCGCAAGCTGTTCGCGTCGCCCGACCGGGCCTGCGCTGCGAGCGAAGCGAGCACGGCATCGATCTGATCCCGAGTGAGCACCCGCGGGAGGTACCGGTCGGGCTTCGGCGCCCTGAGTCGCGTGGCGGCATCGACCGGCGCCGACCCGCTCCGGGCGAGCCATGCGGTGAACCCTCGGGCCGAGGCCGATCGACGGGCAAGCGTCGCCTTGGACACGCCTGCCTGCGATCCGAGCCACAGCCAGTCACGCAACAGTTCGAGCGTAACCTCAGCCGAGACATCCACCCCCTGCGTGGCCGCGAAGGCAATGAATCCGCTGAGATCGGATCGGTAGGCGCGCACGGTGTGTGCGCTGAAGCCGCGCTCCAATGCGAGGTGTGCAGCGAAGTCCTCGAGTGCACGCGTCAGGAGCATGAGCGCACTACACTCCCTCGCCGAGGTTGAATCGTGACGTCTTGGCCGAGAACATCTGCCGGCGCTGCTCGGGCGTCATTGCCTCGATCGAGGCGCGATGCTCGGCGGAGAAGCCGGTGATCTCGACGGTATCTCCGATGGGGACGATCGAGTGCACGACTCGGTCCTCGTAGACGTGCACGACGTTGAAGGACTGGCCGGAGTCGACACCCGACAGCAGACGATCCTTCTCGGTGAGTGCGAGCGTGTAGCAGGTCGCGGCCGCGACAGAGACGGGCACTCCCGCGAAGGTGCTGTGGGTCGAGAAGTGCAGGTGCCCGCCGAGAATCGCGCGCACGTCGGTTCCGGCCACGACCGCGGCGAAGCGGTCCTGGGCCTCCAGCTCGAGCATCTCCATCGCCCAGAGCAGCGGGGTGGGGACGGGCGGGTGATGCACGGCAATGAGGGTTCCGTGGGGCGCGGGAACCCTGAGCACGTCGGCGAGCCACTCGAGCTGCCCGTCGGTCAATTCGCCGTGGTGGAATCCGGGCACCGTCGTGTCGAGGGAGATGATGCGCAGGCCGCCGATGTCGTGGACCCGGTCTTGGGGCGCCTCGGTGGCCTTGACGTCGAACAGCTCGCTCGAGTACTGCAGGCGTTCGTCGTGGTTGCCCATCACCCAGACGACTTCGGCTCCGAGGCGTGCCGCGGCGGGCTCGACGATCGCGCGAAGTCGTTGGTATGCGTCGGGCTCGCCGAGGTCGGCGAGGTCGCCGGTGAACACGAGAGCCTCGGGACGGATGCCGGAGCGCTCGAGCTGGCCGAGCCCCTGCCGCAGGTTCTTCTCAGTCTCGACAGCGCCGAACAGCAACGCTCCGCCGGCAAGGAAATGGGTGTCGCTGATGTGCACGATGGTGTGCGCGGGGGGCGGATGCTGGCCGAGTTGGATCACGACTTCAGACTAGGACGAACCAGTGTCAGCGCCGATTACCCTGCTCGGCGAGTGCCGGGCGCGGTCGGGTGCGGCCGCCGTGGCCACCAGAACGTGTCGCCGGCGATGAACGCGAGCGCGGGCACGATGACGGTGCGCACGAGGAGCGTGTCGAGCAGCACACCGACGCAGACGATGATGCCGATCTGGGTGAGCGTGATGAGCGGCAGCACCCCGAGAACGGCAAAGACCGCGGCGAGCAGGATTCCCGCGCTCGTGATCACCCCGCCCGTCGCGGCAAGTGCACGGATCATGCCGGCGCGGGTGCCGAGCACCCTCGCCTCCTCGTTGGCCCGGGTGACGAGGAAGATGTTGTAGTCCACCCCGAGGGCGACCAGGAACAGGAAGCTCAGAAGGACGACATTCGTGTCGAGCGCGGGGAAACCGAAGACGGTCTGGAAGAGGAGCCAGCTCGCCCCGAGACTCGCGAAGTACGAGCCGACGACCGTCGCCAGCAGGAGCACGGGAGCGAGGATGGCCCTCAGAAGGATCATCAGCACAATGAGCACGAGCACCAGGATGAGCGGGATCACGAGATTCTGATCTGCCCGAGTAGCCTCGGACACATCGAGTGCCTGCGCGTCGAGACCTCCGACGAGAGCATCCGCCCCCTCGATCGAGTCGAGCTCGGTGCGCAGCTCCCGAACGACGTCGAACGCCTCCTCGGTCTCCGCTGCCGCTGAGAGCACAACGTTGACCTGAACGATCTCCCCGTCGCCCTCGCCCACGGTCGCGGAGTCGACGCCATCGATACTCGCGGCCACCTCGGCGGTATCGTCGGCGTACTCGGCATTGACGATCACCGCGGTCGGCGACCCGCTGCCCGCGGCGAAGGAATCCGCGATGACCTGCTGGCCCTGCACCGCCTCGGGCGCCTGGATGAATCGTTCGGTCTGCGCGAGCCCGGTCTGCGCCTGGGTCACCCCGAGCGCGAGGCCCCCGAGAACGAGCACGCCGACGATGGCGACGGCCGCGGGCCGCAGCGACACGAATCGGCCCAGGCGCGCCCAGACTCCCCGGGCGGAGCGGTCCTCGGACCCGAACTTCGGCACGTACGGCCAGAACAGGCCGCGGCCGAACAGCAGCAGAGTCGGCGGGAGCACGATCAGGGCGAAGATCATGGCGACGACGATGCCGGTGGCGCACGCGATGCCGAGGGCCCGGTTGCCGGTGAGCTCGGCGAACAGCAGCGTCAGCAGGCTCAGCACCACGGTCGAGCCGCTAGCGATGATGGCGGGGCCGGCACCACGGAGGGCCTTCTCCATCGCGTGGCGGCGGTCGGCGATGAGCCGAAGCTCGTCGCGATAACGCGCGATCAGAAGCAGGGCGTAGTTCGTGCCGGCGCCGAAGACGAGCACGGAGAGGATCCCTGTGACGGAGGCGTCGAGTGTGATGCCGATGAGGGATGCGACGCGCGCCGCCGCGATGCCTGCGAGGCCGTCGGCGGTGCCGATCACGACCAGCGGGACGATCCACAGCCACGGACTGCGGTAGGTCACGATGAGCAGAATCGCGACGACGATCACGGTCGTCAGCAGCAGGGTGAAGTCGGCGCCGTCGAAGACCGCGCTCAGGTCGACCTCGAAGCCCTCTGCTCCGGTGAGCAGGGCCGTCAGTCCGTCGGGGAGGGAGGCATTTGCGATCTCGCGCAGCTCGGAGGCGCGCTCGCTTTGGCTGTCGATGTCGTCGGCGATCTCGAGCGGCACAACGACAATCGCGGCAGTGCTGTCGTCAGAAACGGTCGGTGGAGGCACGAATCCGTCGCGGGCGAATGCGGAAAGATCGGCCGCGGCCTCGCCCACCGCGGTGAGGTCGTCGTCGGTCAGCGAATCCCCATCGCGACTGAACACGAACAGCGCCGAGGTGGCGTCGGCACTCGGCAGGGTCCTCTGCAGCTCGCTCACCCGCACCGATTCCGCGGTGTCGGGAAGGCCGGGGCCCGGGGCCGACTCTGAGGTCGTTCCGGAACCGATGGCAAACAGGGCCGCGGAACCGAGGAGCGCGATGCCGAGCACGATCCAGGATGTCGCCCGCGCGGTGATGAATGTCGTGAGCCGACGCATGAGACCCCTTTTAGCTAAACAATTTGATTACGTGATTGCTTAGCTACTTTAGGCATACGATGGGATGCATGCAAGATGCTCCCGACAGCGGCCCCAGTGCTGGCGATGTCGACGGCGCTGTCCCTCCCGTCAGGACGGATAGTGGCGCCGGTCCCGTCGGCCGCGTGCGCGAGGCAAGCGTGTTGCTTCGGGATATTCTCGACCTGACCGTCGACCTCGAGGCGGATGTCGGCGCGGAACTCGACGTCAATCGACGCGACTTCGAAGCGATGCAGCACCTCGTGATGAGCGGCCCCCTGAGCCCGACAGAGATCGCACGCCGCCTGGATGTGTCCACTGCGGCTGCGACTGTGATCGTTGACCGGCTTGCCGCGGTGGGGCACGTGACGCGTCAGCCGCACCCGAGCGACCGAAGGGGAGTGCTTGTCGTACCGAACCCGGCGTCGGTCGACCGTGCGATGGCGCGCATCCTTCCCCTGATCTCGGGCGTGGACAGGGTGCTCGACGACTTCACCACCGAGGAGCAGGGAGTGATCACTCAGTATTTGGCGCGGGTCGTGGACGTGTATCGGGCGCAGCTTCCGCAGCACAGCTGATATGTAGTTGCTTTTGTCAAGTGGGCAGGGTGAAGCGGCGTCCGGGATGATCGTTCCCGGGCGCCGCTTCTGCTGGTCATCGAGTC
>NZ_JBEPNA010000021.1:0-31190 GCF_040546025.1 Marisediminicola sp. UYEF4 | reverse complement strand
GCCCCCCGCGCCCGCGCACGCGACGGCCCCGAAGCGGGGAAACACTGAACCGGGGGCGCCCCCCCCCCCCCCCCCCCGAAGCGGAAAAGGCCCGAATCGGAGGACCCCCGAAGCGGAGGACCCCCGAAGCGGAGGACCCCCGAAGCGGAGGACCCCCGAAGCGGAGGACCCCCGAAGCGGAGGACCCCCCCGAAGCGGCGAAACCCCCGAAGCGGCGAAACCGCCGAAGCGGCGAAACCGCCGAAGCGGAGGACCCCCCGAAGCGGCGCAACCCCCGAAGCGGCGAAGACCCCGAAGAGTAGAAGTCCCCCACTACGGAGGAACTACCGCAGCCCGCTCACCCGCAGCACGATGCCGCGTACGTTCTGGATCCGCCGCTCGTACCGGGCCGCGAGGGCGATGAGGACGATGCCGCCGACGGCGAGCCACAACCACCACGGGAAGAACTCGTAGACGGCCCTGATCTGCGGCGCGAACGTCGCGAGGACATGCACGAGCACGACGACGGCGCCGATCAGGAACGGTGCCTGCAACCGTCGCACCGCGCCCATGACGACGATCGTGATCCCCACGACGCCGATGCCGACGAGGCGCCAGAGTGGACCATCGTCGATGGTCGCGAAAAGGGACGGCACCAGCAGCACCGCGACGCCCGGTCCCAGCCAGGGCCAGCTCCGGGCATCCGGATCCGAGATCATCCGCACGGCGCCCGTCGCGATCAGGGCGAGAGCGAGCGGGATCGTGCCGATCTCGATGGGGTCGAGAGCGCCCGCGACGATGCCGACGACCACGGCGACGGACGCATACGCGAGGGCGAGCCACGCGACGAACTGCGTGAACGGCGCCCGGTCGATCAGGAACGCGATGACGTGGATGGCGCAGAATACGAGCGTCACCCCAAGCGCCCGCAGAAGGCCGGCCGGGCCGCCGTCGATCGCGATGGCCTCGATCGCGATCACGGCGGTGAAGGCGATGATCGCGAGCGCCTGGCTGGCGACGAGTCGCTGGCGGGCGAACGCGTCTCCGGTGGCACCGGAGAGCCGCTCGCGGCTCTGGCCGAAGCCGGCCGCGACGAGCCCGAGCAGCGCGAAGCCGAGCCAGGCCTCGAGCTCGCCGCCCGGCGCGATGCCCCGGGGGCCGTCGGTCAGGATGGCGGCGGCACGCCCGACGGCTGTGACGATGACTCCGACCGCCCCCGCGAGGGCCGCGGCATCCAGGTAGGGACGGATGCCGGCGCGCGCGACGACCATGCTGCCGAGCAGTACCAGGCCGGCCGAGATGCCGCCGATGATGATGGCGCGGGTCGGCGGGCCGTCCGCTGCAACCACGGCGATCGGCACGATCGAGACGAGCAGTGCGGCCAGCGCGACGACGGGCGCTGCGCCGGATGCCGGAACCGCGCCGGGCGCCGGACGAGCGCCGGATGCCGGAACCGCGCCGGGCGCCGGAAGAGCGCCGGGTGCCGGACGAGCGCCGGATGCCGGAACCGCGCCGGATGCGGACACGGGACCGCCCACCCCGGCTCCTGCCGCCGCCCGACGGTCGGCTCGCCAGAGCAGCAGCGCCATGATGAGCAGCGCCCCCGACAGCGGGAGCACCCACGGCTCGACCACGGTCACGCCGCGGTCGCCGAGCGCGAGCCACAGGCCCATCGTCGCGAGGGCGAGCGCGACCCAGGCGAGGTGGCGGCGCGGCGACCTCGAGGCGAACACGCCGTCGCGGCTCGTGCCGAGCAGGAGTGTTGCGACGGCGGCGATGACGAGCACCAGCCAGGTGGAGTCGTCCTGCCGCGCGAGCAGGGCGAGCGCCATCGGCGGCACGCCGACGAGCACCACGCCGAGATCACGGACCTCGCGGGGTATCTGCGTCTGTCGCATAATCGCGACGGCCAGCGACCCGGCGCTGACCAGCAGCGCGGCGGTGACGGGAGCCACGGCGACGACAAGCTCGGGAGCGTCGATTGCGAGAGCAATCGAGAGAAGCAGGATGAGCGTGGCGGACCCGATCGCGACGGATGCCGTTGACCGCTCGATCGGGAAGGCGGCGGTGGACGGCAGAGCCGTCCAGAGCAGGAGTGCGGCGAGCAGGAGCGCACTGAGAACCAGGACCGAGGGTACCGGAGCGAGGAGGGCGACATCGGATGCGGGACCGAACTGCAGCCACACGGCCGAGCCGCCAGCGGCCACCAGGGAGATCCAGAACATCGTGCGCCGGTCGAGTGCGCTGAGCATGCGGTTGAGCGGCAAGGCGCTGAGCGCGAGTGCCACGACCGCCGTGAACCCGACCAGACGCACCGAGTCGTCTGCCGCGATGATGTCGGTGGCGATACCGACCTGGCGTGCCGTAGCGGCGGCTGCGACCAGGACCAGCACCAGCGCGATGCCGAGTAGTCCCGCGCGGATGCCCGCGCTGCGCGTGAGCGCTCGGGCCACGAGAGCGAGCCCGACCGCTGCGGCGGTGGCCGGTGCCCACGTCGCCTCGCTGGCCCAGCCGAGCATCCAGCCGGCCGTCGTCGCGACGGCGAGCAGCAAGAGCAGCGCGGGCGTCACGGCAGGCGAGACAGCCGGGGTGCCCGACGGGACAGTTTGGGTGCTGGGAGACGGAGTTCCCGAGGCGGCCGGGATGCCAGGGGAGGTGCGGGCGAGCAGCAGGAGCGCCGCGAGCGACGCGACCCCGAGAACCAGCCATCCCATCGAGACGAGCACGACGCTTCCGAGCAGGGGGACCGCAAGCACGAGTACCGCCGCGACGACGGACGCGAGCACGCGGACCCGGCGGCGAAGCAGGCCGCTGGCCGCCCACCCGACCGCGCCGAGGATGGTCACCGCAGCGAGCGTGAGGATCGCGTCGCGGAGCGCCGCCGTCGGCTCGGCGATGGAGTCGGTGGCGGAGCGCGTCCATGGTTCCTCGAGCGGGGCCGTCACGGCGAGCAGGGTCGCGGTGCCGCTGGTGAGGAGGGGCTGGATCGCGACGATGGCCGCAACGAGGAGGGCCCCGGCCCCGGCCACGGCGGAACTCCGTCGCAGGAATGAATCGGCCACGCGGTGCGCGCCGGCCTCGAGGCCGAGGGCGACCGCGACGGCGACGACAGCGGGGACGAGCACAGCGGTGAGTCCGTTGTCGCGTGCCACCGCGACGGCGCCGGTCACGGCGAACGCGAGCCCGAGGGCGGCCGCGAACAGGGCACCGAACATGAGCGGCCGTGGTTCAGGAAGCGACCAGAGAACGACGAGGTGCAGTGCGGCGATGAGCCCGATCACGGTGAAGGTGGTGGCGGATGCTGCGGGTCCCGCAATCTGCCCGGCATCCGCTCCGCTTCCCGATCCGAGCACCGGATCGAGCCAGATCATGCCGAGGGCGGCCAGTGCCGCGCCGGCCAGTGCGGCGAGCGAGGTGACGAGCACGATCCAGCGTTCGGTGCGCGCGGGGGCCTGGGCTGCCGTGGTCGTGGCGGGGCGTCCGGCCAGCCGGTGCACGATCCCCGCCGCGGCGATGGCCGCGAACGTGATCCCGAGCCTGATCGACTCGGGTGCCGCCGGCGCCGCAGAATAGGCGAGAAGTCCGACACCGGGGGAGACGGTCGCGAAGCCGGCGATGCTGGGCGCCCGCATCGTTGTTGCGCGGTTCCAAGCCACGAAGGCGGCACCGGAGGCGACCATGGTGAGTCCCCAGAATGCGTCGCCGGCGACTGCTCCAGCCCCGAAGAGGTTGTTGGCGCGGACGGCGAAGGCGTCGAGGTAGACGAGCACGATCGCGAAGCTCGCGATCCCCTCGGCGGTCGTGCGCAGACCTCGACGCCGCAGAAGCTCTGCGCCCGCGATCGCGCCGAGCGTGATCGTGCCGATGATGATGGACCGCCAGCCGATCCCGAAGTTGATGAAGGCGTAGACGAGGAAGAAGATCGCGCCGACCGACAGGGCGGACACCCCGACGATGAGAAGGGCGAGCTGCACGCTCGACACCCGGCGGCGGACCGGCCCGGCCGGCCCGGCGGCAGCAGCGGCCACAGGAGGCGCTGGAGGCGCTGGATGCGCTGGAGGCGCTGGAGGGGCGGGCGCCCCGGGAGGCGCGACAGCGGGACGCGCCGCAGCGGCGATGACGGCGCCAGAAGGCGCGACCACCGGAGCCGCAAAGGGCACAGCGGCAAGGGTCGCGTCAGGCTGCCCCGAGGCCGTCGAGCGTGCCGCGGCCGCAATGGCTGCGGCACGCGCATCCGTCTCGAATCGCATCCGGCCGATGATTCCGACCCTGCGGGAGAGCATCGCGGACGCCTCGAGCGATGTCGCGAACAGAAGCTCGACCGCGGGATGATTCAGGTCGAGCCCGCACACGCCGCACACCGTGCCGGAAAGCCGCGAGAAGCAGGCGGGGCACAGGGCGCGATCGGTGAGCGCACCGAGACCGCTCGGCCAGACCACCGCTCCCGCATAGGGGCGGTAGTCGGCGGGGCCGCCATCGGGCATGAGCACTCCTCGAGGTAGAGACCTCAGGCTAGCGCTCCGCTGACATCCCCGGACGGCAGAAGCACCGGCTGAGGAGAATCCGCGTCACCACGTGAATCCCGCGGACAGGTTAGGGAGAGCTGACGAGCTCCACCTTGTAGGCCGACGAGACCTGGATTTCAGCACGCGGCTCTTCGATCTGGTTGGTCCACATCATGCCGTTCCACCAGCGCAGCTGGGGAAGGCCGAGGGGATCGCGGTACCAGCCGGAGGGCGCGAGGGGAGCAGTTTCAGCAGCAGGCATGGTGGGTCTCCATGTTCGAGTGTCCGACCGCGGCGGACGATTCGGGTGCGGTAGTCGTGCATGCCGAACCGCGGCGGCCATTCGGGGGGCGGTTGAGTTGAGCATAGTCCCCCTTATAGGGGACTCCGCGCCCCCCTAAACGGGGGTCGAGTTATTGTCAGCCCAGCAATTCCGGGCGCGTCCAATCTGCCCCGTGCACGTGCTGGTCGAGGAAGGCGAACACTGTCTCGTACCAGACGACGGCGTGCTGCGGCCCGAGCACCCAGTGATTCTCGTTCGGGAAGTAGAGGAACTTGTGCGGCGTTGTGCCGTCGGGCTCGGCGTGGTGCTCGGCGAGCTCCGACCACAGCCGCAGGCTCTCCCCGATCGGAACCCGGTAGTCGTGGTCGCCGTGGATGACGAGCATCGGCGTCGAGATGTCGCGCACGCTGTGGTGCGGTGAGCTGTCGATCATGCCCTGCGGCGAGAAGATGCTCTGCCAGTACTGCGAATTGTCGGTCGTCCCGTTGAACTGGTCGAGGGCCCACAGGCTCGCGTGGCTGATGATCGCGGTGAACCGATCGGTGTGCCCGGCGATCCAGTTCGCCATGTAGCCGCCGAACGAGCCTCCCATCGCGGCGGTCTTCGTGGCGTCGATATCGGGGCGCGCCTCGGCGGCATCCGTGATCGCGAGGAGGTCGGTGTACGGCTTCGCCCCCCACGAGTCCCAGCCGCGCGCGACGAAGTCCAGGCCGTATCCCGTCGACAGCGCGGGGTCGGGCAGCAGTACCGCGTAGCCCCGGGCGACCGCGAGCAGCGGGCTCCAGCGCCAGCTCCACGCGTTCCAGCTGTTCAGCGGTCCGCCGTGGATCCAGAGCAGGAGGGGGGCCGGATGCTGCGCGTCGGCGCCGCCTGGCAGCATGAGCCAGGCGCGAAGTCGCGACCCGTCCTCGGCCACCGTCTCGACCTCGGTGATCGAGCCGGGCGCTTCGGGCACCTTCGCGGGTGTCGCGAGCGGGATGACGTCGCCCGCGTCGGTGATCCGTACCGGATGCGACGGCGCCATCCACGAGGAGCGGAGCGCGACGAGGTCACCGGTCTGAGTGTCGACGGCGACGTGGGTGTAGCTGTAGTCGTCGCGGGTGAGCCGCTCCGCGGCAGCACCGTCGAGCGGGATGCGGAAGATCGGGCCGCGGCCGTCGTGGTCGGCCGTCACGATGAGGGACTCGTCGTCCACATCGAAGACCATGCTCGAGGGCCAGCGGTCCCAGCCCGCGGCGAGGCGGCGCGGTTGGGTCCCGTCGATGCCGACGACCCAGATCTCCTGGTCGGCCGGTCCGTCCGGGGTGCTGAACGCGCTGCGGACGAACGCGACGAGGGACCCGTCGCGGCTGATGGTGGGGGATTGGAAGTGCACGCGGTGTTCGTCGAACAGCGTCGTGCGCTGCCCGGACTGCACGTCGATAGCGACCAGCACGTGCCGGCCGGAGCGCTGCTCCTGCACGCGCAGCGCTGCGATGACGGTGCGGCCGTCGGGGGTGATCGCCTGGCCGGCCGTGTCGCCGGCGCGGCCGGGAGCCGGCGTGAGGTCGTTCGGCCTCGGCAGGTCGACCGGGTAGATTGCAGCGGCGTCCGGGTCCACGGTCGCCCGTGCGGCTATCGTCTCGGCGAGATGGGACAGGTCGAGCGACAGCAGGTGCGGCTGGGCCGGGCCGAGATCGTGGTCCCAGTAACGCACCGGGTAACTCTCGTGCAGGATCGCGGAGACCTTCTTGTCGGTGCGGTTCTTGCGCGCGGCGGCCTCCGCCTCGAGGCTGTCGGAGCTGGGGAGCAGATCTGCGGCGATCACGACTGCATTCGATGATGTCGCTGTCGCGGCGATGCCGGATACGCCGCCTGCCAGACGGGTCACCGCCCGTGCCTCGCCGCCGCCGGCCGGCAGCAGCCAGAGCTGCGCGGCCTCGGTGTCCTTCTCGGGCTCGGCATCCGGGCGGGCGGAGACGAACAGCACGTCCCCCGACCCTGTGAACGTGACGCCGGATTCGCCCTTGGCCGAGCGGGTCAGCCGAGTCGGCACTCCGGTGCCGTCGGAGGGCACCGACCAGAGCGTCCGCTCATAGGAGGTGGCGTCGCGCGTGAGCGTCGCGACGGTGAGCACCACCCGGCGCCCGTCGGGCGAGAGCGCGAGGCCCTCGATCCGCGGGAGCGCGATGAACTCGTCGAGGGAGGCGAACGGAAGCGAAACCTGAACTGACATGTACTCCACGCTAACTCGCCGGGAGAGCGGCCAGCCGAGTGTGCTCCCGTGGACGTACGCTATGCGCGTGAGCAAAACCCACGACATCCGACTTGATGATGGCCGCACCGCGCGCGTTCACGACACCGGGTCCGGGTCCGCGCTCGCGCTGATCTGGCACCACGGCTCGCCCCAGACCGGCGCGCTCCTCGAGCCGCTCGTCGCCGCGGCCGCCGACCGGGGCATCCGACTCCTGTCCTATGGGCGCCCGAGCTACGGCGGGTCGTCCCCTCTGCCCGGCCGCACCGTCGCGTCTGCGGCGTCCGACGTAGCCGACATCGCGGATGCGCTCGGCATCGACCGGTTTGCGGTCATGGGCGCGTCGGGCGGCGGGCCGCATGCCCTCGCCTGCGCCGCGCTGCTGCCCGAGAGGGTGTTGGCCGTCGCGCTGCTGGCCTGCATCGCCCCGTCGGATGCCGAGGGACTCGACTTCCTGGCCGGGATGGCCTCCGATGGCGCGTCGCTGCGCGCGGCGATGGCCGGTCGGCGCGCGCGGGAGCACTGGGAGCAGATTGAGGAGTTCGATCCGGAGAGCTTCAGCGCGAGGGACTACGCGGCGCTGGAGGGCGGCTGGTCGTCGCTCGGCGCGGACGTCGGAGTCGCCGCAGCCGACGGCGCCGACGGTCTGATCGACGACGATCTCGCTTTCGTGAGCCCGTGGGGCTTCGACGTGGCGGGCATCGAGGCGCCGGTCCTCGTCGTGCAGGGCGGGCTGGACCGGGTGGTTCCGCCAGCCCACGCTGACTGGTTCGCCCGCCGCCTCGCGCACTCCGAGCTGTGGTCGCGCCCGGACGATGGGCACATCTCGGTGCTCGACGCGTGCCCGGCGGCGATGGACTGGATTCTCTCCAGCGCCGAGATACACGCTTGACTGGGCGCCATGCGCAAAGTCCTGATCCTCGGCGGCACCGCCTGGCTTGGCCGCGCGATCGCGGCACACGCCGTGGGCGCGGGCGACGACGTGACCTGTCTGGCGCGAGGCGAGGCGCGGCGGGTGCCGGCCGGGGCTCGCCTCGTGCGATCCGATCGGTCCCGGCCCGGAGCGTACTCGGGCGTGCTGGATGGCGAGTGGGACGACGTTATCGAGCTCTCCTACAACCACGGGTTCGTTACGGCGGCGCTCGACGCGCTGGGCGCGACGGCCCGGCATTGGACTCTCGTGTCGTCCGTGTCGGTCTATGCGAGCAATGGAGAGGCGGATGCTGGTGAGTCGGCCGCCCTGCACGAGCCGCTCGATCTCGACGACTACGGCCATGCCAAGGTCGCCGCGGAGCGGGCCTCGACGTCGGCCGTCGGCGATCGGCTGCTGATCGCGCGGGCCGGCCTGATCGCGGGCCCGGGCGACGGCAGCGATCGGTTCGGTTATTGGGTCGGCCGCTTCGCTCTGGCCGGCGACGGTGCCGTGCTTGTGCCCGATACCGGCAACCGCATGGTTCAGTTCATCGACGTCGACGATCTCGCTGCCTGGCTCATCGCGGCCGGGCGGCGCGGCCAGTCGGGCACCTTCAACGCGGTCGGACCCGCGCGGCCGCTCGTCGAGGTCCTCTCCGCCGCGGCCGAGGTAGCCGGCCGCACGGCACGGACGGTGACCGCTGCCGACGACTGGCTCATCACCAACGATGTGCGGTACTGGTCCGGCCCTCGCTCTCTCCCACTCTGGCTTCCCGCGGCAGACGTCGGCTTCGCGCAACGGAACACCGACGCATTCCTGGCTGCCGGCGGCTCCACCAGATGCCTCCGGGAGACTCTGGCGCGGTCTCTCGACGACGAACGCGCGCGCGGCCTGGACCGCGAGCGACGGTCCGGACTGTCACGCGCCGAGGAGCTCGAGGTCATCGCGCGCACGCTGCCGTCAGCGGAGCAGCGTGTCGGGGCCGGCGGCGAGGGGGAAGTCGACGTCGATGTCGACATTGATCCAGATCGTGGCCGCGGTTGTTGATCCGTAGATCGCGGCGGGGTCGACGAACGAGCGGGATTGGGTGTTCCGAGTGGAGTTCATGCCCACCAGTCAAGTGACGCGCCACCGTTCCGTCCTCGCCCAAAGTGCCCGTTCCGAGCTGACGAGTTTCAGTCGAATGGATGACGACGCGCGCGGCGCTGATGGATAACTTCGAGTCATGCAAAAAACTCTCACACCGATCGCCGTTCTCTTTGCGCTGTCCCTCACCTCCTGTGCGGCGACCACCGCGGCAGGCCCGGCTCCCGTCGATCCCGCTCCCGTGAGCGAGACGGCGTATGCCGACGTCGACACGATCGCGGTCGCGGCGGACGCCTTCGTGCTCATTGCCGACGGCGATGAGGTCGCCAGGCTCGCCGCCACCGATGTCGAGGCGACCATCACCGGACTCAGTGCCGTGCTCGGTGATCCCACGACGACCAATCTTGCCGCTGCCGAATGTTCCGGCGCGGCCACCGAGCACGCCTGGGGGGATGTGCTACGAATAATCGACCGCGACGTAGACGCCATCGGCGATTACGACGCTCGCGTCTTCGGTGGGGAGCTTCCCAGCGGCACGACAGGTGACCCCGTGTCGATTGAGGGGCCGAATGGGGAGAAGGTCGGAGACGACATCACGGGGTTCATTGCCACGCTCGACGAGGGACTGGTCGAGGGGTTCACCGCGGAGGCACAGATCATCCTCGACCGCGCCTGGCCCGACATTGTCTTCCCCGTCGGGGTCGGCGCGTACACGCAGAATGGGATCATTCAGAACATCGGCATGCCGTGGGCTGTGAACTCCGGAATCGACTGTTAGGGCGTGTCAGTGCTCGTACCCCAGATCCTCCGTCCGTCCCGGGTCGGGGGTGGTCTCGCCCCCAGCGTTCGCTGGGCGGCGTTCATCGCGGCGCCGTCCCTGAAGCGAGACCTCTGCTACGCCGTTGTCTTCCTGGCGATCTGGCTCGGCACGATCCTCCTCGCCCGCGGCCTCGGCTGGTACCCGGTCGAGCTCGATGGCTACATCAGCATCGGTCTGATCGGCGCCGCCGCCTTCGCCCTTTCCCGCATCCGTCCCGTCATCGGAATCGTCGTTGTCGGTCTGCTCACGACCAACCCGGCCTGGTCGTTCGACGTGCCGGAGATGCGGGCGATCCCATTTGTGATCGCCGCCTACCTCTCCACGAGCGCGGGCCTCCGTCTGGCGGTTGCCGCTCCGCTGATACTCGTGTTCACTGTCGCGGCCCTGCTCCCCTTCCTCCCTAACTCAGACCTCGATCCGGGTTACTACATCGAGTCAATCGTCAGGCTCGACCCGTCAAGTCGAATCCTCTCCGGCGTTCCCGTCGTCGCGGCGCTGCTCCTGGGACGGTCTGCCAAGGTGCAGCGCGTGATCGTGGAGGCCCTCCGTCAACGAAACGACGAGCTCCTGCGCCTGCGAGAGGCGGACCGGGCGCGGATCGCGACCGAGGAGCGCACCGCCATCGCTCGCGAGATCCACGACGTCGTCGCCCACCACGTGAGCGCGATCGTGGTTCGCGCCCAGGCCGCCGTGCGCATATCGACCCTCAGGCCCGGGGAGCTCGCGGCCGCGAACGAGCTCAGGGACACGGTGGCGTGGATTGCGACGAGCGGACAGCATGCGCTCATCGCCATGCGAAAGGTAGTCAAAGTACTGCGAACGGATGGCCGCCCCTCAGCCCTCACCCCGATGGCCTTTCCGGCGTCACTCAACGAGGTGGTCGCGCATGTTCGCGAGACGGGCCTGGCGATCGAGACCAGCCTCGCGGTCGACACCCCGCTCACCACGATGCAGGAGTTCGCCGTCCTCCGCATCTCCCAGGAGGCGTTGTCCAACGTGCTGCTGCATTCCACGGCGACCCGCGTGCGCGTCGGAGTGCGCACCGTCGACGATCGACTCGAGCTTCGCATCGAGGACGACGGTGCGCCGGCCGAGCGGCTGCTGCCTGTCGGCGAGTCCGCGCGAGTTGACGGCGGCGAGGGCGTGCGCGGGATGCGGGAGCGGGCGGAGGCGCTCGGCGGAACCCTCGTCGCGGGTAAGGGCGCCGGCCGCGGGTGGGTTGTCGAGGCGGTCCTTCCGCTCGGCGCAGGAGGCGCGGAATGAGCGACGACGACGCCCCGATCCGGGTGCTGGTCGTCGACGATCAGTCCGTGATTCGGGCCGGGCTGCGTATGATGCTCGACGCCGAAGCGGACATAGTCGTGGTCGACGATGCACGCGACGGCATTGAAGCCATCGCGAAAGCGCAACTTCACCGCCCTGACGTGATCCTCATGGACGTTCGGATGCCGGAGCTCGACGGCATCGAGGCCACCAGGCGCATCATCGAGAACGGCACAGCGGGTGCCGTGGTGATTATCACGACCTTCGACGACGAGGAGTACCTCCTCGCGAGCGTTCGCGCCGGCGCGTTCGGGTTCCTTCTCAAGGATGCCGGGGCCGACCTCCTCGCGGCGGCCGTGCGCACTGCTCGCCGTGGTGACACTCTCATCGACCCGGCCATGACCCGGTCGCTGCTCGAACACCGTCTGGCTGGCAAGCTCGAGGGTGCGAGGCAGGAGGCTCCCGAGCCTTCAGAGTCCCGCGAGCAGCGCGCCCTCCTGGAGAGCCTGAGCCAACGTGAGCGTCAGATGCTTGATGCGGTGGCGCGTGGCCTGAGCAATGCGGCGATCGCGAAGGAGATCTTCCTGAGCGAGGCGACGGTGAAGACCCATATCAGCAATGTTCTCCTGAAGACTCAGACCAGCAGCCGGGTGCAGGCCGCCGTGTTCGCCTACGAGAGCGGGTTCGTGCGTCCCGGCTGGCTCCGCTCCATCTCGTGAGCTACTCGCCGCTCTGCCGCCTGCGGTGCGCGACCATGTTCATCCGGTTGCCGCAGCGCACGCTGCAGTAGCGCCTCGACCCGTTGCGGGAGAGGTCGGCGAACAGGCCCTCGCAGTCATCCGCCTCGCACAGGCGCAGCCGGCCCGTCGCGGTCGCGCGGATGACGTCGACGAGGGCGATCGCGGCTTCGGCCAAGATGCGGTCGGCGAGTGGGGCGTCGGCCCCCGTTGCGTGCAGGTGCCAGTCGAATCCATCGTGGCGAGCCAACTGGGGGAGGGTTTGCGTGTCGCGGAGCAGTGCGTTCACCTCGCCCGCCATCGCGTCGCGGTCGAGCACCCAAATGCGCCGCAGTTCCGCCCGGGCGGCACGCACCTCGGCGAGTTCGGCGGCGTCGCGATCGAAGCGACCGGTGAAGCCGTGCTCACCCACGAGGGCAAAGAGTTGCTCGGTCGTGGCCAGTTCATCGGCGCCGCTTCTCGACGCGGAGGCGACGGTGTTGGCGAGGGCCACGTTGAACGCGAGGAGCACCTCGGTGTCAGGGGCAAAATGCAATTTGACTCCTTATTCGCTCCAACTCTAATGTCAGTGTCAACAGTAGATATAGACCATGACGGAGGGATGCGCGTGAACCGTCAGCCCTTGTCGTCCGGACTCCTTTTCGCGCTCGTCGCCGCGGCATCCTTCGGGGTGTCGGGCGCCCTCATCAAGCCCCTCCTCGAGGGCGGCTGGAGCCCCGCCGCCGCGGTCACGGTTCGCGCCCTCATCGGCGGTCTGATCCTCGCGCCGTTCGCCGTCCTCACACTGCGCGGACGCTGGGCATCCGTCTGGCGGGGCCGCTGGCGCATCCTGGGGATGGCCACCGTCGGGGTCGCGGGCACCCAGCTGTTCTACTTCGCCGCGGTGCAGCGGATCCCCGTCGGCACCGCCATCCTGATCGAGTACATGGCCCCGCTGCTGCTCGTCGCTCTCGCGTGGGCGATGACGCGGCGACGGCCGGCGATCGTCGTTCTCGTCGGGTCGGTCGCGGCATTCGCGGGGCTGCTGCTGATCGTCTCCCCATCCGGATCCGGCGCCCTCGACCCGCTCGGGATCGCCGCGGCCGTCACAGCGATGGTCTGCTGTGCCGGCTACTTCGTGATCGCCGCGAGGCCGAGCGCGGGGCTGCCGCCGGTCGCCCTGGCCTCCGCGGGCCTGCTGATCGCACCCATGCTGCTGGCTGTCGCCGGACTGCTCGGGATGGTGCCGTTCACCGCCTCCGTCGACGAGGTGGCGCTGCTCGGCCGCGCCACCCCGTGGTGGGTGCCGATGCTCGTTGTCGGCGTCGTCTCCACGGCCGTGGCCTACGCGACGAGCATTACGGCGGGCGGGATGCTGGGATCCAGGCTCGCGTCGTTCGTCGGCCTGCTCGAGGTCGCGGCGGCGGGACTCTGGGCGTGGATGCTGCTCGGCGAGAACCTCACGGTGCTGCAGCTGCTCGGGGGTGGGCTGATTCTCGTGGGGATCGGCTTCGTGCACTCGGACCGCTCCGGCTCGCTCCCTCCAGTTGGTGAGAAAGCCCCGGCCTTTGGACCCTCCCGCTCGCGAACTGCCGGGCGTACCCTGTCGCCATGAATGAGACCACCGAACGCTCGCGCAAACGCTCACAGTCGCACGAACCGGGTGAGGCCGGACGCTACCTGCGATTTATCGACTGGCTCAACCGGTCACTCGAGGGTCCGTTGGGACCGCCGCCAAGCGGACCGTTCGAGGAGGTCGTGCAACAGGTTGCAGCAGCGACCTGCCCGGTGTGCCGCCATCCGATGTCGGAGCACCGCATCGACCACACCGTGCCGAACGCTGTGCTGCACTGCCCGGTCGGGCACGAGCGGCCCACCGAGCACCAGGACCCGCTGAACGAACTCGGAATGCCCAAGCGCCAGCACCTCTGACCTAAGCATGTGATGGAGGGGATGACGAGAATCGAACTCGCATCATCAGTTTGGAAGACTGAGGCTTTACCACTAAGCTACATCCCCGCACGACCGGCCCGACTGGCTCGGGCCGAATTGCACTCTGCAACTCTAATGCATGTCACGGGGCGCCCATGGCGCCCTGCCAGTCGGCGCTCGGCTAGACTTGCCACGGCCAAAATTTCGGATGCCTCATGATCCGATCCCCTCTGGCCGCACGATCATGTCCGGGGCGTAGCTCAGCTTGGTAGAGCGCCCGCTTTGGGAGCGGGAGGCCGCAGGTTCGAATCCTGTCGCCCCGACAAGAATCCCCCACACCCAGTACGTCGAATACAGGAGAGCCACACGTGAAGACCACGGTCGAAAAGCTGAGCCCCACGCGGGTGAAGCTCACCATCGCAGTTACCCCGGACGAGCTGAAGCCCAGCGTCGACCACGCCTACGCGCACCTCGCGGAGTCGATCAACATTCCCGGGTTCCGTAAGGGCAAGGTGCCGCCGCCCATCATCGACCAGCGGGTCGGTCGCGGCGAAGTGCTGAACCACGCGGTCAGCGACGGCCTCGACAAGTTCTACCGCCTTGCCGTCACCGAGGAGAAGATCCGTCCGCTCGGCCGCCCCGAGGCCGACGTTACGGGCCTGCCGGAGCTCAAGGACTTCTCTGGCGACCTCGTGATCGTCGTCGAGGTCGACGTTCGCCCCGAGTTCACCCTCCCGTCGATCGACGGCCTCGAGCTCACGGTCGACACCGCGACCGTCGAGCCCGACGAGGTCGAGACCGAGCTGCAGAACCTGCTCGCCCGCTTCGGCACCCTCGTCACGGTCGAGCGCCCGGCCAAGACCGGCGACTTCGCCCAGATCGACCTCGTCGCGTCCATCGACGGCACCGAGGTCGACACCGCCAACGCCATCTCCTACGAGGTCGGCTCAGGCGACCTCATCGACGGCATCGACGAGGCGCTCGACGCCCTCAGTGCCGGCGAGACCACGACCTTCGAGTCCAAGCTGCTCGGTGGCGACAACGAGGGTCAGACCGCGCAGATCACGGTCAACCTCCTCGCGGTCAAGGAGCGCGAACTTCCCGCGGCCGACGACGACTTCGCCCAGATCGCCAGCCAGTTCGACACGATCGACGAGCTGAAGGCAGACATCGAGCAGCAGGTCATCAAGTCGAAGGTCTTCGGCCAGGGTGCGCAGGCGCGCGACCAGGTCGTCGACAAGCTGCTCGAATCCGTCGAGATCCCCGTTCCGGAGAAGCTCGTCGAGGACGAGGTGCACCGCCACCTCGAGAACGAGAACCGCCTCGAAGACGCCGAGCACCGTGCCGAGGTTGCCACCTCGAGCGAGAAGACGTTCCGCACTCAGATCCTCCTCGACTCGATCGCCGAGCAGGAGAAGGTCAAGGTCAGCCAGAACGAGCTCACCCAGTACCTCGTGCAGGGCGCCGCCCAGTACAACATGGAGCCGGGCGAGTTCATCAAGGTGCTCGACCAGAACGGCCAGATCCCCGGGATGATCGGCGAGGTCGCGCGTGCCAAGGCGCTCGCGATCGTGCTCAGCCGCGCGAACGTCGTCGACGGAAACGGCGAGGCTGTGGACATCTCCTCGTTCACCGCCTCGGCTCTGAGCGACGACGGCGACGACAGCGCTGCGAGCGACTTCATCGACGCGGCATCCGGTGCGGATGACCACGACGACCACGAGGGTCACAACCACAGCTGATCGGCATCACCTGACGACGACGGCCCGGCACACAAGTGCCGGGCCTTCGCCGTTCCCGCGGTCCATGCGCTGCACTTGAATCCGGCGGGTTCGCGGCGTGTGCGCGCATAACTCCGGTGAAATTCGGATGCTGCAGAATGCGCCCCCCGGAGACGCTGGGCTTCATCAGTGCCTGCCGAAAATTCGCCTGACACGTGAACAGACGTGGGCCAGGCGCCCGAACCGACGCGCCACTTCGTGCCGACTGTGCCCAAACGCGCCGAAAGTGCCCGTTCGAACAGGCACACTCGACGCCAGCGGGCACACTCGACGCCGCCGACGCGCCACTTCGTGCCCACTGTGCCCAAACGCGCCGAAAGTGCCCATTCGAACGGGCACACTCGACGCCAGCGGGCACACTCGACGCCGTTGGACGGCGGATGCTGCGGCGAGCCCAGGCAGCCGGCTGCACTGCCCCTGCGTAGCCGCCAGCATTGCGCTCGCCTACCCCGGACACGTGAACAGAAGTGGGCCAGGCGCCCGAACCGCTGTGGTCCGGCGATGTCGCGCCCCTGGGCGGCGAGTTCCGCGCTGAGAGCACCCACCCGAACAGGCACACTCGACGCCAGCGGGCACACTCGACGCCGCCGACGCGCCACTTCGTGCCGACTGTGCCCAAACGCGCCGAAAGTGCCCGTTCGAACAGGCACACTCGACGCCAGCGGGCACACTCGACGCCGTTGGACGGCGGATGCTGCGGCGAGCCCAAGCAGCGCCCCTGGGGCGCGGAGCTGTGTGCACGGCAGGGGCCTCACCACAGCCACTCACTTCGCCTGCGCGGTCTGGCGGATGCCCTGCTCTAGCGTTGGGGGATGACGACGCCCCGCCCGGACAAGCACGATCCGCGGGGCCTGCGCCTCCTGACCCAGGCCGTGCACGCTGGCAACGCCATCGACCCGGGAACCGGGGCGGTGCGCACGCCCCTCGTGCTCGCGAACTCCTACGCGCTGCCGGACGACCCGTCCGAGATCAGCTGGTCCGGCACCGACATACCCCTCTACACGCGCAACAGCGGCGTCAACCAGCTCGCCCTGCAGGAGAAGCTCGCCGTGCTCGACAATGGCGAGGATGCCGTCGCCCTCGCAAGCGGGGTCGCCGCGCTGCACGCCGTGTTCTTCACCTTCCTGAAGTCCGGCGATCACGTCGTCGTGGCCGACGTCGTCTATGAGGCGACCCACCGCCTGTTCACCGAGCTGCTGCCGGAGAAGTACGGCATCGAGGCGACCCTCGTCGACACGAGCGATCTGGATGCAGTGCGCGCCGCCATCCGCCCGACAACCCGCCTCGTGCACGCCGAGACTCCCGCGAATCCCACGACGCGCATCGCCGACATCGAACAGCTCGCGCTCATCGCGCACGAGGCAGGGGCGCTGCTGAGCGTGGACTCGACCTTCGCCTCGCCGCTGCTGCTGCGACCGCTCGACCTCGGCGCCGACCTCGTCGTGCACTCGCTCACGAAGTACATCAACGGCCACGGCGACGCGATGGGCGGCGCCGTGATCGGCTCCCGCGAGCTCATCCGGCAGATCAAGAGCGACGCCATGGTGGATGTCGGGGGAGTGATCAGCCCGTTCAACGCCTGGCTCATCACTCGCGGATCGGTCACCCTGCCGCTGCGCATCCGTCAGCACTGCCTGAACGCGCAGGCGGTGGCCGACTTCCTCGACGGCGACGACCGGGTCGCCTTCGTCGCCTACCCTGGCCTCGCCTCGCATCCGCAGCACGAGCTTGCGCGCCGCACGATGCCTAGCGGCTTCGGCGGGATGCTCGCGTTCGCCGTGGCCGGGGACTCCGCCACCCAGGACCGGTTCGTCTCGAACCTGCGCGTGATCACCTCGGCCGTCTCCCTCGGCCACGACGAGTCGCTCATCGTGCACGTCGGCAGTTCCGCTCCCCGGGCCGCGCACTGGCCGGAGGAGTTCCGCACCAACGGGCACCTCCGGTTCTCGGTCGGGATCGAAGACCAGGACGATCTCGTCGCGGACCTTCGGGCCGCCCTTGACGCCACCTTCGCCCCCGAGTGACCCGTCGCTATCTGCCCACGGCGAACACGCCCGATTGCGTCGGTGCTTGCCGATAGATTCGAAACCAAGCGAAAACTGAAATGGAGCGCAACAATGGCCCAACCGGCATTGGTCAACAGCATTTTCGACCAACTCCTCAAGGACCGCATCATCTGGCTCGGGTCAGAGGTGCGCGACGACAACGCCAATGAGATCTGCGCGAAGATCCTGCTGCTTGCGGCTGAGGACTCCGAGCGAGACATCTTCCTCTACATCAACTCTCCCGGAGGCTCGATCACCGCGGGTATGGCGATCTACGACACGATGAAGTTCGTGCCGAACGATATCGTCACCGTCGGAATCGGACTCGCGGCGTCGATGGGCCAGTTCCTGCTCTCGTCTGGCACGAAGGGCAAGCGGTACATCACGCCCAACGCGCGAGTTCTGCTCCACCAGCCGTCGGGCGGATTCGGCGGCACCTCGGCCGACATCCAGACCCAGGCCAAGGTCATCCTCGACATGAAGCAGCGCATGGCGGAGCTCACCGCAGAGCAGGTCGGCAAGTCGGTGGAGCAGATTCTCATCGACAACGACCGTGACAACTGGTTCACGGCCCAGGAGGCGCTCGCCTACGGCTTTGTCGACCACCTGCGCGAATACGCCTCAGAGGTCATCGGCGGCGGCGGTACCGACGAAACCGTCACCGAAGCAGCGGTCTCGACCGATTCGGACAACGACCACATCACCCGCACCACTGACACCCCGAAGAACTAAGGCACACATCATGGACATCTCTTCCTACGGCGGAAGCGCCGGCCCGATGGCCGAATCCCGCTACATCCTCCCGACCTTCGAGGAGCGCACGGCCTACGGCTACAAGCGCCAAGACCCGTACGCGAAGCTCTTCGAAGACCGCATCGTGTTCCTCGGGGTGCAGGTGGACGACGCCTCGGCCGACGACGTCATGGCCCAGCTGCTCGTTCTCGAGAGCCAGGATCCCGACCGCGACATCGTGATGTACATCAACTCACCCGGTGGATCCTTCACCGCGATGACGGCCATCTACGACACGATGCAGTACATTCGTCCGCAGATCCAGACGGTGTGCCTCGGCCAGGCGGCCTCCGCCGCAGCCGTGCTGCTCGCCGCAGGAACTCCGGGCAAGCGGCTCGCGCTGCCGAACGCCCGCATTCTGATCCACCAGCCCTCCACGGGCGACGCGGGTCGCGGCCAGGCGTCCGACATCGAGATTCAGGCGCAGGAGATCCTCCGCATGCGCACCTGGCTCGAGGCGACGCTGTCGTTCCACTCGAACCGCAGCCCGGAGCAGGTCAACAAGGATATCGACCGGGACAAGATCCTCGGTGCGGATGCCGCGCTCGAGTACGGACTCATCGACCAGGTATTGACCTCGCGCAAGAACGTGCAGATCCCCGCGGCGCTGCTCAAGTAGCCCGTACACAGAAAGACCCGCAGGCATTGCCTGCGGGTCTTTTGTGTCTGCCTTGGCCGTGTGACTCAGGCGTTGCGACGCCGTCGCAGCGCGAGCAGGATCCCGCCGATCGCGGCTGCGGCAGCCGCAGCGATACCGACGATGAGCAGCGAGTTCGGCGCGGTCGAGGACGACTGCTCTGGGTCGGCGGATGCCGGTGTGGTGGCTTCGTCCGCGGGGGCGGTCTCCTGAGGCTGTCCCTCCGACTGCTCCTCCGCCGGTGCCGGCGCGACGCCGCACTCGGGCGGCGTCGCGGAGCCAACCGAGCCCTCGGCGCCGTCGGCGGGATCCCACTCGAAGCTGAACTGGCCGTCGATCGGGTGGCTGTCGATCGAGACAGCGCGCCAGGCGAGCGTGTACTCGCCGGCCGGTCCCAGTGCGGCGGCGGAGCTCATCGTCGGGCCGTCCACCGAGACGCACCCGTCGCCGTAGTAAAGCCCATCGTCGCCGACGACCTGGAGCAGGAACGCGCTCACGCTGTCGCCGGTATCGAGCATGTCCTCGTTCGTGGTGACCGAGAACTCCGGCGGGAGGGTGGAGAGGATCGAGCCGGCCTCGGGGGTGGAAGCGACGAGCGTGTTGTGGGCCATCGCCGGGCCGGCGACCGCGAAGACGGAGCCGAGTAGAACCGCGCAGCCGATCAGCACCGGCAGTGCCGATTCGGGTCGTCGAAAGCCAGGGCTTGGAGGGGGGTAAGTCATGTATCGAGGCTACGTGAGCAACCCGATCGGTCAGGCCACGAGCGAACCAGCACCGCGGCGCGCGCCGACTCAATCGTGCAACGTGCATTCCGGTGTCGGCGACACGGGTTAGGCTCGATGCGTAGCACTAGTGATGGCAACCCGCAATGGCGCGGGGCTGAATCAGGAGGAGACGGGGCAATGGCTCGAATTGGTGAGAGCGCGGATCTGCTCAAGTGTTCCTTCTGTGGAAAGAGCCAGAAACAGGTCCAGCAGCTCATTGCAGGACCAGGCGTGTACATCTGCGACGAGTGTGTCGAATTGTGCAACGAGATCATCGAAGAACGGCTGGCCGAGGCCGGCGAAGAGGTGTCGAGCGAGTTCGACCTGCCCAAGCCCAAGGAGATCTTCAACTTCCTTGAGGAGTACGTCATCGGGCAGGAGCCGGCCAAACGGGCCCTCTCGGTCGCCGTCTACAACCACTACAAGCGCATCCGCGCACGCAACACGCTCACCTCCGCCGACGCCGTGATCGACGACGTCGAGATCGCCAAGAGCAACATCCTGCTGATCGGCCCGACCGGCTGCGGCAAGACCTACCTCGCCCAGACCCTCGCGAAGCGGCTCAACGTTCCGTTCGCTGTCGCCGACGCGACCGCCCTCACCGAGGCCGGCTACGTCGGCGAAGACGTCGAGAATATTCTGCTCAAGCTCATCCAGGCCGCGGACTACGACGTCAAGCGTGCCGAGACCGGCATCATCTACATCGACGAGATCGACAAGATCGCCCGCAAGGCCGAGAACCCGTCGATCACCCGCGACGTCTCCGGTGAGGGTGTTCAGCAGGCGCTCCTCAAGATCCTCGAGGGCACCGTCGCATCCGTTCCGCCGCAGGGCGGCCGCAAGCATCCGCACCAGGAGTTCATCCAGGTCGACACGACCAACGTGCTGTTCATTGTCGCTGGCGCCTTCGCGGGCCTCGAGGAGATCATCTCCTCGCGCGCGGGCAAGAAGGGCATCGGCTTCGGCGCTCCGCTGCACAGCAAGGGCGACGATGTGAACCTGTTCGGGGAGGTGCTGCCGGAAGACCTGCACAAGTTCGGGCTGATCCCCGAGTTCATCGGCCGCCTCCCCGTCGTCACGACCGTCACCCAGCTCGATCAGGTCGCTCTCATGGCGATCCTCACCGAGCCGCGCAACGCGCTCGTGCGCCAGTACCAGCGAATGTTCGAGATCGATGGCGTCGAGCTCGAGTTCGAGCACGACGCGCTCGAGGCGATTGCCGACCTGGCGGTGCTGCGCAAGACCGGCGCCCGCGGGCTCCGCGCAATCATGGAGGAGGTGCTCGGGCCGATCATGTTCGAGGTGCCGTCCTCCTCCGACGTTGCGCGCGTGATCGTCACCAAGAGCGCCGTCGTTGAGAACGGCGCGCCGACGATTATCCTGCGCGAGGAACGCACCGAGAAGTCGGCTTAGCCGCACCAAATTCCCGGATCCGCCCATCATCCAGCCCATCTCCGCCGGTCTCATCGGCGCGATCACCGGATTCGCCAGCTCGTTCGCGATTGTGATCGCGGGCCTGCGCGCGGTCGGGGCAACCGAAGAGCAGGCAGCGTCAGGACTACTCATTCTCTGCCTGACGCAGGGCCTCATGGCGATTGTGCTGTCGTGGCGCTACCGGATGCCGCTGTCGTTCGCCTGGTCCACGCCGGGAGCCGCGCTGCTCGTGGCCGCAGAGGCGACGACCGGGGACTTCTCGGCCGCGGTCGGCGCGTTCATCGTCTGCGGGGCACTCATCGCCGTGACGGGCGCCTGGCCTGCGCTCGGGCGTGGCATCACCCGTATTCCTCGGCCGATCGCCAGCGCGATGCTCGCCGGAATCCTGTTCCCCATCTGCATTGCCCCGGTGACGGCCTCGGTCGCCGAGCCGCTGCTCGCCCTGCCGATCGTGATCGTCTGGCTCGTTCTCTCCCGCGTCGCTCCGCGCTGGGCGGTGCCGGCCGCAATGGTCGTAACCGCGATCGTGGTGGCCTTGTCGGCTGGCACCGGATGGCTCGGCGCCGGGGTCGTCGCGCCGCAGCTGAGCTTCGTGCCGCCGAGCTTCGACGTGCTCGTGATCGCGAGCCTCGGGTTGCCGCTATTCGTCGTGACGATGGCCGGGCAGAACGTGCCCGGCTTCGCCGTGCTCTCAACCCTCGGGTTCCCGCCGCCGCGTCCCGCACCAATCCTTATCGGCTCCGGGGTCGTTTCGATGGGTGGAGCCCTGTTCGGCGGGCACGTCATCAACCTCGCCGCGCTCACCGCGGCCATCATGGCCGGGCCCGACTCGCACCCCGAACACGGGAGGAGGTGGATTGCCGCCGTCGCCGGGGGCGCGTTCTACCTCGTCCTGGGCCTCGGCGCCGGTCTCGCCACCGCCCTCGTCGCCGCGTCGCCGCCCATCCTCATCACGGCCGTCGCGGGTCTCGCCCTCATCGGCGCCTTCATCTCGTCGGTCACCGCAGCACTCGAGACGCCGGAGCATCGGCCGGTCGCGGCGATCACCTTCCTCGTGGTCGCCTCGGGAATCGTCATCGGGGGCATTGGATCGGCCTTCTGGGGACTCGTCGTCGGCGGGCTCGCGATGCTCTGGCTGGGCACCCGGCGCCGCCCCAAGCCGGTGTCCACCACACCATAGGAGTTCACGGACGAGTGCCCCGCGCATCGACATTGCCCGACGGCATCGCTTATCGAGGAATGCCGGGGCCTCCTCGCCGGTTCCCGATGAGGATGACTTCTTTCAGCGAGATCCCGCTCTCCGTTCTCGACCTCGCCACGGTACGCGCCGGAATGACCAACGCCGAGGCCCTTGCCCAGACGATCACGACGGCGAAGGCGGCCGATGAGCTGGGCTACCGCCGTTTCTGGGTCGCCGAGCACCACGGCATGGCCGCTGTCGCGAGCAGCGCGCCCGCGGTGCTCATTGGGGCGATCGCGGCGGCGACGACGCGCATCCGGGTGGGATCTGGCGGCGTGATGCTGCCCAACCATTCCTCGCTGGTGATTGCCGAACAGTTCGGCACACTCGTCGCCCTGCACGGCGACCGCATCGACCTTGGGCTCGGGCGGGCCCCCGGCACGGACGGGCTCACCGCGAGGATGCTGCGCCGCAACGTCGCGAACGAGACGGCCGACGATTTTCCGCAGCAGGTCGTGGAACTTCTCGCACTTTTCGGCACCATCCCGCCGTTGGAGAATGGCGTCGGTGCGACTGTCGTTGCGGTGCCGGGCGCCGGCGACGCGCCTCTCATGTGGCTGCTCGGCTCGAGCGGCTTCAGCGCGCAACTCGCCGGCATCATGGGCCTTCCGTTCGTGTTCGCCCACCACTTTGCCGGCACCGCCGAGACGCCCCGCGCCTTCGAGCTGTACCGGGAGCGGTTCACCCCCTCGGCGGTGCTTGAGCAGCCCCTCGCTATGGTCTCGGTTGCGACCGTGGTCGCCGACGACGCGGCCAATGCCGCCCGGCTCGCGCTGCCCAACAACCTCTGGGCGGTGCGCCTGCGACAGGGCGGCCGACCCGGCGCCGTGCCCACGCTCGCCGAGGCGGAGGCGCATCCGTGGACCGAGGGCGAGCGTGCGTTCGCCGCGGACCGCAACGCCCAGCAGGCGGTCGGCTCCCGCGACCACGTGCGGTCGCGGGTGAGCGCCCTCGTCGAGGCGACGGGCGCGAACGAGGCCATCGTCGTGCCGCAGGGCCCCGACCTCGAATCTCGGCTGCGCACCCTGACGGAGCTCGCGGCGTGAGCCGCTGCTGATTCGCCGCCGACGCGTCGAACGCCTATCGTTGACCGACATGATTTCGCGACGAGAAGCTGCCCTGCGCCTGGATATTCCCATCGAGATGGCGCAGCGTCACGGCCTCGGCACGTGGGTGTCCGAGGAGGAACTCACCGCAATCGAGAGCGACCCGCCGGCGTGGCTCGCGCAATCGCGCGCGAACCGCACGGGCAAGAAACCCGTCTGGGTTCGCCTCGAGTGCAACGTGTGCGGATTCGGTGAAGCGGTGAGGCCGAAGAAGTGGTGGCCGCAGTTCACCTTCATCAGCTGCGAGCACCACTCCATTCATGACCTGCCGGACCCCGTCGACGGGCACGTCCGCCGCGAGTTCGACGGGATCGGCAGCCGGTTCGTCGGCATTCTCGACGAGGGACCCGAGGCTCCCGACCAGCGAGCGTCCTAATTCAGGCCGCGTCGCTTCAGTAGCGGCTCGATCACGGCATCCCGGCCACGAAAGTCCCGGTAGGCCTCGAGAGGATCCTTCGAGCCGCCGACACCGAGCAGGCGGTCGCGGAACCTGTCGCCGTTCTCACGGGTTAGTCCGCCGTTCTCGGTGAACCAGTCCACGGCGTCGGCATCGAGCACCTCGCTCCAGATGTAGGAGTAGTACGCCGCCGCATACCCGCCGGAGAAGGTGTGCGCGAAATAGGTGGTCGAGTAGCGCGTCGGCACGGCCGGGTTGTCGAGTCCGGCATTGGCGAGGGCGTCCCGCTCAAAGGCGGCGACGTCGGTGATGGCCTGGTCGGGGCCGATGGCGTGCCAAGCCTGGTCGAGCAGGGCGGCGGCGAGATACTCGGAGGTTGCGAAACCCTCGTTGAAGGCCGCTGACGCGTGCAGCTTCTCGACCAGTTGCTGCGGCATCCGCTCGCCGGTCTCGTAGTGCACCGCGAAGTTCTCGAGTACCTCGGGCCACAGCATCCACATCTCGTTGACCTGGCTGGGAAACTCGACGAAGTCCCGGTACACGTTCGTGCCGGCGAACATCGGGTACGTCACCCGCGCGAAGAGGCCGTGCAGCGCGTGACCGAACTCGTGGAAGAACGTGTTCACGAGGTCGTAGGTCAGCAGCGTCGGGGTGCCGGCGGCGGGTTTGGGCACATTGAGATTGTTGACGACCACGGTCGGATGACCGAGCAGGCGCGACTGTGAGATGAGCGAGTTCATCCAGGCTCCACCCCGCTTCGAGTCGCGCGTGTACAGGTCGAGCAGGTAGAGCCCGATCTCCGAGCCGTCCTCGCCGCGCACCTCGAACACGCGCACCTCCGGGTGGTAGCCGACGAGGTCGGCGCGCTCGGTGAAGGTCACCCCGTAGAGCTTCTCGGCCGCGAAGAAGATGCCGTCGCGCAGCACCCGCTCAGTCTCGAAGTACGGGCGCATCGACCCGGTGTCGACGTCGTACTTCGCCGCGCGCACCTTCTCGCTGTAGAAGGCCCAGTCCCACGCCTCGATCTCGTGCCCGGCGAGAGCCGCCAGCTCCGCCTGCTCGGCCCTGGCATTCCTGGCTGCCGGCGGCGCGAGCCGGCCGAGCATCTCGAACACTCGCGCGGGAGTCTGTGCGGTCGAGTCGGCGGTGACGTAGGCGGCGTGCGAATCGAAGCCGAGCAGCGCGGCGCGCTTCGCCCGGATGCGGGTGATCTCGAGCACGAGGGCGCGGGTGTCGTGGTCGCCCCCTCGGATGCCGCGGGACCGCGACGCCTCCATGATGCGCTGGCGCACATCGCGGCGGGTGAGCTGGGAGAGGTATGGATGCCCGGTCGGCAGCACGAGGGTGATGAGGTACTTGCCATCGAGCCCGCGCTCGGCCGCTGCGGTGGCGGCCGCCGAGATGTCGTCTCTCGCGAGGCCGTCGAGCTCGGCGACGTCATCGATGACGACGGCAAGGTCGTTGGTGTCGGCGAGCAGGTTCTTCTCGAACCTCGTGGTGAGCGTCGATAGCTCGCGGTTGTAGTCACGCAGGGCGTGCTTCTCGGTCTCCCCGAGACCGGCGCCGGCGAGGGTCAGCTCGGCGAAATAGCGCTCGACGAGGTACCGGGTCTCTGGGGCGAGGGGCGTGGCGCCCGTGTCGAGGCCGGTGTGGATGGCGGCGCGGATGGCCGCGACGCGTGCGTAGAGAGCCGGATCGAGGCGGATCGCGTCGGAGTGCGCCGCCATCCGCGGGGCGATCTCCTCTTCAAGCTCGGAGACGAAGTCGTCGTTGTCGGCGGAGCTCTTGTTGTAGAAGACGTTCGCGACCCGCTCGAGCAGCTGTCCGCTTCGCTCGAGCGGAAGCAGCGTGTTCTCGACCGTCGGGTCAGCCGGATCGGCGCTGATCGCGGCGACCTCGGCGAGCTGCTCGGCGAAACCGGCGTCGAAGGCCGGACGGAAATGCTCCGGCGCGATCTCGGCGAACGGCGGGAGGCCGTGGGGGAGGGCGCTCGGGGCGATGAACGGGTTGGGTTGCGGCATCCCTCCACCCTAGGCTCGCCGCTGGGTCAGTGCGTCGCTCCCGTCGATGCGCGCGCGATCACCCTCTCCTTCGCTCGACGGGCGGTCTTGCGGTAGGCCCGCTCGGTGTCGATCGCGACCTGCTCCCAACTGAACCATTTGGCGACCCGAAGCGAGCCCGCTTCTCCGAGCCTCGCCATCCGCGCGTCGTCGAAGAGCAGGCAGGCGAGCGCGGTCGCAATGGCCTCCGGGTCGTGTGGCGGCACGTGCACTCCCGTCACTCCGTCGATGACGGTGTCGATGAGGCCGCCGACCCCGCTGGCCACCACGGGGATGCCGCACGCCATTGCCTCGAGGGCGACGATCCCGGATGGCTCGTACCAGGGAGTGCAGATGACAGCGTCGGCCGATCGAAGGAGTGCGGGCATCGCGGCGTGCGCCATGGGGCCGCGCAGGTCGACGCGGTCCGCCACCGCGAGATCCTGAGCGAGCGTCCGTAGCTCGGCCGCGACGGTGTGGCAATCTCCACCGGGGTTGTTGATCGCGGCACCGACGATGACCAGTTCGCCGTCGACTCCGTCGCCGACGAGCTGGGCGAACGCGCGAATGACGAGGTCGAATCCGTTGCGGGGCACGAGCCGGCCCACCGTGACCAGGCGCACTGGCCGATGCTTCGCCTCGAAATCTCCGTGTGGGCCGAATCGTCGGAGATCCACTCCGCAGGGGACGACCGAGATTGCACCAGTGGGTATGCCGAGGGACTTGAGCTCGAACGCCTCGTCCGAGCACGTCGCGATGACACTGTCCGCGTTGCGGCCGACCCAGGGCTCGAGCCACTCACGTTCCGGCGGGCTCGTGTCGCCGGTGCCCTCGTTGCGCCTGGAGATGAGGCCGAGTCCGTGGAAGGACTGGGCGACAGGGATGTCCCGTGGCACGTCGGTGCGGCGGGCCGCGTCGAGGGCCGCGACTCCCGACATCCAGAACTGGCTGTGCACGATGTCGGGCTTGGTGCGCAGCCAGTCCTGGGCGAGCCCGTCGGCGAGGTGAGCCATGTGCGGCAGCGCGTCGTCCTCTGACAGGTGCTCGGTCGGTCCCGCCGCGAGACGCACGAGTTCAAACCGCGGGGAGATTTCGACGCGTTCGGATAGCCCGGGGGCGTCCAGCCTCGTGTAGACGGTGACATGATGCCCGCGTCGGGCAAGCGCGGTCCCGAGCGCCGCGAGGTGCACGCTCCGGCCGCACGCATTCATCCCGTCGAGCGCGGCGAGAGGACTCAGCGCAGCGGAGACCATGCTGATTCTCATCGAGTCGTCCCCTCGTCGCGCTGCCGGGTACCGTCTCTCCAGAGAACTGAAGAATTTGCTCAACCGGTAGGACTTGAGAAGCCGGCGATGTGCGAGTATGCCCGAGAGGGAATTTGCGCAGTAAGCCCTAGTCGTCGTCCTCCGGGTCGTCGCGATTCGCCACGAGGGCTACGTCGCTGACGTCGTCGTAGCGGATGACCGTGCCATCGTCGAGGTCGACGATGGGCCGCCCCTCGAGCCAGGTGAGTGTCCAGCGCCACTGGCTCGTGTCAGTGCCGGTCAGCTCCGACTCGATGTCGCGCACGGCTGAGACGACCGCGGCGGGGACGCGGCCGGGGACTTCTCCGCCGACGGGCCAGCGTGTTCCGAGTTGCATGGTGCTCCTTACGTGATGGGCCTAGTCTGCCGGGTCCGCCCGGATCTCCAGGATGGTTTCGAGCTCGACGCCATTGAACGCCTCTGTAGCGTCCGGAGTGGGGAATCCGCACTCGTCGACGGGGGCATAGACCGGAGTGATTCCGGCAGCTGTTTTCAGCCAGACAATGAACGGATCGGCTGCGAGCTGGATGCAGGCGCCCGAGGTGGCCGGCGCATTCGCCACCGAGTAGGCCGCGAGAAGCTCGGCCCCGCCCGCGCTGACGCGACTGGCCCGCTGCACGTCTGGCAGCGCGGCGGCGCCGCTATCGCCAGTGGTGCGGTCGCCACCGGCGCCGGCTTCGCCGTCGGTCGACAGGATGTCGCTCGCGGAGCACACATAGATGTCGAGCACCGCCGCAGTGTCGGCATCGAAGTGCTCGGCATCGACCGCAGGGCAGTATTCGAGCAACTCGCGTGCGCTCACTGGAACGAGCGGGCGGCGCAGCACGGGCTCAGCGGTGCTTGTCGGCGCTGTGCTCGGCGCTGTGCTTGGCGCTGTGCTGGCCGGCCCGGGGTCGGGCTCGCCGCCGGGCGATCCCGGGGTGGCGCATCCGGCGAGGGCGAGCGCCGACGTGAGGGCGACAACGATCCGCAGCCCCACGCCGGCACCCCAGCCCATCAGTCCGTCGCCTCCACGAGGGCCTCGGCGAGCACCACGTCGGTGACGGCGATCTCGGGACCCTCGACGAAGTGCAGCTCCGCGATGCGCCCGACGGCCTTGAGATCCTCGGCGGCGAGGCGCAGCAGTGCGAGCCGCTCGGTCGGCGCATGGACGATGGCCGAGAGCACCTCGGTCTTCTGCGAGGCCTTCGCATCGGTCTTCGCGCGGCGGATGCCGATGAGCGCGGTCCCGACGACGCCAAGCAGACCGGTCGGCGAGCGATCGAGCGTCGGGGTCGGCCACTGCGCAGCGTGCACCGAGCCCTCGTGGGTCCACGACCAGACCTCTTCGGTCGCGAACGGGATGAACGGCGCGAATAGCCGCAGGAACACGTCCACGGCGGTACGGAGGGTTGTGACGGCGGATGCCTGCTCCTCGGGCGTCGCGGCGCCGTACGCGCGCTCCTTCACGAGTTCGAGGTAGTCATCGCAGAAGGTCCAGAAGAGCTGCTCGGTGCTCTCGAGCGCCTTCGCGTGGTCGTAGCCGTCGAGCGCGATCGTCGCGGTCTCGACGACGCGGCCGAGCTCGGCAAGCAGGTCGAGGTCGAGGGGGTTCGTCACCGCGGTTTCGACAGGCTCAACCAGCGACGCCGCGGGGGTAGGGAAGGAGTAGACGAACTTCGCGGCGTTGAGCACCTTGATCGCGAGCCGACGTCCGATCTTGATCTGCTTCGGGTTCTGCGGGTCGAACGCAGCATCCGTTCCAAGCCGGCTTGAGGCAGCCCAGTAGCGCACGGCATCCGACCCGTGGGTCTCGAGCATCGCGGCCGGGGTCACCACGTTGCCCTTCGACTTCGACATCTTCTTGCGGTCGGGATCGACGATGAATCCCGAGATGCCGGCGTTCTTCCACGGCACAACGCCGTGTTCGAGCTCGGCGCGCAGCACGGTCGAGAACAGCCAGGTGCGGATGATGTCCTGCCCCTGGCTGCGCAGTGAATACGGGAAGACGAGGTCGAACAGCTCGGGGTCGCTCTCCCAACCGCCGGCGATCTGCGGGGTGAGCGACGAGGTCGCCCAGGTGTCCATAATGTCGATCTCGCCGGCGAATCCGCCGGGTTCGCCGCGCTGACGCTCGTCGTAGCCCGGTGCGGTGTCCGAGGACGGGTCGATGGGCAGCGACGACTCGGACGGCACAATCACGGCACCCTTGTTGCCGTCGGCGTCGAGTTCGTACCAGACGGGGATCGGCACGCCGAAGAAGCGCTGACGGGAGATGAGCCAGTCGCCGGTGAGGCCGCCGACCCAGTTCTCATAGCGGACGCGCATGTGCTCGGGGGTGAAGTTGATCTCCTTGCCGCGCGAGATCAGCTTGGTGCGGAGCTCCTGGTCGCGGGCGCCGTTGGAGATGTACCACTGCAGCGTCGAGATGATCTCGAGGGGCTTGTCGCCCTTCTCGAAGAACTTCACGGAGTGCGTGATCGGCTTCGGGTCGCCCACCAGATCGCCGCTCTCGCGGAGCAGTTCGACGACCCTCTTCTTGGCGCTGAACACGGTCTTTCCTGCGAGTTCCGAGAAGGCCGCGATCGCGGCATCCGACACGATGGCGTCGGGGGCGTCGGCGATGATGCGGCCGTCGGCGCCGATGATCGTGCGGTTGGGCAGGTCGAGTTCGCGCCACCAGACCACGTCGGTCACGTCGCCGAAGGTGCAGATCATGGCGATGCCCGATCCCTTGTCCTTCTGGGCGAGGTGGTGGGCGAGCACGGGCACCTCGACGCCGAACAGCGGCGTCGTCACGGTGGTGCCGAACAGGTGCTGGTATCGCTCGTCATCCGGATGTGCGACGAGGGCGACGCACGCTGGGAGCAGCTCGGGGCGCGTCGTCTCGATGAAGAGCGGCTCGCCGTCTGGCTTGGCGAAGCCGATGCGGTGGTAGGCCGCCGGCTGTTCTTTGTCTTCGAGCTCGGCCTGCGCGACGGCGGTGCGGAAGGTGATGTCCCACAGCGTCGGCGCCTCGGCCTGGTAGGCCTCCCCGCGGGCGAGGTTGCGCAGGAACGCACGCTGCGCCACGCGCTGGGCGGGATCGCCGATGGTGCGGTACGTCTGGGTCCAGTCGACCGAGAGGCCCAATGCGCGCCAGACGTCCTCGAACTGCTTTTCGTCCTCGACGGTCAGCCGCTCGCAGAGCTCGATGAAGTTGCGGCGCGATATGGGAAGTTGGTCGGCGGCCTTTGACGAGGCACCCTCGCCGCCCTCGAGGGGCGGCACGAAGCCAGCCGCGTAGCCGAGGGTCGGGTCGCAGCGCACGCCATAGTAGTTCTGCACGCGGCGCTCAGTCGGAAGGCCGTTGTCGTCCCAGCCCATGGGATAGAAGATGTGCTTGCCGCGCATGCGCTGGTAACGGGCAGCCAGGTCCATGTGGGTGTAACTGAACACGTGGCCGATGTGCAGGGAACCGGACGCCGTCGGTGGGGGAGTGTCGATGGAATAGACGCTTTCGCGGCCGGCGGCGACAGCGGCAGCGCGATCGAACCGGTAGGTGCCGGAGGACTCCCAGCTAGCCCCCCACTTGGTCTCGAGGCCTTCGAGGGCTGGCTTGTCGGGAATAGCTGCAGACACGTGGAACTCCGGTTCGATATGTGCGGCACCGAGTCAGTTATTCAATGGTGCCTGAGTGTGGGGGTGTGAGGCAATCGTACCGGAGGGGCGCCACGGCTCGGGTGGCGTCGGGTCGAGACCGGTTGTGCCCCCGTGGTTTCGACCCGCGCGCCAGGGCGCGCTGCGCAACCCACACGCCGCCTTAGAATGGTGGCGGTTCCTCGTCGTCGGCAGGCGTTCTCGTGTCGAGGGCGCGTGTGAGGTTGTCGTTGACTCCGGCCTGGATGATCGTGGCGGGTTCGGTGATGTACTTCCGCCCGGTGGGTGAGGTCCATTCCAGTG